>JAMHUH010000584.1:0-6277 GCA_035904925.1 Nannocystaceae bacterium
CGCCCATGCCACCTTCGCCCACGCGCTCGAGCGTCTCGTAGCGCTCGAGCAAGAGTTCGCGGCGAGCCACGAGGCCATGATGCCACGCCGCGAGCGCTGGGGGATCGAGCTCGAGGCGGCCCAAATCTGGACGAGGAGTCCAGGGATAGCCATGGTGCGAACAGGAGTGGTCATTGGAACTCGACACCAACGAGGTATCCATTGTCCAAATCGGGTCTTGGTCGTCCCCGAGGCCGTCGAGCGGCGCTGATGGTCTCGGGGCCCGACTAAAGTTCGACTTCGAGGATGCGATCCTCGCGAGGATCGATCGCGAAGATCTCGTCCAAGCCGTCGGCATCGACGTCGCCCGCGGCCAGATCGACGCCCTCGAACTCGAGCTCGAGCATCTGCACGCTCGCCGAGTCACCCACGCCGATGATCGCCAGCGCCGAGATCGGCAGCGGCGCAACGAGCAGTTCAGGCTCGGGATCGTCGTCGAGCTGGGCGAGCACGAGCTGCTGCGGCCACCACGGCAACGACACCCGCTCGACCTGCCAGGTCGCCGGCGCGCTCGCGAGATCGATCTCGCGGACGATCGCGAGCTCGCCCGAGTCGAGCGTGATCGGGCCACCGACCACCAGGTCTCGACCCGCGACCGCGAGAACCTCGATGCGAGTCGGTCCCCAGGGCCAGAGCTGCGCGGCCGTGACCTCGACGGCCTCGAGGTCGACGCGCGCCATCCGGACGTTCTCGTCCAACGCGAAACCGAAGAGCGAGAAGCGCTGGCCGGACTCGTCCTCGGGCCGAAGGGCGAGGCCGCGTAGCGATTCACCCGGCGGGACGAGGCCGAGGCCGACCTCGACGCCGTCGACCCGAAGCAAGTCGGCGTCGACCTCCACGATCGTATCCGCTCCGGCTCCGAGGTCGAAGCAAGCGTAGGACCCGGTGAGCACGCCGTGGTCGGCGGCCTCGATCCGCGCGTCGGTCAATTCCCAGAGCCACCACTGCTCCAGAGTATGCTGGAACACGAGGTCGGCCGACGAGCAGCGCGAGAGCGTCGTCCCCCATTCGACCTCGACGCGGGCACTCGCCAGAACCTCGCCATCCTCGGGGTTCCCGACGACGAGCTCACCTTCGAGGCCCAGGATCACGAACTCGTCCCTCCCGTCGTGATCGAAGTCCACGAGCTCGAGCTGAGTCGGGATCGCGGGCGGGCAGACTTCGCCGAGCAACTCGCAGGGGCGCGGCTCGTCAAAAAACGAAATGGGCGGGTCTGCACACGCCACGAGCACCGACAACGACGTGATCCAAGCGTGACGGGTCACCATGGATCGGCCTCGAGCAATTCGAGGTCGACCTCGGCCTCGGTCGGCTCGACGCCGCCGACCACCAGCGAGAGCTCGTATCGACATGCGGAGAGGTCGACCTCGTAGGTCCGGGCATCCTCGGCGACCGCGTATTCCTCACGGCCCTGGAAACTCGCGTTCCAGCACCCGCACGTGGCCGAATCCAGCTCGAGGGTCGCGCTGCGGCTCGCGGCGCCCGAGAGCCGATAGCGGCCCGGTCGCAGCACGTCGACCAGCACCGTTCGGACCATGCCGGGCTCGACCTGCGTCCAGCCGCCAAGGGGACCTCGGGTGCTGATGTCGTCGCAGTCTGCCCTCATCGTGGCCGACCAGCGACCCTCGTCGACCCACGGCTCGCTCGGGCCAGCGCAGCCGCCATCGCCGAGCGTGTACGTCGAAGGCGCCGTGCTCCGCCACATGGCCTCGGCAGCTGCGAGCGTGACTCCGTAGGCGTCCAGGAAGGTCTCGTCGATCGCCGCGAAGGTGCCCGTGGTACCCAGCGACGCCCGAAATTCCAAGAAGCTCGACAATCCCCAGCGTTCGATCAGCCAAGTGACGAAATGGCCGGCGATCTCGTACTGCGCATCATTCAGCTGGGTCGCGGCGACGATGTCGAGGATCGCCATGTCTTCGGATTCGAGCTCGAGACGGTGGATGCCCAGCGCCCCGCCACCGAGCGCCTCGGCCAGGCCCTCCTCGAAGAAGGCATGAACCCCGCCCGGAGCCGGCCCCGCGAACGCGTGAACGAGCTCGTGCCCGACCGAGCCTAGCTCCGACCACACCCGCTCGCCCGGCTGCGCGCAGCCCCGGGACCCCTCGGGGCAGTGCTCGAACACGGCTTCGATGCCGAGCACGATGTCCATCGGCGCGAGCTCCTCGGCGTCGAGTTGCGTGGCGATCCGGGCCGCGTCGCTATCGATGGCGCGAAGCGTGCCCGCGCAGAGCGGGGCATCGAAGGTTCGCGCCACGCGAACGTGCTCGGTCTCGTATTCGAATGAATACTCGCTCCGCGTGCAGGCGGTGGCCAGCGCGAGCAGCCCGGCCGCGAGCGCCGGGACCCGCCATGCGATCCCTCGGCTCACGGGTGCGAACCTCCGATGTCGAGTTCGACGCTCACTCGAATATCGTCCTGTGATGCGCACTACAGCACGGAACATACCCCATACCCGTCGTTGAAGGCGGCCGCGCACTCCGTTCCCGGTTGCTCGACACATGCTTCGGGAACGCCAATATCGCGTCAGGCTAAGGCAGGTCCTCGATCGCGGCGGCCGTGCACTCCGGCGGCGCCGTGACCTCGTTGCAGCGGGCCGGGTTGCCCGGCAGATCGAGGAAGTAGGTCCCGCCCTCGATCGGCGCGAGGAAGTCGTCCATCAAGTCGTGGCTGCCACTCGCGAGACCAGCGGCCAGCTTGGTGAAGCACTCGTCCTCGGCCGTCCCCGCGCCACAGATGTTGCTGGCCGTCAGGACCCCGGCTGCGTGCGCGTCGGCGATCGCCGGGCTGCTCGGATCGTCGATCTTGCTGACCGCAGCGTAGGGCAGCGTGAAGTCCTCGACGTCGACGAACATCATGCGGCCGTCCAAGTTGGTGTTGCCCTGCGTGTAGGCGGCGACCGAGGGGTGATCGCCGTTGAGGACCATGAACATGATCGTGCCGCGGACTTGGCCGAGCTTGGGCCAGCCCTCGGTCTCGATCGCCTCGCGCAGCGTGGCATGGCTGCCGCGGACGAGGTCGGGGGTCAGCACGCGCTCGGCCGGGAACACGTCGAGGATGGTCTGATCGACCAAGCCCAGATCGTCGATCGTCATGCCGCCGGTGCTGTCCTTGATCTCGAGCCACACCATGATCGGCACGTGGCTCGAGTGCGCGTCCGACCAACCTTTGATGGTGGTCAGGCAGTCGCTGAGCTTGGTGCAGGTCGTGAGCGCGTCGATCACCTGGATGTGATAGACGAGCAGCAGGTCGCCGTTTCGGTGGAGATCGAGCTCGAAGCTGCGCACGCCGTAGTCCTCGAGCTGCACGTCGAGGGGCGGATGCGTGTACTCGTGGCTGGGATCGAAGGGCAGCTGGGGCTCGATGTGATAGCTGTTGTGCGTGCCCTCGAGCTGGACGTGATCGAGGGTCAGGAGGTCGTCGAGCGGTCCGCCGGTGTCGCTCGTGCTCTCGCTGCCCGAGTCGGACTCGCTCGTGCTCGCGGTGTCGCTCTCGCTGCCCGAGTCGCTGCCCGAGTCGGACTCGCTCGTGCTCGAGGTGCTCTCGCTGCCCAGCTCGTCGTCGCCGCCGCCCGCGTCGTCACGGCAGCCGAGCGCAAAGCCACAGACCAACACGATCGGGACCCAGCGCGAGAGCATTGGCTGACGATAACCCAGCGCCCTGCGCCAAAGCAGACTCGACGGCGCGCGCGAGCCCGGCCAGACTCTCGGCGTGAGGTCGTCGACCACGCTCGCGCTGCTGCTGATCTCGAGCCTGCTCGGCTGTCGCCCGAGCGAGCCCACGCCGCCGCCCGAGCCGACTCCGCTGCACGCCACCCGCAAGGCGGAGCTCGCCGAGCTCTGCGCGACCTCGCTGCGCAGCTGGGCGGTGCTCGATGACGCGGGTGAGCCGGTCGCGATCACGCGTGGCCGCTGCCTCGGCACGATCGAGCACCCCGAGCTGGGCTCGCTCTGGCACTTCGTCGCGCAGTACCAAGTCGCGGGCGCGCCCGCGTCGAGCTGGGAGCTGCACACCTGGCTCGACGCGCTCGGCCGCCCGCGCTCGGCCGAGTTCCGCACGCCGCTGCGGGTCAGCAAGTACAGCTGGCGCGGCAAGGCGCTCGAGCTGCGTCGCTTGGGTGACCTGATGATCGCCGAGGACTCCGCGGACGTGTGGATCGTGCCGAGCCACGCCCTCTACCTGCGCGAGCTGATGCTGCGGCTCGGCGTCGGCGTCGACGAGGCGGGCGGCGTTCACCAGCGCGGCCTCGACCCCGAGCGCGACGCGGTCAACGAGCTGAGCATGACCCTGACCGACACGGAGCTCGCGGGCCCGAGCGCCACGCTCGTGCTCGCGGGCGAGCGCACGAGCCTAGCCACGCTGCGGATCGGTGAGGGCCTGGCTGGCGAGCGTCCGCGCTATCGCCCGCTCGCGCCCGAGGCCGACGCGCTCGCCGACTTCTTGCCCGCCCACCCCCAGCCCCACTACGTCGCGCCCGACGATCTCGAGCTGGTCGAGGTCGGGATCCCGAGCCAGGGCGAGGCGCCCGAGCTGGCCGCCGAGCTGGTCTTGCCGCGCAGCCGCGACCCGGCGGCCAAGCTGCCCGGCGTGCTCTTCTTGGCTGGCGCAGGGCCCCAAGATCGCCACGGGCTGATCCCCGAGAGCGGCATCGACATGGGCAGCCACGAGATCCACGACGCGCTCGCGCGGGCTGGCTTCGCGGTCCTGCGCTTCGACGATCGGGGCGTCGGCGGCAGCGAGATCGGCGACGAGCCGGCGCCCGGCTTTCGCAGCCTGGTCGACGACGGTCGGCGGGCGCTGGCGAGCCTGGCCGCGCGGCCCGAGATCGATGCGCGGCGGATCTTCGTGATCGGCCATGGCGAGGGCGCGCTGATGGCCAGCATCCTCGCGGGCGAAGGGGCGCGGGTCGGCGGCCGCAAGCGCCCGCTCGCCGGCATGATCCTGCTGGCCGCGCCCGGTCGAAACCTCCGCGAGCTGGTCTACGACGAGATTCGAGCCTCGATGCTCGGTCACCGCGACGCCGAGATCCGAGCCAACGTGCAGCGAGCCCGCGACGTCCACGACGCCGCGCTCGCCGACCGCGATCTGCCGGCCAGCAGCGTCGGCGCGCGCGCCTGGATGATCGAGGCCTTCGCCGAGGATCCGCTGAAGCGGCTGCGCGCCGTGAAGGTGCCGGTGCTCGCCCTGCAAGGCGACAAGGACTTTCAGGTCAGCCCCGAGCGCGACTTTGGCCCGATCGCCGCGCTGCTGAGCTCGCGCAGGTCGTCGGTGTCGCGCGCCTTCGTCGACGTCGATCACCTGTTCAAGCCCGAGCCCGGCCGCTCGACGCCCGGGCACTACTCGGACCTCGAGCGCCGGGTCGCGCCCGAGGTGATCGCCGCGATCCTCGACTGGCTGGCTACTCGTTCCCGCTGACGGCGTACTCGATCAAGTTCGGATCCGCGAGGATGTCGGCCTCGTGCCAGAGCAGCGGTCGCCACTGCTTGTTCGAGAACATCTCGGTCTGATCGTCGAACCAGGGCGAGTCGACCTCGGCCGACTGCGAGTAGGTCAGGATCCCGCGTCCGACCGGCCCCTCGTCGGTGAACTGCATCGCCATGATGAAGCTGCTGCCGTAGTTGACCAGGTAGCCCTCGTCGGTCAGCGAGGTCGGAGCGTGGAGCTCGACGCCGCGGGGGATCGGCGTGGTCAAGTCGCTGCGCAGCTGGTCGTAGACCATCAGGTTGGTCACGCCCTCGAAGCGATTGCCGCCGGTGATCGGGATGTCCTTGGCGCCCTTGCGCGCGAACTGGGCCTCGCCGAGCGAGGCGTCGATCGCGAGGCCAGCTTGGTCGAGGCGCAGGACCGCGTTGGCCAGGGCATCGAGCGCGCGGTCGTTGCCGTTGATCGCCGGGGCCAGCGTGTTGGGCGTGTCGACCGGGGCCGTGGCGTCGAAGGGGACCTCGAAGAGCGAGCCCGCGTCGAAGGTCACCTCGTAGTCGTAGTCGCCGATCCACTCGCGCCAGATCACCGCGCCGACGCTGTCGAGATCGAGCAGGCCGTCCCAGCCGGCGATCACGTCGCAGGCCTCGGCGATGTCGACCATGGTGCCGTCGACATCCCAGGATGGGTTCCGGCTTGACCAGCCATTCGGCTGTTGTAGAGCGCCTCGCCGGAATGACGAACAAAATCAGAGTTTCCTTGGCCTTCGCAGCCGGCAAACTGCAACGCCCCCGCGCTGGCTTGCAACGGCGTGAACGTC
>JAMHUH010000585.1:0-12725 GCA_035904925.1 Nannocystaceae bacterium
CGTCGATGTTCGGAGCCTGGCCGCCGCGCGTGGCGAGCAGCTCGACCAGCCACTCGACGCCGTCGGTGGTGGTCGAGAAGGTCTCGATTGCGAAGGCGCTGCGTCCGACGATGGTCAAGGTGCGCGAGACGGCGCGCAGGAGGCTGCCGAGCACGCCGCCAGCTTCGATGACGATCGCGTTGCCGACGATGCGGTCGTTCATCGACTTCATGGTCGCGTCGAACACTCGGCGGACTCCGCCGTCGGGCGGTCCGGTCTCGGGCGTCAGCACGGTCAGAATCGCGAGGCCCTGCTCGTTGGCGATGCTCGGGAAGCTGTCGCAGACGGTCCGCGCCCACGCGACCGTCGGCGTCGCCTTCCATAGGATGATCGCGAGGTTGCCGATCCTGCCCAGCTTGAAGCCGGTGTCTTCGGCGACTGTCTCGAACGTCATCATCGGGTAGGCCAGCTTGGCTGTGTATCACGTGACGGCGCCGGCCGCGACTGTTACAAAGCGCCTGGGTGAGCTCGCCCGTCCATGTCTTCCTCGTCCCGGGGTTCTTCGGGTTCCAGGTGCTCGCCGGGCTGCCTTACTTCTTTGGCGTTCGAGAGCTGCTCCGCGATGCGCTGGCGGCCCAAGGGATCGCGGCGCGCGTACACGCGCTCGACACCCTGCCGACGGCTTCGCTCGAGCAGCGGGCCCGCTACCTGGCCGACAAGCTGCTGGCGATCGTCTCGCGCGATGGCTCGCCCGTGCACATCATCGGCCACTCCACGGGTGGGCTCGATGCCCGCGTGCTGCTCAGCCGCGACGGACCGCTGACGGGGTTGCACGAGCTCGATGGCCTGCGTTCGCGGGTGCGGAGCCTGGTCACCGTCTCGACCCCGCATCACGGCACGCCGCTCGCCGAGCTGCTCGTGCGGGTCGAGGGCCAAAAGCTGCTCCGGCTGGTTGGCTTGCTCGGGGTCCACGGGCTGCGCTACGCGGGTCGGCCTCTGGTCAGCGCGCTCGCGCTCGGCCGGCTGCTCGGGCGGCTCGACGAGCTGGTGCTCTTGCGCGAATCGGCGCTGGATCGCGCCTACTCGCTGCTCGTCGATCCGCTCTCGCGCGATCGCTTGGCCCCGGTCGAAGGCTTCGCGGCGGCGGTGAGGCAAGATCAGACCTTGATTCGGCAGCTGTGGCCCTCGGCGATGGCGGGCTTCTCCGAGCACTACCGACTCGACCCGCGGATCCGCCAGGGCTGCGTGTTGACCCGAGCTCGGCCGCCGAGCATGCGCGGGCCCTTCGAAGTCGGCCTCTCGCCGATCGGCCAGCTCAGCCACGCGATCTATCAAGGCCTCTATCGACTCTGTGCGACCCAGCGGCCCGACACCTTGCCCGAGCCGACGCCCGCCCAGCGCGAGCGGCTGATCGCCGAGTACGGCAAGGTCCCGACCAGCACGGCCAACGACGCGATGGTCCCGACTCGATCGCAGCTGCACGAGCGGGTCGTGCACGTCGCTCGGGCCGATCATCACGACGTGATCGGCTACTTCGACGATCCCAAGCACGACCCGCCGCACATCGACTGGGTCGTGACCGGCAGCGGCTTTCGGCGGCCGGCGTTCGAGCGGCTGTGGAGCGCGGTCGCGGATCACATCGCGCTGCCCGACGAGGACTGAGCTGGGGGCGAGGTCGGAGCTCGGGCGAAGCTCAGCGCGAGAGCGCGATGATCAGGCCGATCAGCGCGAGCAAGGCGACGCCGCCCGCGATCAGGGCCGCGAGCTTGAGCCGATCGATCGGCGCGTCGCCGACGACCTCGCCGGTCTGAGCGTTGATCAAGAAGCGCCAGGGCCGATCGCGAAAGCGGAAGGCACCGATGTAGATCGGGACCATCAACAGGCGGACGTCGAGGTCGTCGATCAGCGGGCTGACGTTGCACTTGACCAGGCCATGCGCGTGGGCGATGCGCCGCTGGTGATCGGCGGCGAGGTCATGGTGGGCGCGGCTGCTCGCGCCTTGTCGCGTCAGCGCGGGCGGCTCCCAGATCATCGTCTGCGCCTCGCTCGACCAGGGCTGGGTCGTGCGCTCGTCGAAGGGCTGGAGGCCGAAGAGCTCGACCTGGGTGAGCCCCGTCGACGCCGGGACCATGTGGTAGAGCTCGAGCGTCTCGACGCCCGCGACGGGGGCCTTGCCCGACTGCGTTCGGGCGCGACGCAGCCCTGCCCAGTGGGTCTCGAGCCGGCTGTGGAAGCGCCAGGCCGGCAAGAGCATCGGACGCAGCTGGATCGCCGTGGTCTTCAGGATCGCCGGACGAAACCATGAGCTGGTCGCCCAGGCCCGAAAGCGCGAGTCGGCCACGCTCGCTTCGATGCTGATCGGCAGCCAGCCGTCCGGGACCGGCAGCGCCTCTTCGGGCGCTTGGACCTCGAGCGCGACCGAGCCACAAAAGAGACAGGCCGCGCCGCTGTGGCTCGCGTCCCAGATGACCGAGCCGCCGCACGAGCGACAGCGCAAGAGGTCGTCGTTGGCGAGCGTCATGGCTGACCTCCGCGCTGGCTCAGCCAGACGATCAGCGCGATCACGCCGACCACCAGCAGGCCGGCCAACACGGCCATGGCGATCTTCCAGCGCGAGACCGGCACGTCGCCGACGACCTCGCCGGTCTGGCCATTGACGAGCAGCCGCAACACGATCGCCTTCTCGCCTTGGCCGTGATGGTAGGTCGCGATCCAGATCGGCAAGAGCAGCAGCTTCCGGGCCGAGATCTCGACCTGCGAGCGGATCGAGGTCACGCGGTTCTGGTCACCGGGCAAGAGCGTGTGGGTGATCCGGGCGGCCTCGAGGTCGCGCAGCTCGGTCGCCGCCACCCGATCGGCGTCGGGCGTGGCCACGCTCGGCAGCTCGGCCTCGTAGCCCGACAAGAGCCGCGCGTCGAAGGGCTGGGCCCAACCGAGATCGAAGGGCTCGATCTCGTTGGCCTCGATCTCGGGGAGTCCGAGCGAGGCCGAGACCAAGTGATCGCTGACTTGCCGGGCCGCGCTGCCCGAGAGCTCGAACCACTCGGTCTCGGTCACCGTTCGCGTCTGGGTCTTGCCCTCGGAGTCGGTGTAGGTCTCGGTTCGCGTCCAGTGGATGCCGACCTTCGACTCGTAGTCGCTGCGAACGACCCCCTCGTAGGCCCAGAAGGGCACCAACACGCCACGCAGACCTCGGCCGTCGACGCGCAGCTGCTGGAGCTCGCGCGGGGCCCAGCGCTTGCCGTCGAGGTACGCACGCAGGCGATCGAGCGCGCCGCGCTGCGGCACGCGAAAGGGCACGACCGCGTCGACGCGCCCCGTGGCTCGAACCTCGTCGACCATCGGCGCGTCGCAGTAGCCGCAGCGGATGCTGACCGAGGCACCTGCGAACTCGACGACGGCACCGCACCCGGTGCATTGCCGGATGGCGTTCACTCGCGATCAGTGTAGTCGGAGCGCGAGGGTGACGAATAGCGTCACCCTCAATGGGTTTCGACACCGTGGCGTTTTGGACGCGATGCGATTTTAGTGAAACTGGAAAGTCGACTGGTCATGCGTGAAAATCGCATTTGCCTGAACTACGTATTTTCACCACTAAATAGCGAAATTGACCTTGGTACGAAAACGCCCCATCTGTGATATACAGCAACCAAGGAATTTTGAAGGTGCCGGTGTTGCTTTTTCCCCCGACCGGTTGTATCGAGTCACACGATGACTTTGTGACGAAGATGTAGTTTGAATTGCAGATTTATCTCGTCACTTTTCCGCGATCTCCGCAACAGACGTCATGAACTCCCCCGCTCACCGTCTCTCGGATGCCTCCCTCCCTGCCTCGCCTTCGGGCTTGGTCTTGCGCTTCGATCCCAAGCACTCGCCCGAGGGTCGACCGCGGCTCGCGTGCTCGATCGTCTCGGCGATCAACCCCAACCTCGAGCGCGCCGACGCGCATGTCATGCGCTGGGTGGTCGAGCTCGGTCTGGTTCGAGTCCAAGCGACCGAGAAGTACGCGCGCTTCGTCGCG
This sequence comes from Nannocystaceae bacterium, assembly GCA_035904925.1. Lineage (GTDB taxonomy): Bacteria > Myxococcota_A > Polyangia > Nannocystales > Nannocystaceae > Plesiocystis. The sequence goes on from JAMHUH010000585.1 coordinate 4,001, forward strand.
GCGCGCTTCCCTTGGCTGGCGGCTCGGGCCTATCCCGAGGTCGACGCCGAGCAGCTCGAGCTGATCACCGACTGGATCACCTTCGTCTTCTTCTTCGATGACATGTGTGACACGCAGGCGTCGATCGACCCCGACTACATGGTCAAGTTGGTCGCCCGCGAGGATCGCCTGATCGCGCTGGCTCGCGGCGACGTGCTCCGCGAGGGCGACACCCCGCTCGACCACGCGCTCGTCGACATCCTCGCCCGGGTTGGCCGCTGGGCCAGCGATGCCTGGCGCCAGCGCCTGGCCGGTCACATCACCGAGTACCTCGAGGGCTGCCGGTGGGAGCGACTGATCCGCATGCAGGGCCGAGTCCCGCGCCTCGCGACCTACAGCAAGCTGCGCTTGCTCGTCAGCGCCGTGTTTCCCTGCTTCGACCTGGCTGGCATCGGCATCGATGGGCGGCGACTCGACTTCGTGCGCAACGTCTACGTCGAGCAGCTCGAGGTCATGGCCAACAACCACATCTGTTGGGTCAACGACATCTACGGGCTCGACAAGGAGATCAGCGAGCAGACGACCAGCAACCTGGTCGTGGTGCTCGCCGACCAGTACGGGCTGACTTGGGACCAAGCGCTCGATCGCGCGATCGAGATGTGCAACTCGGAGCTCGAGGCCTTCACCGAGCTGGCCGCGCAGCTCGAGCAGCTCGACGACACCGACTCGCGCGCCTACGTCCGCGCGCTCCAGGCCTGGATGCGCGGCAACCTCGATTGGTACGCCGACACTCGCCGCTACGCCATCGAGGACGATCAGGCGATGGCGGCGTGCTGGACGACCTGGACCCGCTGGGAGCTCGGCAAGGACTGAGCGCGTCCGGCTACCCGGGCACGGACGGCGTCATGACGGCATCATGACGGCATCATCGCCTTGAGCCGGGCGACCTCGTCGGGGTTGTTGATGTCGACCACCGGCGTGTTGTCGTACTGCTCGTAGTAGACGGTCGACTCGACCGACTCGGGGATGCCGAGCGCTCGGCGGATCCGCGGGTGGAAGGGCACGAAACCGCGGCAGAGCAGCCGCTCGACCGTCATCGCGATGGTCCCGACCAGACCGCAGATGTAGATCACCGCGCGATCGGGACGCAGCTCGCCGGGCGCGAGGCCCATCGCCCGCTCGGTCTCGTCGAGGCGCTCGGCCTTGAAGAAGTCCTCGACGCGGCCGCCCGCGCCCGTCCACTCGGGGGCCGTTTGCGGGCGGCTGATGGTCGGCAGGTAGTGGAGGCCGTGCTCGACGACCAGCTGGTCGAGCCGGGCCTTGTAGCCGAGCTCGGGCAGGTAGCTCGAGCCGTGCAGCAGCGCGTAGTTGTCCAGCCGGGCGTTGGGGTTCTCGGCCAGCTCGGCCTCGACCATCGAGGTGAAGGGCGCGAGCCCGGTGCCGGCCGCGACCAGCACGCGCAGGCGCTTGTCGTCGGCGCCGATCGTGTCGTCGACGTTGAACTTGCCGACCGCTCGCGCCGACATGTTGATGCGATCGCCGGCCTTCATTTTCCACAGCAGATGGGTCAGCGGGTTGGCGCTCTCGGGCTCGTTGACGTAGCGAATGTAGAAGTCGATCGTGCCGCGTTGCTGCGGGGGTGAGGCGATCGACATCGCCCGACGCACGCTGCCGAGCTCGGGCACCGCCTCGTTGTTGAGCCCGAGCGTGAGGTACTGGCCGGGGATGAACCAGCGACCCTCGGCGATCGGCTGATCGGGCGTCACCTTGAACACCGCGAGCACGTCGGTGAGGTCCTCGCGAGCGGTCAATGTGGCGTTGTAGTCGAGCGTCTTGGCCATCGCGCGGCCAGCATACGCGTGAAGAGCGGCCCGGTGAACAACGAAGTTCGGGCCCAGGGGAGGGCGTGCGTGGCCCGAGAGGCGCGGGTGGATGGCGGCGCGACCGGGTCGGGAACAACCTGCGGCCGATGGTCGAGGCCCTCCCCAAGCTCCGGGTCCGCGCGGTCAACCGGGCGCCGATCGTCGGCGAGGGGGCCTACGTGATCTACTGGATGATCGCCCAACGCCGGACTCGCTGGAACTTCGGCTTGCAGCACGCGGCTTGGCACGCGCAGCGACTCGGCAAGCCGCTGCTGGTGTTCGAGCCCATGCGCATCGGCTACCCGCGGGCCAACGATCGACTGCATCGCTTCGTGCTCGACGGCATGCGAGACAACGCCGCGCGCCTGGCCGAGACCTCGGTCCGCTACCTGCCTTGGGTCGAACGCGAACCTGATCAGGGCAGGGGATTGCTGGTCCGCCTGGCCGCGCGCGCCTGCCTGGTCGTGACCGACGAGTATCCGACCTTCTTCTTGCCCGCGATGATCGAGCGCGCCGGCGAGCAGCTCGCGATTCGGCTCGAGGCCGTCGATGGCAACGGGATCTTGCCGCTCCAGACCTCCGAGGCGAGCTTCGCCCGGGCTCACGACTTTCGCCGCTTCTTTCATCGCAGCGCGGCGCCGCACCTCGAGGCGATGCCGATGGCCGACCCGCTCGCCGGCCTCGCGCTGCCGCGCCTCGCTCGACTCCCGACGTTGGGCTCGGCTGGTCCAGCGCTCTCGACTCGCGAGCTCGACGACGACCAGCTCCAAGCCAGCTTGCCGATCGATCACGGCGTCGCTCCGAGCCCGCTGCGAGGCGGCGCGCGAGCGGGCGAGCAGCGGCTGCGCGAGTTCTTGGCCGAGCGACTCCCTCGCTACGCCGAAGGCCGCAATCACCCCGACGACGAGGTCGCGAGCGGGCTCTCGCCCTGGTTGCACTTCGGCCACGTGGGTGTCCACGAGCTGGTCGCCCGCGTGTTCGCCCGCGAGCATTGGGACGCGAGCAAGCTCGGCGACGCCCGAGCCCTGCGCGGGGCCAAGCTGGGCTGGTGGGGCCTCGGCGAGGCGGCCGAGGGCTTCCTCGATCAAGCCGTGGTCTGGCGCGAGCTCGGCTTTCACGATTGTTGGCACCGCCCCGATCATGCCGAGTACGACGCGCTGCCCAAGTGGTCGCGCGAGACCTTGGCCAAGCACGCCGGCGATCTGCGGCCCTACGTGTATTCGCGCGAGCAGCTCGAGCTGGCGCAGACCCATGATGGCCTGTGGAACGCGGCGCAGCGACAGTTGCGAGCCGAGGGCCGGATTCACAACTACCTGCGCATGGTCTGGGGCAAGAAGATCCTCGAGTGGAGCGCCAGCCCGCGCGAGGCTTGGGCGACGATGATCGAGCTCAACGACAAGTGGGCGCTCGACGGCCGCGACCCCAATTCCTACAGCGGGATCGGCTGGGTGTTGGGCCGCTTCGATCGGCCCTGGGGACCCGAGCGGCCGATCTTCGGGAAGGTCCGCTACATGAGCTCCGACAACACGCGCAAGAAGCTCGACCTCGACCGCTACCTGGCCCGCTGGGGTCCGGCGCGCGACGAGGTCGAGCAGCTCGCGTTGCTTGGCTGATCCGAGATCAGACCTGGCGACGGCGGCGAGTCAGCCCGGAGAGACCGAGCAGGCCGAAGAGCGACGCGAGCAGCCCCGCACCGGCGCTGCCCGGCTGGGTGGTCGCGCAGCCCTTGGCGGTCGCGCCCGGCTTCTCGCCGGAATCGGGGCCGAGGTAGGGGCCATCACCCTTGTCGCCGCTCGAGCCCTCGTGATCCGAGCCGCCCTCGCTGGCGCTGCCCGAGCCGCCACCCTCACCATCATCGTCACCGTCGCCGCCCTCGTCGTCGCCGCTGGGCTTGCTGGTGCCGAACTTCTCTTCGCGCTTGCGCTGCTGCTCGGCCTTGTACTTGATGTAGCTCTCGGGCAGGTCGGGCAGGTTCTGGATCATCCGCGGCCGGACGTCGGTCAGCTTCTTCCACGCGCCCTGGCTGGGCACGGAGCCGCCGCCCGCGGGCTTTTGCACGCCCAGGATGTACATCGCTCGCCGGTTGCGGACCTCGTCGACGCTGTCGCCGGTCTCGACCGCGAGCCCGCGCTCACCCATGCCGGCGTAGTAGATCTCGCACCACGCACCCTTGTCGAAGAAGTACTTGGCGATCGCCTTGGCCCGCTCCTCCGACAGCTTTTGGTTGTCGCCCGCGTTGCCGACCGTGTCGGTGTAGCCGACGATGTAGAGCTGGGCCGAGAGGTTGCCGTTGACCGCGAGGTTGGCCTTGTCGAGCCCGGCGAGCTCGTGCACGAGCACCGCGAAGGCCTCGGCGACCTTGGGCTCCTCGCTCGGCTTGATGATCGCCTTGCCCGAGTCGAAGTTGACCTCGGTGTGGGGGATGTCGACCGCCCAGGGCACCCGCGTGTCGGTGTACGAGAAGCCGGTGTCGTCCTCGCCGGTGACCTTGATCATGAACACCTCGCGGTCGGTGTTCCAGCTCATCTCGAAGGTCTGACCGGCCTCGATGACCTCGTCGGTGATCAGCTTCTCGGTGATCAGATCGCCGTCGGTGTCGTAGACCTGCAAGGTCCGACTGCTGACGGTGAAGGGCGTCTTGTACTTGATCTTCTGCCGATCGACGATGTCGGTGCGGTCGCTGAGCAGCTCGAAGGGGGCCTTCTTGCCGCCCGCGATCGGCTTTTGGACTTCGAAGCTGCCGTTGGTGAACGCGTCGTTGGCCTCGATCTCGATGTCGTAGGAGACCTGCCGGTCCTTCTGCTTCCAGGTGATCTTGGTCGGCTTGCCCGGCTTGATGCTGACGGTCTTGGTCAGCGTGCTGCCGTCCGAACCGGTGATCTTGACGTTGACGCTGGACAGCGCCTCGTCCGAGTTCAGCTCGACATAAGCGTTGCCGCTCTCGTCGGTCTGGTCGGAGTATTGCCAGCCGAACCCGCCGAAGGACAGGAAGAGGGCGAGCAGAGGAGCGGTGAGGGAGAAGATGGCCATCAGAGGTCTCCTGGTCCACGCGCTTCGCGTGGCGGTCGCCGGGCAGTGTATCGAACTCGGCTAGCCCTGCGCACGCTGATCGTGCCGGACTTCGATGATCGTGCGGATTCCGCCCCGGACCATGAAGTCGCCCTCGACGACCATCCAGCGAGGATCGGTCGCCGCGACCAGATCATCGAGGATCTGGTTGGTGACCGCCTCGTGAAAGGCCCCTTGGTCGCGGTACGACCACAGGTAGAGCTTGAGCGCCTTGAGCTCGACGCAGCGCTGGTCCGGACAGTAGCGGATGCGGATGGTCGCGAAGTCCGGCTGTGCGGTGAGCGGGCACAGGCACGTGAACTCCGGGCACTCGAAGCGGATCTCATAGCTCCGCTCGGGCCTGGGGTTGGGAAAGGTCTCGAGCTCGCGCGAAGGCAGGGTCGCCACGGCAGGCGTGTGCCCGGGTCGGCGGGCCGCGTCAAGGGCCGGCGGCCGGGATCGCTCGCGCGGGCTCGTGATAGCGTGCTCGCGTGAGGATCGCCGAGGCGAGCGTGTTCTTCGGTGGTTGATCGCGCGCTCGTGCGTGCGCTCGCGCAGGGCCGCGGCGCAGGTTGGTTGGGGGCGCTCGCGCTCGGTCGCGCGGCGATCGACGAGGTTCTGCGCTTGGTCGTCGAAGACCCGCGTTGGGATCGTCAGGTCGAATCGCGGGCCTCCACGCCATGGCCGGGGCCGCCCCCGTCGATCTCGGCCTCGCCCGCGACGCCACGCTCGAGACCCTGAGCGACTCGAGGGCGATCACCCTGACTCCGCTCGGCGAGACCGGAGGAGCGACGACGAGGTGGTCGCGATGATCGTCGAGGGCTCAGGACCCCGGCACGCCGTCGGCCCACGAGGGCAGCTGGACGTGTCGCCGCTCGAGGATCGCTTGGATGATCCAAGCTCCAGGACCCTGGCTCGCGGCCGCCGTCAAGACGGGCTGATCGACCTGGATCGCCCAGCCGAACACCTCGGCCGCCTCCCGGTCCCAGCGCTCCCACGTCGCGGGCGTGTTCGGCTCGAGCCTGCCGCGACAGCCCGGCGCGCCGCAGGTGCAGTCGAAGGCCTCGACCACGTGGATCATCCCGTACTCGCAAGTCAGCTCTTCGTCGGGCTGGATGTCCTCGCGCGCGACCTCCATCAGGGTCCCGATGCTGGTCGTGTTGGGCTCGCACGAGTGGTTCATGTAGCGGCCGTGGTCCCAGCACAGCACCCGATTGCCCTTGCCGTCGAGGTACGCGTAGCGCTCGACGTGCTTTTGCAGCACGGCGGGCAGGGTCGCCACGTGGGCCGCGCTGAGGACCTGATCGAGCTCGTCGTGGACCCACACGACCGATCCCCGCGGGATGAGGCTGGTCGCGAACACGCCGTAGCCCGTCCGCTCGTCGATGAGGCGCAGCTCCGTCCCGGGGTAGATCATGGGCTACGGCTACCCCCGGACGGCGCAGGCCGTCAACTGCGAGCCTGCGCCCCTTCCATGCGACCCCTCCCGGCGCCAAACTCGTGAGGAGTATCGCATCGTTGGGCTGGCATCGACCGGTGGCGCGTGTTATATGAGCACCCCTGTACGGCGGGATTAGCTCAGCTGGTTAGAGCGCCTGATTGTGATTCAGGAGGTCGTGGGTTCGAGCCCCATATTCCGCCCTTCGTTAGTTGTTGATCTTGCTAGGTTTTTTGGAGGCGCGTGGCCTCCGTGGAATGGCTAATCCCGCAATCTTCCATGAGCTGACTCACGGAAGAGGAGCGGGCCCGCCTATTCTCCCACCAAGAGGTGAATTCGCGGATCGGTTTTTGCGGTTGCTTCGACGAGTTGCTCATATTCGTCGAAGTCAAAGGAATCCATCGTCGGCACAGTGGACCTCAACAGGACGATCTTGGCGGCATCGCCTCGATTGACCCCATTCGACCGCGACCTTCAGAATCGTGTATTTCGAATCTTGACCGAGCACGCCGCATGAGCGACGTTGTCGCATGACCCTGCGACCGTCTCGGGTGTTGCTCGTGCTCGTGCTCGCGTCCGGCTGCACCGACGACACCAGCGGCGCCACGGCAGACGACATTGGCACGGCCACGACCGACGACACCAGCGACTCGGCGACCACGGACTCGACGACGAGCACGACCGGGCCGACGACGAGCACGACAGGCACCGAGGACAGCGAGACGACCGAGACCGACACCTCGGGCGGCGACGAACTCTACGAGCCCGACAATGGGCCGAGCCACGAAGGCGGCAACGTCGTCGCCGTCTGCAGCGAGGCCGAGATCCTCGCGGCCATCGCCGACGCCTCGAGCGGGGACGTCATCACGGTGTGCCCGGGCACCTTCGACTTCGACCAGCTGATCGCCGTCGACGCCGACGGTACCGACGCGGACCGGATCTTCCTGCGCGCCGAGACCCTCGGGACCGTGACATTCAACCTGTCGCACATCGAGAATTTCAAGATCCGCGGCAAGTTCTGGATCTTCGAGAACATCACCTTCGTCGGCAATTGCATGGACGCGAGCGGCTGCGAGCACGCCTTTCACATCGTCGCCGACGCCGACGACGTCATCTTCCGCACCAACGAGGTCGTGAATTTCGCCTCGCACGTGAAGCTCAACGGCGAGATCGTCGGCCAGGGTCCCGCGAACAGCTTCCCGGACCGCACGTGGTTCATCGGTAACTTCTGGCACAACACCCGCTACGTCGACAACGACGCGCCGCACAACATCTTGAACCTCGACGGCGGCAAGGATCACGTCGTACGTGGCAATGTCTTCGCGGATTACAGCACTCCCGTGTCGCTGCCGAAGTCGGCCTCGGCGGTCTATCCGAAGGCCTCGGCGCTGCGGATCTTGATCGAGCAGAACCTGATCGTGTGCGAGAAGGCCCGCGCCGAGGGCGAGACCAACCGCGGCATCCAGCTCGGCGACGGCGCGCCGGCCTCGATCTGCGACGGCGACGTCGACCAAGACGGCAACGGCGACTGCGTCGAGAAGGGCCAGAACCAAGAGGCGCTGGTCCGCAACAACATCGTGATGGGCTGCAACAACGGCGGCAGCTCGGCAGGGATCATGGTGAACAGCGACCGCGAGTCGCGGGTCACCCACAACACCGTCTACGACGCCGAGCCGCGCAATGCGGTGTTCTACGAGGGCCACCCCGACCACGACACCCTGTTCCGATTCAGCGTGTTCGAGAACGGCTTCAACACCAGCGTAGCGAATCGCCCGCTCGACGAGGCCAACAATGTCGCGCCCTCGCACGCCGTGATGGACACGATCTTCACCGCACCGATGATCGGCGACTTCTCGTTGGCCGATGGCGCCAGCATCGTCGAGCAAAACGCGACCGATCCGGCGGTGCCGCACGACTTTTGCGGATATCCGCGCGGCGACATGGCCGATATCGGCGCGATCGAGTACTCGACCACCTACGTCGGCACGCCCTGCGCGACGATCGTGCAGGCGATGTACGATCAGATCCCCTGACCCTACGTGGACTCGAGCGAGGGGTCGCCGCGGCCGTCGAAGAGCGCGAGCACTTCGGGCGGAGTCGGGACGACCGGGTAGGCGCGCAGTTCGGCGACGAGCTCGGGGTCGTCGCCGCGCTCGAGGCAGGCGGCCGCGCGCACGAGGTGCTCGGGGTGGTCGGGCTCGCCGACCGCCCAGCACAGGTGCCACACGTAGGCGGCCAGCCAGTGCGAGGGCGGGGGCGCGTGGAAGTAGGCGTGCCAGCGCGGGCCGGCGGGCCAGGTCCAGGTGGTTTGGTATTGGGCGAGGCCGAGCGGCTTCGTGCGCCAGATCTCGGCCGAACGGGACATCCGCGATCCAGGCAAATATTCGGCCGACTGGCC
>JAMHUH010000586.1:0-3608 GCA_035904925.1 Nannocystaceae bacterium
CTCGGCGGCGCTCTAACACAATTCGCGCGGCCGAGCGCCCGCCCTGCGTGGTAGATCGGTCGCTCCACCACGCGATCATGGTCTTGCCCTACTACACGCGGCTCTCGAGCAAGAAGCGGGCGATCTATCGCCGCAGCGACGCGATTCGAACCTTGCCGCTGCCCGACGTCGCGCCCTTGTTGCCTCTGGTCGCGCAGCTCGAGCAACGGCTCGCCGCCGGTGAGCCGCGGGCCACGGGTCGCGTCGCGCATCGTCTGCTCGGGGCCATGACCACGCAGCTCGGCGTGGTCGCGCTCGGTCGCACGCGCGTGCTCAGTGTCCGACCGAGCGACGCGAGCGGCGAGCTGCACGGGCTCTACGAGCGAGCCCAACCAGCCCACGTCGTCGGCCAGACCGACACGCAGATCACAGTCTGGATGCGGACGGCCGCGCAGGCGCGGGTCGTCGCGTTTCGAACCTTCTTGCGCACGCTCTTGCACGAACTCGTCCACCACCTCGACTACGAGCTGCTGCGGCTGCCCGACAGCCTTCACACCGAGGGCTCCTTCGCGCGCGAGTCGAGCCTGATGCGCCAGCTCGCCCCGCTGCCGGTCGAGCAGGCCGAGGACGAGATCGACGCGGACGAGCCGAGCGCCCAGCTCGAGTTGCCATGGTGAAGCCGGCCGTGTTCGTGTTGGGCATGTCGTTCATCGGCGCGCTCGCCTGCGTGCGCGCCGATGTGGCCGATCTCGCCGAGCCGACCGACGCCGCGCCCGTCGATCCTCACGTCGTCGTGATCGATCCAGCCTACGGCGCCGACCCGAGCCAGCCGGGCTTGCTCGCGCTCGGCGAGCGGCTCGAGCTGATCGAGCTGCCGACGAGCGGCGGTGCTCGCTTGGTCTTGGCCGAGGCGCGGGCGGCCGGTCCGATCGTGTTGCTCTGGTTTGGGGGCGCCGAGCATGCCGAGCTGAGCGCGTGGGTCGGTGAGCTGGCCAAGGCGCTGGTCGAGTTCGAATCGCGTGGCGCGACCTTGGTGATCGTGCGCCCGCTCCCGCCCGAGCGCGCCGACGCCTTTGCCAGCGAGCTCGGCCTGCAGGCGGTCGTCGCCGCCGACGAAGCCGGGGCGTTGGCCCGCAGCGCGGGCCTGGTCGAGCCGCTGCCCGAGTGGGCCTTGCTGATCGTCGATCGCGAAGGCGTGCTGCGCTATCGCAAGCTCGCCGGTCGCCGGCCCGAGCTCGAGGAATTGCTCGGGGTGCTCGACGCTGCGCCGCCGCGCTGCTGCATCGACGCTTGCGAAGCGCCGGTCTGCGAGTGAATTCTCGAGCGAAGCAGAGCTCGCGTCATGTGAGCGGTGCTCGAGGTGATTCGCGAAGACGTCCGTCGACATCGATCTCCCTCAAAAAAAATTGATCAGGCGCTCAATCGCGCGATGGGATGTTCTCGGCGACGCGGCGGCGTTGACGGTCCTTGGCCAGGTTGGTAGAGGGGGGCGCATGGAAGTCGTTCGTCGCTCCCCGGTTTGGTCCCTGGCATTCATCCTGCCGCTCGTGTTGCCGCTCGCTTGCTCGAAGGGCGACGTGGCCGAAGGTGGCAAGGCAGATGGGAAGTCGGCGGGCGAGGGCGCGGGCAAGGGATCGGGTGGCGCGGGTACGGTCGCGGCCGCGCCGACCAAGAAGGTGCTCGCGGTCGAGGCTGGAGCGCTCTCGACCTGCGCGCTCATGGAGGGCGGCACGGTCCGCTGTTGGGGCGCCAACATCGAAGGCCAGCTCGGCGTCGGCAAGGAAGCAGACGCCTTGCTCGAGAGCCTCGTGCCCGTCGAGGTCCCCGGCGTCACGGGTGCGACCAAGCTCTGGCATCACGCCTCGTACTCGTGGGGCGGCGGGCACTCGGACGGCAAGACCGACACCGCCTGCGCACAGATGGCCGACGGCGCGATGACCTGTTGGGGCCACGACAACGGCATCCTGGCCAACGACGAGGGCAAGAACAAAATCTCGCCGACCCCGACCCCGGCGCTCGCTGGCGTGACCTCCTTCGCGGCCGCCAGCGGTCACGCCTGCGGGGTCTGGCCGGACAAGGTCGCCAAGTGCTGGGCCGTCAACGCGTTCGGGGTCGCGGGCGTCGGCAACGACGAGTACACGATCAAGACCCCGACGGCGGTCAAGGATCTCAGCGACGTGGCCAGCGTGGGCGAGGGCCAGAACCACGCCTGCGCGCTGAAGAACGACGGGACCGTGTGGTGCTGGGGCTATGGCTCGAGCGGGCAGCTCGGCAACGGCACCAACGGCCAGGTCAACGCGCCCGTCCAGGTCACGGGCCTGACCGACGCGACCCAGCTCGCGGTCGCGACCAACACCGCGTGCGCGCTGAAGAAGGACGGGACGGTCGCGTGTTGGGGCGAGGGCTTCAGCAACACGCCCACGGCCGTCGAGGGCGCCGCGGGCATCACCAGTATCGACGCGCAGGGCTTCATGTGCGGGATCGCGGCCGACAAGTCGGTGCTCTGCTGGGGCAACAACGAGTACGGCCAGCTCGGCGACGGGACCACCGACAAGCGACCCAAGCAGGCCGCGCCTGTGGTCGGGTTGGCCGGCGTCGCGCAGATCAGCGTGGGCATGACCCACGCGTGCGCGCTGCTCGACGACGGCGACGTGAAGTGTTGGGGCAAGAACGGCCACGGCCAGCTCGGCGACGGGAGCCTCGGCGATCGCATGGCCCCGGTCTCGGTCGCGCAGCTGCGGGCCGAGACGCTCGCGCCGCTGACCGACTTGCCGACCGAGCTGCCGACCGACGGCAAGGTCGCCGAGCTCGCGGGTGTGCCCGAGGGCTGCGCGAGCAAGGTCGAGCTCGAGGTCAAGGTGCTCGGCGCGGCCAAGCCCTTCATCGTCCGCAACATCGAGGTCGAGTGGGCCTGGGGCGAGCTCGGCTACGCGATCAAGTTCCGCAACTACGACAAGGACGAGAAGAACCCGTGGGCCATGCCGCGCGGCGGCCAAGCCTGGGTTGCGATCGGGCTCGAGAAGTGGGTGACGGAGAAGGGCGAGGACGGCAAGGACAAGATCGTCCAAAAGCCGGTCGACATGGACCAGCCCTACACCACGGACATGCTCGGCAGCTACCGGGCGACCACCTCCGCGGGCATCTACGACAACCACAAGCAGCGCTTCTTCGACGCCGGCCAGATCACGCTCACCCACCTCGACGACGCCTGGGTCTGCGGCGAGATCGACCTGCGCCACGACAAGGACGGCAACGTGGTCAAGGGCAAGTTCGCGGCCCCGATCCCGGCCAAGAAGGGCTGAGCCCGAGTTCGCGTTCGAATGCGCGCGAGGAGGTCCAGACCTCCTCGCGCTCTCTTTAGTCTGCAATCTGCGAACCTGCTCGACGAAGAAGGCCGCCAATCGAGCGAAGCTCGGAGGCGGCCCAAGCCAGCGTTCAGTCTACAGAGCCGCGAGGGGAGGGGTCCCTCAGGATTTCAATGGCTAAGCACTTGGATCTGCTAGGGATTCTAGCTGGCTCGGAGGTCGAGCAAGGCCATATCTCGAAGCGAGCCCGCGGGTCACGCGTCGATCCTTCGTGTGCCGTTCGGCTCGCGGGTCCATGCCCCGCATGAGCTCCTCGCTACGAAC
>JAMHUH010000587.1:0-1962 GCA_035904925.1 Nannocystaceae bacterium
GCTGCTCGATCACGTCGAAGCCCACGGCGCCGACGCGAGCTGGATCCTCGCGGGCGATCTCAACGCGACCTCGAACAGCTGCGTGCTCGCAGCGGCCAGCGAGCGCGGCCTGCTGCTCAGCGCTCGCGCGCAGCGACCCTGGGACACCTGCAACGCCAACGCGCGCCCGCGCAAGCTCGACTATCTGCTCATCCAAGCCGGGCAGGGGCTCGAGCCGCATCCAGGCACGCTGCCGAAGCTGGGCCGCGACACGGCTCTACCCTCGCTCGACGAGCCCTCGGATCACCTGGCGCTGCGCGTCGACTATCGCTTTGCCGGGTCCTTCGGCCAAGTCCCGAACACCCAGTCCCAGACCGGCGTGGACACCCCGAAGTAGGCGTCGTGATCTTGGAAGTGGTGGAGCATGTGGTGGCGCTTGAGCAGCCGACCCCAGCGGGTGTGGACCTTGCCCGCGTGCGTCCACCAATGGGTCATGTCGTACCAGAGGTAGCCGATCGCGAACCCGGCGAAGGCCGGCAGGGCCATCTCGAAGCCGAGCGTGAAGTAGGCGATGCCCCAAAAGAGCAGGCCTGGGATCGCGCTCGCGCCTGGCGGCATCACCAGCCGGAACTTGTCGTTCGGGTAGACGTGGTGGATGCCGTGCAAGAAGAAGTGGAGCTTGGGCGAGCGCTCGAAGTGGAAGACCGTGCGGTGCAGCCAGTACTCGGCGAAGGTCCAGATGAACACGCCCGCGGCGGTCAGGCCGATCGCTGGCAGCAGACCGAGGCTGGTCTGGGTCGCCGTCAGCCAGAAGATCCACGCGACCATCGGCCCGTAGATGATCAGCGGCACGCTGCCGTGACAGCGCGAGAAGAACTCGAGGAAGTCGCTCTCGAACTGTCGACCGGCGCCCTTGCGCTCGATCGAGTAGTCGCCAACGTACTTGCCCCGACTCGCAGGCGGGCCGAGCTCGGGTCCGGTGTTCGAAAGCGGCGTATCCATGCGGGTTCGGGCGCCAGGACAGCACCGATCGCTCGGACTAGCAAGCGCTCGAGCTCCGGCGCGAGTCGGCAGAGATTGCCCCAAACACTCGGGCGCGATAGGAGCAGGGGAGGATCCTGCCACGGGTTGTGGCCTGTCTCACGATGCTCACCATCCTCGAGGTCGACGACTTCTGGAGCCCGCCCGACCCGGAGGCCCAGCGCAACCTGGCCGCGAAGCGACGCGCGCTCGAGCAGCGCGACGATCTTCGCTACGTGTTCTTGCAGGCCGATCACCAGCGCTACACCGAGGCCCAGGGCGGCGTCATCGTCGAGCATGTGATCGCGCCGACACTGCCGGGCAGCGATCGCCCGGCCGTGCTGCTGCGACCGCTGACCGAGCTGATCCAGCTGCATCGACCCAGCGCGATCCTCTGCCGCGCGACGATCGTGAAGTTGCTCGCGCTCGGGCTGGCCTCGTTTCGACTGGCGCCGCGCCCGGCGTTGATCGGTCGCTGGCGAGGCGTCCCCACCCACGAGCGGAAGGTCTGGAAGCTGACCCCGCGCGCGCGTGGCTTCGACGCCGTGTTGGTCGCCAACCATGCCGAAGCCGAGGCCGCGCGTGAGCTCGGGCTCGCTCGCCTCTACCTCGTGCCGGTCGACGACTTTGCCGACGAGGTCGAGCGGATCCGCGAGATCGCCGAGCTCGTGCGCACGGGCGGGCGCGTGCGCGAGGGCCTGCACGAGCGCTGAGTTGGACGGGGTTCGACGGGGTTGGAATCGCGAGGTGGCGCGCGGTCCAAGCCGCAATGCGCCGCGCAGCCCTCGCGATCTCCCTCTTGCTCCCCTTCGTGCTCGCTTGTCCCGGAGGCAATGGCTCGGGCGCCGACGAGACCTCGGTCCTCGGCAGCTTCGATGGACTCTTCGACGACGTCGCGACCGGCTTCAACTTCCCCTTCGACATCGGCATCGCGCCCGATGATCCCGCGACCCCCGACACGAT
>JAMHUH010000588.1:0-3397 GCA_035904925.1 Nannocystaceae bacterium
AAGCGCATCACGCTGGGATCGTCGACCAGCACGAACTGGCCTTTGGTTCGCGCGAGCGGGTGCGAGGCCATCAGGCCGAGGTCGCCGGTGATCGTGGTGTCGATGATCGCCAGCGCTCGGCCCTCGGCGTCGGTGGTCACACCTTGATTGGCGCCGCCCTGAATGACGGTCGCGCCCGCGATCGGCTCGCCGTCGAGCGTGACCTCGACCATGCGCTCGATCGAGTCGGGCAGCTCGCCGGTCTCGCTGCTGGTCTCGCTGGTGCCCTCGTTCGACTCGCTCGACTCGCTTGCCATGGACGACTCGCTCGACTCGCTCGCTCGCGTGTCGCTCCCGGTCTCGCTCGCGTCGGCCTGGACGCGGGTTTCGTCGGTACAGCCAGCCGCACACAGCGACGCGACGAAGGCGAGCAGCTCTCGGACGCGAGCGGGCATGCGTCGATCCTATCCGGCCGCGAGGACGCTGTCCGAGCCGTGTCGAGAATTTGCTCGTAAGCGGCCCTGCACGACCCCGTTGGCACCCGGAGGCCCGCTCATGGTTCGCATGGATTCGCTCGCGCTGTTCCAATGCCGCTCACCTCTGCGGCGGCGGACTCGCTGTGACGACTCGACTCGACTGGTCGAATCGGCGATGATCCGCCCGAGTGGAGTCGCTCAACCTCAGCAACCTCAGCCCCGCAAGCGTCGATCCGAACGAGATCGTCGATCGTGACGCCGATGCCCAGTGGCTGAGCAGGGGCCTCCAAGCATGGTTTCGAGGTCCAGATCCCTCGATCGGGGGAGCCTATTGCTTGCTCGGCGACAAGGGGATCGGCAAGAGCATCCTGACTCGCCACGTGATCGAGCAGCTGCGCCAGGTTCACGCGGCCACGACCTTGTTCTTGTTGGTCGACTGCCGGCCGCTGCGAAGCCAGCGAGACGTCTATCGCGAGGCGACTTCACAGCTCGTCGACCAGCTCGCCCCGCGCCAGTCACTCTTGCCGGCGATCCTCGCCGAAGCCCGCAGCTTCGACGCGCTCACCCGCTTCGACACGGTCTCGCTGCGCCACGCTCACGAGCAATTGACGCAGTTCAAGGCGAGCCTCGATCTCGGCGGCAGCGAGTCGCTCGCCAAGTGGCTGGACACGAAGCTCGGAATCTCGTTGGCCCGCACCCGCAAGACCATCGAGACCCTCGAGGGCTCCATCACCATCGATGGCGCGAGGCTCTACGAAGGCTTCGTCCAGCTGATGCATGACATCTCGCGTCACACCGACTTGCACGTGGTGCTCTACCTCGACAACGTCGAGGAGCTCAACCACGAGGCGCTGCGGCAAGAGCACCAGCGCGAAGCCGTGCGCGCCGACATCGAGGCATTGCTGCATCTGTCCGAGGCTCCGCTGGCGCTGGTCCTCAACATGCGAACCTACTACGCCAGCGTCCTGCCCCGGCGGATCAGCAAGCGCCGCAACCTCGGACCGATGCCGGCCGAGGAGCTGCGGGTGATCTTCGAGAAGCGACTACAAAAAGAGACCGCCGAGAATCGGGCGCGCGCGCGTCAAGATTTGGTGGTCCATGCGATCGATACACTCGCCACGATGGCTCGGACACCGCTCGCGTTCTTGACCTGGGTCGAGTACGTCCTCGATGAGGGGCGCTACGACGAGGCCGATCTGCGCGCGGTCCTGTCCACGCGCTTGGCGTCGCACTATGTCGGTCTGGAGCGCTCGATCCCCAAGGTCGCCGCGCTGTTCCAAGGTCATGGCGACCCCGTCGCGGCCGAAAAGATCCTCGATGTCATCGACAAGAGCGAATCGATTTATCGCCAATTGATCGACCAGCAAGTCATCCTTCCCCACAATTATTGGGACCCTCGCGAATTTTACCTCGATCCCGAGCTCGATTTTTTGCTCGCTCCCGATCCCGACTGAGCCATGCGTGCCTGGCCGAGCGGCTTTCTTGGTCTGAAGTTGCGGGTGGCCAGCGGGTGGTACCCCTTGCCGGCGCACATGCCCGTGAGCGAGTGTGCTGCGCTCCGTGAGTTGCTCCAGACATGCGTCGATGGCGTTGAATTCTGCGTCGAGCTCGATTGGCGTGACCTCGACGACGCCGAAACCATGCAGCTCACCAAGGCCCTGGTGGTCGTTCGCGTCCCCTTCGGGATCGAACCTGGCGACGAAGCCATGCACGGCCCATGGACCAAGCTTGGCGGCGTGCGCCTCGGCCTGCTGCACTACACCAAGCCGGGGACCTGGCCGGAGACGGCCTGGCAGCAGCAGCTCGTCAAGGCGCCGCTGATGACCTGGATCAAGCGTCAGCTGCGAAGGTCGGATCATCCGCTGGCCGAATTCGCGGTGGCCAAGCTGCCGGTCGACCGGCTGTCCGAGCTGACCGCCGAGCCCGTCGAGCTGTGGCTCATGGTTGAGGCCACGCTCGATCACCGACTGCGCTACCGAGCGCAAGGCTTGGCGGACGAGGACTGGGCACGCAGCGTGACCCATGTGGCCGGCGAACGGCTGGCACTGCGATTGGGGGCGATCGCAGCGGACATGCAAGCGCGGGCATTGGATCTCGCGCTCGTGAAGCGCGACGAGGGCATCGTCTCCACGCTCGAAGACTACGCGGCCGGCCGCGCCCTGGCTGAGGCTGGTCTTGCCTGGCACGGCGGCGACGACCTGATGCTCGGGCCGCTCGTTCAACTCGCGCTGGATCACTCCATCCTCGAGCGCCTGTTGGTGCGTCTGCCGGAGACCGCGTGGTCCGAGCGGGGCAAGCGAGCGCTGCGTGAAGCGCTTCCGGTGTTCTTGCCGAGGCCGCGGGCCGTGCTCGTCACACCCGATCCGCCTTACTCGCGCTGGCCAGCGGTCGTCGTGGTGTCTCCGTTTTTGGACTCGCGCGGCGGCGACCTCAGGATCTCCATTGGGCTGGAAAGGCTCGCAGACTACCTCCACGCCGTCGATCCGGCCGAGGAGCTCGAGCGTGTGCGCGAGCAGCTCGAGCGTGCGCCCAAGGAGCCATGGTGGCAGTCGGTCAGCGTGTCTCTCACGGCGCTGATGGACCTGGAAGACGAGAGCCTGCTCGCCTTGGACCTCGAGCGTGGCCGCCTCCATCGCTTCGATGCCGTCGATCGGGCGTGGGCCAAAGATCCCGAAGGTCCGATGATGCGGGCGTACGTACGCTGGCTCGGACTTACACGGCTGCTCGCGCGCGCACTCACCCACGACGTCCTGGATGTGATCCTCAGCGAGGTCGTCACGGCGCTCGAGCTCATGCCCGACGATGGGCAACTCAAAGCTGCGCTGCTGGCCCTCCAAGGTGATGTCTGGTCTCGTCGAGGTGACCTGAGCGCGGCGCTCGATTGCTGGAAGCGAGCAGAGGCTCGTATCCACGATGTGCTGTCCCGCTCGAGGTTGTGGTTG
>JAMHUH010000589.1:0-5853 GCA_035904925.1 Nannocystaceae bacterium
CGATCGCTTCTCCGACTCGGCCTCGCGCGCGCGCAAGGGCAGCTGACCGAAGACCACGCCGACCCGCTGCGGATCCCAGCGACCCGGCCGCCATTGGGCCGAATCGAGCGCCTCGGCGCTGACCTGCAAGGCCAAGATCACGGCCGGATCGAGGTACGAGGCTTGCTCGCGGATCAGCGCCCAGCGGGGATCGTCGTCGAACTCGGGGTCGTCGACCGTCGCGGCGAGGCGAGTGTGCAAGACCGAGGCGACGCCAGGATCGGAGCCGACGACCAGGTCGACGTCCCAGCGCGAGGCCGGCATGTCACCGATCGCTTCGACTTGACCGAGCACCTTGGTCCAGAACTCGTCGACGTTTTGGGCCCCGGGGACGCGCACCCCGAGCCCGACGATCGCGATCTCTTGCTTGCGCGAGGCCAAGCGGGGGATCGGCAGTGCGCCGGCGACATGGGTCGCTGGCGCGACCAAGAGGGCATGAAACGCGACCGGGTCGACGCCCGCGTCGGAGATCGCCACGACTTCGTCGGGTCGACAGGGGGTCTGGCTCGGGGCCAGCTCGAGCCCCGGCTCGAGCTCGAATTCTTCGTCGACGGGCTGGCCGAGCCACTTGCCACGGTGCAGGCAGAGCGCGGCCTTGATGGTCGCGATCATGCCCGAGGCCGGACCGAGAAAGCCGAAGTTGCCGACGCTCGAGCCGAGCGCGAGCGGCTGCTCGCGCAGGGCCGCCTGATAGCCGAACGCGAGCCCGCGCGCCTCGCTGCCGTCGTGCTCGTGGACCCCGAGCGCGCGCGACTCGACGAAGCGGATCTGGCCGGGGTCGTGGGAGCTCGAGCCGAGCACTTGTTCGGCCGCGCGGGCGACCGCCGTGCCGAGGTCGCCGTCGAGTCCGCACGGATGCGAGTCGATGCCCTCGAGCCAGGCGTAGATCCGCCGGTTGCCGATCGCCTCGGGCCGCGCCAACACGATCGCGCCCGCGCCCTCGGCCAGCAGCGAACCTTCGGCGCCAGGTCCGAAGGGCCGAGGCACGCCCGCACCCAGCAAGCCCGCGTGGGCGGCTGCGAGCAAAGCCGAGCTGGTCAGCAGCGGTGAGATGGCGCAGACCAGCGCGAGGTCGCATTCGCCGAGCCGCATCGAGATCGCGGCCTCGCGAATGGCCGCGAGCGACGACGAGAACCCGGCGTCGACGGCCATGTGGCCGCCTTGCAGGTTGAAGATGTTGGCCAAGCGACCGGCGACGATCGAGGCCGAGGTCATCATCGAGTCGGGCTCGATCGCCGGCGCGCTGGCTTCGAAGGCGCCGATGATCTCGCGCTCGAGCTTGCGAGCGTGCTCGGGATCGAGGGCGAGCAAGGCCCGACGAATCGGCTCGTGCAATTCGAAGCGACGGATCCGGCGGCCGTGATCGACCCGGGGATCGCGACCGAGCGTGGTCGAGGCGACGATCACTCGGACCCGCGGCCAGGCCACGCCAGTCGGCTCGATGCCCGCGTCGCGCATCGCGTCGACCATCGTCGACAACGCGGCGAGCTCCATTCGATGCATGCGCTTGGCTTGCGCCGGCGGGATCCGCAGGGTTCGCCAGTCGAGCGTCGCTTCGGGCAGCAGACCGCCGCGCTCGCAGGCCCGCATCTCGAATCCGGGCGGCAGCTCGGCGCCGTCGAACTCCGGGTTCCAGCGCTCGCGCGGCAGCGGTTCGAAGCGACGCTCGCCTCGCTCGAGCACACCCCAGAGCCCGTCGAGATCGCTCGCGCCCGGCAGGCGACAAGCCATGCCGACGATGGCGATGGGGGTGTTGCGGGATCCCTCCCGATCGAACCTGCGCATGAAGGGGGGTCTCGTTAGCGGGGCGGCGTCGGGGTTGCGAGCGCCATGACGGAGTCGTGCGTCATGGTCAGCCGATGTCGATGATACGCCAGCCGAACGCGCCCGAGTCGGCTGGTGAAGGCGAGCGAGTGTCGATGTCACCCGCGAGCGCCTGATGGCCGCTGACCCCGAGAATCTCCCCAACCATGCGCAGCTCGCCATCGAGAGCGACCGCGTCTGCGCGCCACCGACCACCCAGACGGGACGCGAGGCGGATATGGAAGTAGAGCGCGGATCCGGGCTCTGGCAGCCGGTGGAATTTTACATTGTCGATGCTCGCCAGCTTGTAGACGCCTCCAGTCAACCGATACCAGGCGATCGAGGCGAACGCGAACGCACCGTCGATGATCGCCGTGTAGCGAGCGGCCTCGTGAGTCTCGTCGGTCAGCTTGACCTCACCGACCATGGTGTCGAAGCGCAATGTCTCCAACCAGGCGATCTGCCCGCCTGTGGCGGTTCGAGACATCGGAGCCTTGTCGCGGTGGAGTCGGCCCAGCTCGCGCTCGATCGCGACACGGACCTCGCGACGCGGCTTGATCGCTCGCTCGCCGAGCTTGCCGATGCATGCCTCTGCATGGACTTGTACGCGTTGGTGCGCTTGCACGCGGACCGCGTAGTGGCGAAAATTCGGGCCGCGGATGTCGACGGCCAGGCGCTCGCCCGGCGGCGGACGGGTGCCGAGTGCGAACTCGATCCCTTCGAGTTCGGTCGGACCCAAGGGCGGCTCGAATTCGAGCAACCCCTCGAAGAGGCAGGTCAGGCTGACCGTATCGAGCAATTGTCGCTGGTGCGAGACAGTGTGAACGGGGCTCGACCAGGTGAACTCGTGCTTGATCTCCCCCTCGTTGGCCGCGCTCGGCTCGAGCTCGGTCTCGAGCTCGGCCTCGGGGACCTCGACGTATTCGAGCTTGCCGAGTCGGCCCGCATCCCGCAGGACCAGAGAGTCCCGCAGGAGCAGAGAATCGCGCAGGACCAGAGGTTTGTAGGGGTCTTCGGGCTCGCTCGGATCCGGAGCTCGGGCCGCAGCGCTCGCAGGCTCGCGCCGAGTCGGCAGCGACAGGACGTTGGCACTCGAACCGGCGGCGAGGTTGAGTCGCGAGGTGAGGTAGCGACAGACCTTTCGAATCGTGTTGAAGTCACGCAGCTTGAATTCGGGATCACGATCGAGCCCGTAGTGCTCGCGCGCCTCGGCGAAGATCGCGACCTGCTTGACCGTGTCGATCCCGAGGTCGGCCTCGAGATCGAGATCGAGCTCGAGCATGTCGTCGGGGTAGCCGGTCCGCTCGGCTGTCGTGCGAACGATGAACTCGACGACCTCGACGAAACGAACCTCGCCCGCGCCAGCAGCAGCGCCACTCGCGACCGGACGCGAGCTCGCGGCCCGCTCGGGTGCCGCCCGCTCGGGTGCCGCCCGCTCGGGTGCCGCCCGCTCGGGTGCCGCCCGCTCGGGCGAACGCTCGCTCGGGTGAACGCTCGCTCGGCTCGATCGACGAGCGCCGCTTGGACTCGCCGCCGGGTTGCTCGAGCTCGTTGCCAGTCGCCCGCACAGGTAATCGGCGACCTTCCGAATCGTGTTGAAGTCGCGCAGCTTGAGCGTGGCGTCCTGCGAGACACCGAAATGCGCCCGGGCCTCGGCGAAGATCGCGACCTGCTTGACCGTGTCGATCCCGAGATCGGCTTCGAGGTCCAGATCGAGCTCGAGCATGTCGTCGGGATAGCCCGTCCGAGTGACCATCGTCTGGATGATGAACTCGACGACCTCGGTGAATCGATCCGCGCTCGGGTTCGGACGGGAGCCCGAGCGAGCGCTTCGCTCGGGTGCGCTTCGCTCGGGTGCGCTTCGCTCGGGTGCGCTTCGTTCCGGAGCGCCTCGCGTGGTCAGGGGAGCATCGAGCGGGGCTCGACGTTCGGGGCGAATCGGAGCTTCGGCGCCCGAGCGCCGAGGGCTCGACGCTTGCGCACCGCTCGAGCGTCCGCCTGCGAGCAGTCGGGCGCTCAGATACTCGGTGACCTTGCGAACGGTGCTGAAGTCGCGCAGCTTGAGCGAGGGATCTTGTGAGATGCCAAAATGCTCGCGGGTCTCGGCGAAGATCGCGACCTGCTTGACGGTATCGATGCCGAGGTCCGCCTCGAGATCGAGGTCGAGCTCGAGCATGTCGTCGGGGTAGCCGGTCCGCTCGACCAGCTTGCGGATCAGCACCGCGTAGACCTGCTCGAACTCGCTCGTGCTCTTGGCCGCGCTCGCGCTGCGTGGAGCCGCTCGGACGGGCGCGCGAGCGAGCGGCACCTCGTCTTCGAAGGTCACCTGGATCTGAAGGCTGTCGTCGTCCTCGGTCGCCAGCGGGATACCGACGTCGTTGCCCGAGCGCCGCGCGAGCTGGTCGACGAAGTGTTGGGCGACTTTGCGCAGCGTGTTGAAGTCGCGCAGCTTGAGCGAGGGATCCTGCGGGATGCCGAAGTAGCCGCGGGTCTCGGCGAAGATCGCGACCTGCTTGACCGTGTCGATCCCGAGGTCGGCCTCGAGATCGAGGTCGGGCTCGAGCATCTCGCTCGGGTAGCCGGTCCGCTCGACCAACTTGGTGCGCAGGACCGCCTCGACTTGCGCATACCCGAAGCGTTCGGGCGTCGCGACTCGCGGCTCGATCTTGATCGCTCGGGTCGGGTTCGGTCGCGCGGGCCGGATCGGCGCGGGCGGAGCAGCGAGGGGCGAGCGCTCGGGCACTCGCGCGCGCTCGGGTAGGGGCTCGGCGAGCGGCGGCCGCTGCTCGAGCGCGGCCGCGCTCCGGGGCGCGGAGGGCCGCGAGGACTCGCTCGCGGGCTCGCGCCGCAGCGCGGCCAATCGGGTCGCGAAGTGCTCGGCGACCTTGCGCAGCGTGTTGAAGTCACGCAGCCGGACCCCGTCGAGTTGGTGCAGGCCCCAGTGATCGCGAGCCTCGGCGAAGATCGCGACCTGCTTGACCGTGTCGATGCCGAGGTCGGCTTCGAGATCGAGGTCGAGCTCGAGCATGTCGGCGGGATAGCCCGTGCGCGCGACCAACTTGGCGCGCAGGAGCTCGACGACCTCGTTCTCGATCTCGTCCTTGCGCGAGGGCGCCTCGAGCTCGACGCGCGCGGTCTCGCGGGTGACGGGAAGTGGACTCGGGGCGCCCGCTCGAGCCGGTCGCGCGAGCTCGGCTTGCCGTCGCTCGCTCGGCAAGGTCGATCGAACCCTCGGCTTGGATGCGTTGGGCTTCGCCTCGCTAACGGGCTCGATGTCTGCGAGCTCGCGGATGGGCTTCGCCTCGCGGATGGGCCTGGCCTCGCGGATGGGCTTCGCCTCGCGGATGGGCTTCGCCTCGCGGGCGGGCTCGATGTCCGCGACCTCGCGGATGGGCTTGGCTTCGCGGGCGGGCTTCGCCTCGCGGACGGGCTCGATGTCCGCGACCTCGCGGACGGGCTCGGCTTCGACGGCTTCGCGTCGGGGCCTCGCGTCGACCTCGTGCAGGGCGGCTTCGTGGGCTCGCGCCCTTGATTCGGAGGGCAGCGCGGCCGAGGGCGGCAGGTGACCCGCGCTCAGCTCGTTCGGGGCCTCGCTCAGCGTATTCGTGCCCTCGACTTGCTGGACGAAGGCCTGAATGACCTGACCGATCGCTCGGAGCATCGCCAAGCTGTTGTCGGCCATCCCAAGCTGGCCAAGCTGGCCAAGCTGGCCAAGCAGCGTTCCCGCACCTTCGGACTCGGACGGGGCGAGCGTCGCGGCGACCGACACCGCGAGCCCAGACGAGCGGGCGGGGCTCGAGGGCGGAGCATGCAGCGGCGTCACCTCGACCCGCTGCTCGGGCACCGGCAGGGCCTCACGCTGCTTGCGATCGAGCGCGCCGTGGACGAAGCAACAAGCGAGCGCGCGGTGCAGCTGCTCGACCTCGCCGACCTTGGGGTGAATGGTCGCCTGGGCGGCGTGGGCTCGCTCGCCGAGGATCGCCTTGCAGAAGGTCGTGAGGCCGGACTTGG
>JAMHUH010000590.1:0-3141 GCA_035904925.1 Nannocystaceae bacterium
GCTGCTCGATGACTACGGGACTCCGATCGCGCACGTCGGGCCGATGCGGGTGCTCGCCGAGGTCGAGCGGGTCGCTCGGGTGACGCTCGGCCAGAAGGAGCTCGAGGTCTGCCACTACTCGACGCCCGACGGCCACCAGGCCAAGATGACTCGCTACACGCAGACCGCCGAGGTCGTGGTCCGAGCGGCCAAGACTGGCGAGGAGCTGGCCCGCAAGCAGCTGGCGACCAAGCCCGGGCCTTGTCCCGACGCGGCGGACTTCACCTTCACGCGCGCCGAGGGGGCGTCCGAAGAGAGCGCCTGGGATCAGACGCGCGTGGGCGACGTGATGCCCGAGGTCTTGGCGTGGTTCGAGAAGTCCGTGCAGAAGTGACGCGGCACTCGACGATCGCCTCGCCTCGCCGCCGTCTATCCGAGCGCCGGGCAGTCCACGCTCGGCTCGTCGGCCAAGTCGCAGGTCGCGGTCACGCTGTGGCCCGCGGGCGGCAGGACGCCGGGCCGAAACACGAGGTCGAACTCGAGGTTGAACCCGGACTCGACGCAATAGGCCGAGAGGTCGTCGAGCGGGTCGGCGCTGAGCATCCCGGCGTCGACGCGGGTAGCGAAGCAGGCGTCGACCGCATCGTTCGGCATGACCGGCCTGCTGGTCGTGGGGTCGCTCGCGTAGGCGCCTTGGGCGTCGCGCAGACACTCGGGGACCTCGAAGCTCGCCTTGCCGGGGACCGTGAGATCGACCCGGCAATTGGGCTCGAGGATCGTCGTGTCGGGGTCGTGATCGGCCGCGCACTTCGAGTAGCAAGCCGGGAGGATCTGGTCGCCGATCGCGTCGGCGATCCCTTGCAGCGCGCCGGTGTAGTCGGTCGCGCAGATCGAGTGGAGGTTGCCGGGCGTGAACTCGTCGACCAAGGCACGGATCCGCACGGGCGGCAGCGCGGCCTCGCCGAGCGGACCGGTGCAGCCCGGCCCGATCCCGAACTCGAGCTGAAATTCCGGGTCGCTCTGATCGACGTCGGCGTAGACGATCGTGCCGTCGGGCCGAACCCCGCCGATCAGCGCGAGCTGCAGATCCATGTCGGGATTGAGCTCGAGCTTGGCGTCGAGGATCGACTGGAGGCGATCGCGGTAGCGGCTGATCGGGTGCAGGACCGCCTCGTCGGGGCCGCTCGGCTGGCCCTCGATGTTGCGATCGATCGGCTCGCAGGTGTCGTATTGGCTGGGATCGCCGAAGCACTCGACGCCCGCGTTCCAGCACAGCGCCGAGCTCGGGAACGAGGCGTTCGGATCCGACCAGAACACGTGATTGCCCGAGGGCAAGAAGATGTCGGACCAGGCCTTGTCGTAGGAGCAGTCGAGCTCGTCGGTGACCAGCACGATCGCCAGGATCGCGCCGTCGCGCATGAACCCGTAGCTGGCCTCGTTCGAATCCTGCCCTCGAGCTTCTCCAGCCAGGGCCGCGCGACCAGGTTGGGGTCGAGGTCGGTCGCGGTCGGCTGGATCGTCAGCTCGGCCTCGCTCAGCGTGCAGATGTCGGTGCAGGCCAAGTCTTGGACGTCGATCGTGTCGCCGGACACGAAGTCGCCGAGCCGCGACATGCACGAGCTCATGACCAGCTTGCCGCCCTCGGGCGTGCTCGCGCTGCACAGCGGGTTGCCGTTGTCGGTCGTGGTCACGCCGATCCGGTAGTTGGCCTCGACGCCCTGGGCCTCGAGCACGCCGATGAAGGCCCCGAAGTTGGCCGCTCGGCCATCTCGGTCGACGACTCGACCCGCTCGGTCGACCCGCTCGACCGACCCGCTCGATCGACTACTTGGTCGGCAGGGCGCTCTCGCCCTCGCAGGTGCCCCCGCCGTGACTCTCGCTGCGTCCGACACAGCGAACGCAGCTGTCGGACGCGGCGCTGCAGCGCTGCTTGGCCTGCCGACACAGGTTTTGATAGTCCTCGTCGGTCGTTCGATCTTCGGCGATCGAGCACATCTTGGTCTTGATCTCGCAGATCGCCCGCGACAATTCGCAGAGCGCCTCGCACTTGCTGGGGTCGCTCTCGCCCGCGGCGACCAGGCTGGTCTGCTTCTCGACCAGCTTGTCGAGGCGCAGCTCGAGCTCGCCCATCGACTCGCCCTCCGGGTCGCCGTAGGGGCGCAGCTCCGAGTCGTTGCCGCTGCCGCCGGGCACGACGCTGGCTCCGCCGGCGCGCTCGCCATCGCAGCCGAGGCCCGACGCGAGCACGATCGTCGCGAGCAGGATCGAGGGCCGAAACCAAGGACGAATCTTGGACCCGATCACGACTCGGCCTCCTCCTCCAGCAAGAGCGTGAGCATGTCGAGGGCGCGGGCGTAGGACCCCATGGCCAGCACATGGTCGCCGCTTCGTGCGGCGGCGTCACCCAGCGCGACCAGACAGCGAGCCGAGGCGCGATCGATCACCAACGAGCGCTCGGTCGGGACGATCGGGCCGAGCAGCGCGATCACTCGGGCGTCGGCGTGGGCCTCGAGCAGGGCTTCGCTGGCTCGCGCCGCGAGCCCGATCGCCGCGATCTCGGCCGCACCATCGCGCTCGGGGATCGGCAGCTCGAGCGCGGCGATCAGGCGATCGGCCCGCGCGAGCGGCTCGGCGATCGCGTCGGCCTCACGATGGGCGGCGAGCACCTGGTCGAGATAGGCCAAGCCCGCGGCGCTCGGCTGCCCGGGCAGGACCGCGTGGGTCTCGAGCCGGATGTCGAGCTTGCGCTCGCGCGGGGCTTCGTTCGGCTCGCCGCAGGCGAGCATCCCGAGCCCGAGCACGGCTATCAGCCCGTGGCGCATCAGTGGACTTCCTCCAAGCGGCGCTGATAGTCGGCGCTCAGTCGCTCGGCGCGAGCGGTGTCGCTGAGCCCGTCGTCGAGCGCACGCAGGGCCGAGCGGGCTTGGTCGCCGATCACCGCCACCTGTTCGTTCGAGGGGTCGTTGCGCTCGCCCGAGTCGTCGTCGTCGCTCGGGATCACCACGACCAGCACCAGCGCGGCCGCGAGCGAGACGGCCACCCCAGGCACCCAGCGGCGGCTCGGCGCGGGCCGAGCCAGCTCGCGAGCCTGAGGCGCCCGGCGCCCTTCGATGGTTCGCCAGACTCGCTCGGCGCCGAGCTCGGTCAGCTCGGGCGCCGCGT
>JAMHUH010000591.1:0-6926 GCA_035904925.1 Nannocystaceae bacterium
CACCGATCACCGCGCCGACATGCGCCCGACGAAAGCCGAAGGTGATCGCCCCAGGCCCAACCGGCCCGGCGATCATTCCGCCGAAGTCGAAGAGATCGAGGTGAGCCTCGCCATGGATCGCTCGATCCTCGACGCCCGCGAGCGGGCCCGAGCGGGTCCGAATCTGCAGCAGCCCGGCCGCGTGTCCACCAAAGGCCGCGTCGTAGTTGCCCGGGGTCAGCTCGACGCTCTCGACCATGCCCGGCGACACGACCGAGGCGATCGGCAGGACATGGAAGCCGCGCGGGATCGGATGTCCGTCGAGGTAGACGCCGGTCTGTCGGGGATCGCCGCCGCGGATGGCGATCATGCCGAGGCCGCCGGGCGAGCGCGCGACACCTGGCAGGTTCTGGGCCGCGCGCAGCGGGTCGCCGCCGCTGCCGGCATAGACGCGGGCTTGCTCGGGCGTGATCCGATGCTCGGGCTCGGCGTCCTCGACGTGGCGATCGCTGACGACCTCGGTCCGAAACGTCGATCCCTCGCTCGGCTCGACGAAGAGCTCGAGCGGCTCGGCGGCCTCGCTGCCGACCTCGGCGAACACCTCGCTGCGCGCGAAGCCGGGCGCGAGTACGACGATCCGAACCTTGCCGACCGGGAGATCTTCGAACACGAAGCGACCCTCCTCGTCGGTCTGGGCCTCACGGACCCAGGTGACCAGGTCGGGATCGATCGGGACTCGAGCGCGGCGGCCAGGCTCGGCGTCGTCGGGTGCCACGAGGACCATCAACTTGGCCTCGGCCAGCGGGCTCCGGCGGCCGGCCACGCGCACACGACCCTCGAGACGGCCTCTCGCGCCGGGCTCGTCCGACTCGGCCGGTTCCGCTGGTTCAGCCAGAGGTGGTGCAGCGCGAAGCTCGGGCGAGCCCGCGAAGGCCAGCCCACCGACCACGAATCGGACGAGCCAGGCTCGCGCGCTCATGGCACGACCTCGAACTCGACCACGCGAAAGTCGTAGGCCGAACTGTGGAAATCCTCGCGAAAATCGCCGAACACCATGACCGCGCTGACTGGCCCGAATTCGGCGTCTTCATCGATCTCGAGCTCGACCATGGTTTCATTGCGTTGGATCGGCGTCAGCCCGACGCTGTAGTACCAATCGAAGTCGCGCCGCTCGACCTGGCCCAAGTAGACATAGATGTCCGGGCTGGCCGCGCGCTCGACGACGAAGGGCTGGGTGTCGAAGTCGCGCCAGGTTGGGCCATAGCCGACGAGATGCTGGCCACGACGCACCCGTAACGGCGACCCTACAATCAGCGTGCCCCTGTCGACGTCCATCCAGATCGGCATGGTCGGCAGCGCGAGCCGATTGGCCGGCTGCTCGAAGGCCGCCAGCGGCACCTCGAACAAGGGGTAATCGATCTCGACGCCCGCTTGCTGGAGTTCGGCCATCAGTCCCCAGCGGGGGCCAATCTCGAGGTCGCCGGTCGCGACCCCACACTTGTCGAGATCGGGGCCAGGCTCGCGGACCAGCGCGCGACAGCGCTCGGCGTCGATGCCGGGATCGAGCGCGAAGATCCCAATCACCGCCATGCCGCCGTAGCGGAGCGTTTCCATGCCCAGCGCCGGGAGTTCGAACTCGAGCTCGCCACCACGACCGAGCTCGCAGTCGACGTCCGTAGTCCACTCGTCGAGGTCCTCGCAGCGCGGCAGATCGACTCCGCACCGGCCGGGGCACAGAAGCCAGATCGCGTCGAAGTCGGCCGAGGGCAGCGCCCGCCCATGCGCGTCGACCATCATGCCCGAGACCTGGACGCGGTCGCCGGGCATCGCCTCGGTGATCGGCGGATCATCGGGATCATCGCCGATCCGCAGCGGCCAGGCCGGCCCGAGCTCGACGACCTCGACCCGCGTCCCGAGGATCCGCGTGCGATCGATTTGGTTGCTCGGGTTCGGCTCCGACCACCATTCACCACAGCCAGATACCACGATCGCCATCACCACGAATCCTCTTCCCCACATCTGCATTCTCGTTCGCATCAATAGTCGACCCGCAATCCGAGGCTGGGATAGATCGGCAAGCCGATGATCTGGCTGCGCTCGCGCCAATCGGCCGAATACACATAGACCTCGGGATACCAGCGATTGTAGACGTTCTGAATGTCGAAATAGGCGCTGACCGAGGCGCGCTTGGCCACCCAGGTCTTGTCGATCCGGACGTCGAGCTGATGAAAGACCGGTCGATAGGAGTCGCCGAAGCCGGCGCGGATCGGCCGGTAGCTGGTGCCATAGGGCGTCTGCACGGTCTCGGCCCCGATCACGGCGGCGTCGGGGTTGCCCGAGACGACCCGAAAGCGCAGGCCCAGGCGAAAGTTCCGCGGCAGCCCGGCGCTGATCAACACGACGAAATTGTGGCGCTGATCGAAGACGGCCGGCTGCCAGGACGCGTCGTCCTGCGTGCTGGTCCGCTCGAGCGAGCGCAGCACCGAATAGCCGATCCATCCATGGATGTCGCGGGCGAGCGGGCGGTCGAGCAGCAGCTCCATGCCATAGGCGCGCCGCTGCGGCGACTCGACGGTCGCCTGCGCGCCCGTGCCGTCGTCGAGCTGGTAGGTGAGCTTCTCGGGCAAGGTCTCGCGCCACCAACCCGTGGCTTGAAAACGCAGCATCCAGGGCAGCTCGACGCCGAGCCCGAGCGAGCCCTGCACGGTTCGAGTGACCAGCAGCGAGCCAGTGCGAAACTCGCCTTGAATGTCGGGATCGAAGTAGGTGATCAAGTAGCTGGGAACGTCGATGATCGCGTTACCGGCATAGATCGCCGGTTGCAAGAGCCCGACCCGAGCGGCCGAAGTGTCGCGCACGACCGGCGCCGCGTACTGCCCGATCGCGGCGAAGAGCTCGAAGCGCGGATGCACCCGCCAGCGCAGATCGAGCCGCGGATCGAGCATGGGCACGCTCCGACGGCCGTCGCTGAACAGGTTGAGGCGGGCCTGCGGGCGAATGACCAGCGGTCCGCCGGGCGTGTCGAAGTGAAAGTCGGCGCCCCACCAGACGCCGAGCGCGAGATCGCGGCCCTGGACGCTGTCGTCGACCACCTTGGTGTCGACCCCACCGACGACCGCGTAGGCGTCGCTCTTGCGCCGCCAATTCTCGTTGACCAGATCGAGGCCGACGATCAGCGTGGCCACGCGGGTCAGCTCGTAGGCAAAGCTGGCGCGCAGCGAGAACACCCAGGCATCGCGCCGGGTCGAGTTGTAGAGATTGCCCAGCCGACTCGAGTCGAAGCGCAGCGCGGGGCTGACCGCGACCCGAAAGCGCTGGCTGGTCATCGACCAGGCCGCGTCGATGCGATGAAAGCCAGACGCGAAGTCGAGCAGCGAGTCGCCGCTCGGACCGGACCCGACCTCGGTCTGATCGCGGATCGTGTCGCCGGCCCCGATCGCTCGAATCGTCAGCATCTGCCCGCGGCCGATCGGGTGATCGAAGCGGCCGAAGTAGTCCCAATAGTTCGGCACCCAGATGCTGCTGCCCTGGCCCGAGAGCACCCGATTGACCCCACGAATGACCTCGCCGACATGGGCACGACGAAAGCCGAAGGTCACCCCGCCCGCGCCGACCGGTGCGTTGATGGTCCCGCCGAAGTCGAAGAGATCGAGGTGGGCCTCGCCGTGGATGCCCCGAACCCCGGCGAGCGGACCCGAGATGGCCGACTTGCTGTGAATCTGGATCATCCCGGCCGAGTGCCCGCCGTAGGCCGCGTCGTAGTTGCCGGCGTTGAGCTCGACCCGATCGGTGGTGCCCGGCGAGAGCACGGACGCGATCGGGACGACATGAAAGGCGCGCGGGATCGGGTGGCCGTCGAGGAAGATGCCAGTCTGGGTCGGGTCGCCGCCACGGATCGCGATCAGCCCGAGCCCCGCGGGCGCGCGCGCCATGCCGGGCAGGTTCTGGGCGGCGCGCAGCGGATCGCTGCCGCTGCCGGGATAGACCCGGGCCAGCTCGGCGTCGATCACCCGCTCGGGTTGGGCCTCGTGTCGGGGTCGTGCGCTGACGACCTCGGTTCGAAAGCCCTCGGGGTTGTCGGGCTCCAAGAAGAGCTCGATCGCGTGCTCGTCTTTCTCGCTCTCGCGGACCTCCGCCCACTGCTCGAGCCGCTCGTAGCCAGCGACGACCACGACCACCCGGACCTTGCCGCGCGGGAGGTCCGGGATTTCGAAGCGACCGTCCTCGCCGGTCTCGGCCTCGCGGATCCAGGTGACGGCTTCGGGATCGAGCGGCTCGCGTGCGGGTCGACCAGGCGCAGCGTCGGCTGGCGCCTCGACGACGAGGATCTTGACCGCGGCCAGGGGCGTGCGCTGGCCGGCCGCGCGGAGCCGTCCTCGCAGCGTGCCGCTCTGTGGCTTCGCCTCGGGCTCGGGCTCCGATTCGGCCTCCGGTGGCGCAGCGAAGGCCCAAGCGGGTCGGGCGAGGTTGCCGAGCAGCGCGAGCGGGCCGAGCAGCGCGAGCACGAGCCCTCGCTCTCTCATTCGACGACCTCGAGCTCGACCACCCGCATCGCCTGAGCGCCTCGGTCGTCGCCCCACACCATGATCAAGCGCGAGGTCGTGCCGGGCTTGGCCTGCTCGTCGATCAAGAACTCGGCGTAGCCGGCGATGTCACCGAGATCGAGCCGGACCAAGCTCCCGCTGGTGTACCACTCGAACCACACATACTCGGCCAAGACGACGAACACGTAGGAGTCGGGCGTCACGGTCTCGCGCGCGGCGAAGTAGACCTGCTGATCGAAGCCGAGCCGCCACTCGGGTCGAGTGGCCGTGAACGTCTCGCCGGGTCGAACCTGGATCGGCCCGCTCGAAGGACCGACGATCCGGTCGCCCAACACGACGTCGCCGAGCACCGGCTCGCGGTTGGAGCCTTGCAAGAACGCCGCGGCCGGGATCTCGAAGATCGGGATGTCGGGCTCGAGTCCGGCGAGCTCGGCGAGCGCGAGCAGGACCCAGCTCGGCCCGACCTTGAGCTCACGATCGGCGAACAAACAACCATCGAGCGAGGCGTCGCCGCGCTTGCGCGCCTCCCAGCACTCGGCCGCCGTCCGCGAGCCATCGGCGGATGCGACCATGTAGTAGTTGCTGTAGCGGGTGAAGACGGTCAGCTGGCCGAGCGCCGGCACGACGAACTCGATCGCACCCGCGCTGCCGAGCTGGCAGGTGCTGTCCATCGTCCACTCGGGCAGATCGCTGCATGGGGTGTTCATGCCGAGCGCGAGCTCGCCGGAGTCCGGGCGGATGCAGCGATCGACTCCGCACTGAAACCAGAGCGCGTCGACGCCATCGGGGTCGAGCATCCGGCCCTCGCCGTCGACGATCATCGGCTCGAGCCGCAGCCGATCGCCCGGCAGCGGCTCGACGATCGGCGGATCGAGGGGATCGAAGCCGACCCGATCCGGCCACACCGGGCTGAGCTCGACCACGATCGCGCGGGTCCCCATCACCCGCGGCCGATCGATGTAGTACCAGTCGGCGATCGTGAACTCGCAGCCGGCCAGCAGCAGCAAGGACACACTGACGCGCCGGAGTCCTCGGCTTGCGAGTCGGCTCGGCATCCGCGTCCGAGCATAGCGAATCCGCGCCCGCTTGCGCGGGGGGATTCACCCGCTCGGACGCATCGTCGCGTCGATCCAGCGACGGGCCCGAAGCGTAGGCCGAGCTGGCGGTGTCAAAACGTCATCCTCGCCGACGATCAGGTCCCGACCACCATCCCGCCGTCGACGCTCAGGACCGTCCCGTTGATGAAGCCGGAGCTGGGGTCGGCCAAGAAGAGGTAGGCGCGGGCGATGTCCTCGGGTTGGCCGATGCGTCCGACCGGCGTGCGCCCGACCATGTCGGCCAGCACCCGCTCGGGCATCTGCTTGACCATGTCGGTCGCGATGAAGCCCGGCGCGATCGCGTTGACGGTGATGCCCTGTGGCCCGAGCTCGCGCGCCCAGACCTTGGTCATGCCGATCACCCCGGCCTTGGCCGCGACGTAGTTGGTCTGGCCGAAGTTGCCGTAGAGGCCGACGACCGAGCTCGCGTTGATGATCCGGCCGTAGCCACGCGCGATCATGTGCGGCGCCACGGCCTGGCTGCACGCGAACACGCCCTTGAGGTTCACGGCGATCACCGCGTCGAAGTCGTGCTCGGGCATCTGCTTGATCAGCTCGCCCTGCTTGACCTTGACCATCTGGCCGTCGCGCAGGATCCCGGCGTTGTTGACCAACACGTCGATCCGGCCGTGACTGGCGATCAGGGCCGCGACCGCCGCCCGGATCGCGTCGCCCTCGCTGACGTCGACGTTGGCGAACTCGGCCGATCCACCCGCGCCGACGAGCGCCTCGACCAGCGCTTGGCCGCCCGCTTCGTCGCGATCCCACGCGGCCACGTGATAGCCGGCGTCGGCGAAGCCCTGCGCGGTGGCCCGGCCGATCCCATTGGCCGCGCCGGTGACGATGACGACTCGCTTGTCTCGGCTCATGTCTGGTTCGCACGGAGGTTGGCATGGTTGGGCCGTGGTGAAACTGATCGGAGGATCAGGCGTGTGGATTTCATCGAGATGCTCGGATGGCGTTGCTTGCTTGGCGTGGCCGGTTTGGTGGATCGGTTTCGGGGGCTTCGGTGACCGAAGTGGGGGGCTTCACGGGGAATATTGCCGCCCCACGCTCGGCTGCCCCACTTGTACTCGAACGCCAATGTCCGCCTCGGAGGGACGCCAATATTCCCCGCCGCCCGAGTTCGCCGACGTCTGTGCCGCCGCATTGAGGCATCGGAGATTCGAGATTCGGTTTTTCGGATTTTCGGATTTTCGGATTCAGATTCTGATTTTCGGTATTCCGAATTCCGCATATTGCGATACGACGATAAACACCCAATGACCCTTATACACTCCGATCTGAAGATCCCAAACGTAGTTGG
>JAMHUH010000592.1:0-11873 GCA_035904925.1 Nannocystaceae bacterium
CAGCTTCGCCCGTCAGTACCTGCTCGAGCACTTCTCGCCGGCCGAGTTCGCCGGGCCCGAGGGCACCGACGCGAGCGCGGCGGGCCTCGATCGGCTGTGGACGATGGCCGCCGGCAAGGGCGAGCCCGAGTCGATCCGGCTCTTCGCCCAGACCTACCTGCTCTTTCACCACCCGGGCATCGGCGCGCCCAAGGAAGACCCGCTCTTCGGCGTCGTCAAGCCGCGCCTGGTCGCCGCCAACTATCCGGTCGAGCGCGTGCGCGAGCTCTTCGAGGATCCCCGGCCCGACGTGCGTCGCTTCGCGGTGACCGTCGGCCAGCAAGAGCTGGTCCGCTGGGGCGAGCGCGACATGGCCTATGCCCTGGCCGCGAGCGAGTACAAGGAGCCGCGCAAGCTCGGCTGCGAGATCCTGCTCGAGATCGGTGAGGAGCACGAGGGCAAGCCCAAGGCGCCGGCCGACTGGCTGATCCCCACGCGGGTGTTCGCGCTGGCCGAGAGCCCGGTCAAGGCCACGCGCGAGGTCGCGTCGGCGCTGATTCGTCGCCACTATCGCAAGCTCGGCGGCGCGGCGCGGCTGGCCTGGCTGATGGAGAGCCCCGATCGCGAGGTCCGGCTCTTCGCGGTTCGCCTGCTGTGGGAGCAGCATCGTCCGCTGACGATCCCGGCCGACTGGAAGCCCAAGAAAGGCCCCGGCACCGGACGCGCGCCGACGGGCAGCGAGCACGCGCCCGAGGCCGGCGAGAGCTTCGAGTCGGGCGAGGATCTGCGCCAGTTCCTGCGCACGGTCCTCTTTGGTCTGCCGCCCGGTCGGATGGAGCGGCGCGAGGCGATCGAAGGCTTGCCGGTCCGGCAGATGTCGGCGAGCGAGGGCAAGCGGCGGCTGATCGAGGTCGTCCGCGATCTCGCGGTCGAGCAGCGCGAGTTCGCGAGCGTCGGCGTGCCGGTGCTCGACGAGTTCATGCACTCGCGGGCCCGCGGCGAGTGGCAGGGCTGCGTCGCCGCGCTCGCGCGGATCCGTCGCGCCCACCCCGACCTGACCACCCACTTGCCGCCCGCGATCGAGCCCACGATCGAGTCCGGCGAGCGCCAGATCGCCTGAGCGGCGGCACGCTCGCTCGACCTCCTGGCCGAGGGCCCGCCTCGGCATCCGCTTCCCAGACTTCCCGACCGAGGCGCGCCTCGGTCCCCAGATGACCCGGACATGAGCACGCAAAAGTACGGACCGCATCTCGAGCACCTGTATGCCGTCGCTGGCTCTCGCTCGGGCCGGCTGATCGCGGTGGCCGGCCGGCGCGAGACCGACACCCCGGTCGACTCGCAGGTCCACCTCTACGGCAAGAGCAAGCTCGACGCCCTGGCCTCGTTCCTGGTCTCGGGCTCGATCGCCGCGCTCGAGTTCGCGGGCGGCGACCTGCTGATCGCCGGTGGCGATCGCGGCACGCTCTTTGGCTGGGACTGCGGCAGCGACACCCCGACCCGCACGCTCGAGCACGCGCATGGGATCCACGTCGCGATCACGGCGCTCGCCAGCGACGAGAAGGGCGAGACGCTCGCGGTCGTCGACGAGTCCGGCCAGCTCACCACCTATGCGATCACGAAGGGCTCGCTGACCCCGATCGAGCGGCGCAAGCTGAGCAATCGAGCGCTGCGCACGGTCGCCTTCGACGCCAGCTCGGGCAAGCTCGCCGCCGGCGGCGAGGACAGCGTCGTGCGGGTGTTCGCCAGCGCCAAGCTCGAGGGCGAGGCCCGCGAGATGCCGCTGGGCGAGGGCGGGATCACGGCGCTCGACTTCACTGGCGACGGTCGGGTGCTGGTCGGCTGCGCCGATGGTTCGATCCGCGTCGCCTTCCTCGAGGGCGCAGCCGACGAAGAGAACCGGTCCAACGACGACGCGCACACGGGCGGGATCGCGGGGCTCGTGCTCGGGCTGCAGCTGCAAGACGAAGCCGGCCGCGACCTGACCCGCCGGCTGCTCTCGGTCGGGCGCGACGGGCTGGTCAAGGCCTGGATCCACGACACCCGACGCAAGCCCAAGACGGTCGAGCTCGGCTCCAACCTCAAGGTCCACGCGGCCGCGTGGCTGCGCCCCTATCGGGCCAAGGACGACGCCAAGGGCGGGACCTTGTTGGTCGTCGACGCGAAGCGACGCCTCCACCTGATCAAGCTCGACGCCGAGGGCTCGCCCAACGAGGACATCGATCGGATCGAGTCGCACTTCGCCAAGCTCGCGGCCGACTTCGGCGTGCGCAAGGACGAGACCCGCGCGGCGGCGATCGCCGAGCTCGCGACGCTGCCCGAAGACTCGGCTCGCGTGCTGCTCGACCGCGCGCTGGCCAACGACGCCAAGCCCGAGATCCGCAAGCTCGCCGCCGAGGCGCTGGCGACCGGCATGCGTCGCCGCAGCCGGCCCAACCTCCGCACGGCGCTGGGCGACGACGCCGAGAGCGTGCGCAAGGCTGCGTTCGCGGCCCTGAAGACGATCGAGGCCGAGACCCCGCTCGCGCCCGTGCGCGCCGCGTTGACCAGCAAGCACGCCGACCTGCGCAAGCTCGCGGTCGAGGAGCTGCCGGCGCTGCGCAAGATCTCGCCGCTGGTCCCCGGGCTCGTCAGCGAGAAGCTGCGCGATGGGGCCGACACGGTCCGCGTGGCCGCGTTGGCGGCCTTGCGAGCGATCGAGCCGGTCGGCTCGCGGGCGCCGCTGCGGACCGCGTTCGAGCAAGGCCCGCCCGACATCCGCATCGCCGCGCTGCTCGGCGTCTACGAGCTCGGCCGGACCAAGGTCGCGGGCCCCGAAGATCCGACCGGTCGCGACCTGCTCGAGGACGGGCTCGACGACGAGCACGGCGAGGTCCGCGAGACCGCGTTCTTGCTCGCGCTCGCCAGCCGACCCAAGCTGCTCGGCAAGCTCGAGGGCACCTTCAAGACCGAGTTCGCTCGGCTGGTCAAGCTCGGCGGGCAGATCATGCCGAGCGGCGGTGAGCCGAGCGAGGCCGAGCTCG
The DNA here is from genome assembly GCA_035904925.1 of Nannocystaceae bacterium. Lineage (GTDB taxonomy): Bacteria > Myxococcota_A > Polyangia > Nannocystales > Nannocystaceae > Plesiocystis. The sequence goes on from JAMHUH010000592.1 coordinate 3,000, forward strand.
AGCCGCTCTTCGCCGCGATGGCCTCGCGCCGGGCCGACACCGCGCTGCGCGGGGCCAAGAGCCTGGCCGTGCTCGGCGACGCGCGCTCGACCGGCGCGCTCTTGCAGCTCTCGCGCGAGCCCGACGTCGGCATTCGCCGGGCGCTGGTCGACGCGCTCTTCATCGGGATCCTCGCGATGCCGGACGACGATCGTCTGGCCGCGCGGCTCCAGTGGCTGCTCGACGACCCCGACGCGACCGTGCGCGCCGCGGTGTTCGAGTCGCTGCAGACCCTCGCTTCGGATCGCGCCGACGCGGGCGCGCTCGATCTGGCCGAGCTCGCGCTCGGGGCCGCGAGCGAGGACATGCGCGTGCGGGCGCTGCAGATCCTGGTCGAGTTCGGCGGCAAGGGCAAGCGCAGCGGTGACGCGCAGCTGGCCGACAAGGCCGATCGCCTGCTCGGCGACGCGCTCGACGACGAGGCGACCAAGGTCCGCGGCGAGGCGTTCCGAACCTTGTGGGCCTGGCACAGCAAGGCGCCCCAGACCCCGCTGACCCGCGGCGGTCGTTCGCGCCACGCCGACATCCGGCTCAAGGTCGTCGAGGAGCTCGATCGTCTCGCCGAAGCCTGGGCCGACGAGCTGCTGATCAGCTTGGTCGCCGACGCCGACGCGAAGGTCGGGACCGCTGCTTTCGAGGCGCTGACCAAGTCCAAGAACAAGGACCGAGTCGCGCGCTACAAGGATCGCGCCGAGGTCTACGCCGCGGCCATGAACTCGCCGCGCCCGAGCGTGCGCGCGCTCGGGGCCGAGGGCGCTCGCAAGGCCCCCGCCGACGAGGTCCGCAAGCGCTTGATCGAGCTGCTCGACGACGAGCACCTCGAGGTGTTCGAGCGGGCGATCGAGAGCATCGACAAGCTCTTGCCCAAGGACCAACACGCCTGGACGCAGGCGTTCAACAGCCGCTTTTACGGGCTGCGGGTCAAGGCCGCCGAGCTCTGCGGCAAGCGGCGCGACGATCGGGCGATCAGCCCGATGCGGGCGCTGCTGACCATCCCGCAGAGCGATCCCCACGTGCCCTCGCCGGGGCTGCGCCAGCGGGCTGCTCGAGCGATGGCCGACGTCGGCGACCGCGGCAGCATCGGCTTCTTCGTCGAGCTGCTCGACGACGCCGATCCGATCGTGCGCGAGATGGCCGGTCGCGGGCTCGCGACCGCGTGCGAGGTTCGGGACACGCAGGTGCTGCTCTCGGCCCTCTCGCACGGCGACCTCGCGGTCCGCAGCTGGATCGCCGAGGGCCTCGCCCGGCTCGGCGACGTGCGTGCGGTGCCGGTCTTGGTCGGGACCTTGGCCCACGAGCACCGACCGATCCGACTGGGCGCGATCCTCAGCTTGGCCGCGCTCGGCAGCGAAGGTTCGCGCGGCTTGCTGCGTGGGCTCGAAGATCGCGACCGCGAGGTTCAGGACCTCGTGTTCGCGATCGTCGTCGCCCGCGACGTCGCCCGGGTCCGCAACGGCCAGGCGCCCGATCTCCTGGCCGCCGCGCTCGCGTCGTCGCAGCCCGAGATCCGCTACGTGGCCGCCCGCGCGCTCGAGGAGCGGCTCGACAGCGACAAGCTGCTCGAGTTCGCGACCGAGCTGGTCGGTCCGCCCAAGCCCGAGAAGGCCGCCGATCTCAAGAAGTGGCCCGAAGAGGCCGAGCGCGCGGCTCGGCTGCGGGTGATCGTCGACGCGCTGGCCAGCGATGATCCCTCGCTGCGCTACGCGGCCGCGCGCGTGCTCTCGCTGCGCGCTCAGGCCCAGGCGTTCTGGCGCGAGTCGGCTCGGCTCAAGGGTCCCAAGGTCGAGGGCGTGACCACGGTCCCGCAGACCAACTGGGAGGACGGCGAGCGCGAGCAGGGCCGCAGGACTGGCTGGATCCGCCGGCTGATCGGCAGCGCCCGCGAGCTCGCGGCGACCGTCAAGCCCGAGCTGCGCCCGGCCATGCGCGCCGGCGTGACCGAGCTGCGCCCCCGCAACGCCGCGGGCGAGGCTCCGCCGCCGGACCTGGCCGAGATCCACAAGCTGGTGTTCGGCACCTACGCGGGCTTGGTCCGCCAGGCGCCCGCGCCCGGAGCCGCCGACGAGACCCATCGGGTTCGGCGTGACGCGATCGATCGACTCGGCAAGCTGGCCGACGCGCCCGAGGTCGGCCGCGACTCGATCTTGCCGGTGCTCCGGCGAGCGCTGAGCGATCCCAACCATCTCGTGCGTCGGGCCGCGGTCGTGGCCTTGCGCGGGCTCTACAGCGAAGGCGCCGTCGAGCCGCTCGGGCTCGCGCTCCAGTCGTCGGCTGCCGACGTCGGCAAGGCGGCGATCGAAGAGCTGGTCGGGCTCGCGCTCGCGGGCGCCTCGCGTCCGGCCGAGGTCGTCGCCGCTGCCCGGGCGATGGCGCTCGAGGGCGTCGATGCGCCCAACGCCGAGGTCCGCACCCACGCGCTCTTGCAGATCCAAAAGCTCTTCGAGTCGGACAGCCTCGAGCCCTGGTTCGTCGCGCTCGACAGCCAGCACGCCGACCTGCGCCTCTCGGTCGTCGATCGCCTGGTCGACGCCCGCGACGAGCGGGTCGCCAGCGCGCTGCTGCGAGCGATGGAGAGCGACCACGAGGATCTCCGGCTCAAGGCCGCGTCGGCCCTGGCCCGTCGCGGTGATCTGCGCACGGTCGAGATCCTGGTCGGCTTCCTGCGCACCGAAGACCAGCGGATCGCGACGCGAGCGGTCGAGGCCCTGGTCTCGCTCGCGCTGGTCCGCAAGTCGCAGGCCGCCGGCGAAGAGCCGACGCTCGTCGCTGCCAACCGCAAGGCCGCGGCCGAGGCGATCGCCGCCCGGCTCGAGGACGATCCCGATCGCACGGCCGACCGCTCGGCGCTGATTGGCGCGCTGCGGCGGATCGGCGACGCGGCGGCGGCTCCGGTGCTGCTGCGCTTCGCCGCCGACGAGGACGCGAACCTGCGGGCGCGCGCCTTCGAAGCCCTGGTTGCGATCGCTGCTGACGAGGGTCGCCCCGCGCAGCGGCTGGCCAACGGAGTCCAGCGGGTCCGCTTCCACGACGAGCTCGCGCTCGCCTGGCTCGAGCCGATCGCGGCGGGCTCCGACGCCAGCTTGCGCGAGCGCGTCGCTCGAACCTTGCGCGACGTCGATTCGAAAGGCGCCGAGCCGCTGCTCGCTCGTTTGCTCGAGGACCGCGAAGAATTGGTCCGGATCGCCGCGTGCGAGGTGCTGGCGTTCCGGGCCGAGTGGGTCGAGGGCGCCACGCTCGAGCCCCTGGTCGCCGCGGTCAAGGCCGGTCGACGCGAGCTGGTCTTGCCGGCCGCCGAGGGCTTGGCCGCGCGAGGCCAACGCGAGGCCTTCCAACCACTCATCTTGGTGTTCAAGGCCGGCAGCGACGTCGAGCGACGCCGCGCCGTGCTGGCCCTCGGGACCTTGGGTGATCCGCGAGCGCTCGAGGATCTCGAGCCGCTGCTCGATCCCGACGCCGAGCTCGCGCCCGATGATCGTGCCCTCGCCCCGCAGGCGGTCGAGGCCCTCGGCGCGCTGCTTCGTCGGCTCGACGCCACGCCCAACAGCGAGGTCGAGGCGCGCGATCGGGTTCGTCGTCTCGTCGAGCGCTCGGCCGAGCAGGGTGACTCGTCGATTCGGGTCGGTGCGCTCGCGGGTCTGCGCCGCGCTGGCGACGAGCGCAGCCGGACTTTGATCGAGCGGATCGCCCGCGAGCGACTCGAGCCCGATCAAGTCCGCCAGCGAGCGGTGGCCGAGCTCGGTGAGCTCGGCCGCGAGGAGTCGGAGTCGGTCCTCGCCGAGCTGCTCGGGGACCCCGACAGCAACCTGCGTGGGGCCGCTCGCGCGGCGCTCGAGCGGGTGTTCCCGAGCCAGCGCACGCGCACCGCCTTGCTGGCCCTGCGCAGCACCTACGCCGAGATCAGCGGGCCCGCGGCCGGCTTCTTGGCCAAGCACGGTGACCCCGAGGTCCTGGTCGCGCGGATGGGCGAGATCGCCGACGACGGCGTTCGTCAGCAGCTGCGTCGCGGCTTGGTCCGCCGCAACGAGTGCCCCAACTCGCTGGTGACCTTGCTGTCTGGCGACGAAGCGGCCGCGCGCGCCGACGCGGCCTGGATCGCAGGGGCGGCGGGCGAGTCGGTTCGTGATCGGCTCGGCGCGGGTGTGGCCGCGGGTGTCCGCAGCTCGGCCAAGCAGTGGCGTGAAGCCGCGGAGCGAGCGGGTCGCTCGGCCGCCTCGGTCGACGTCCGCCTGCGCGAGGACGCGGCGCGAGCCTGGCGAGCCAGCTTGTGGGCCGCGCGACGAGTCGGGGTCGACGTGCTCGACGCGGCCCGCTCCGTGCTCGGGACCAACCTGCCGGAAGAGCCGATCGTCGTGTTGCGCGAGGCGCTGCGCTACCTCGGCAGCCGCGGCGAGGCGAGCGACGTCGCTCGGATCGAGCCGCTGCTCGTCCACCGCGACGCTTCGATCCGCGTCGCGGCCGGTGCCGCGGTCGCGGCCCTCGCCGGCGCCCGCTCGAACGAGGTGCTCGATCGCCTCGCGGTCGGCGATCAGGTCGCCGTCGCGCCGCTGGTCGAGGCCACGCTGCGCGCGGGTGGAGGCGCGGCCTTGCTCGAGACCGCCGAGCGGCGGCGCCTCGGCTTGCCCGTGATCCTCGGTGACGCTCGCTTCGACACGCTCGGCGTCGCGGCCGAGGGGACGGGCAAGGACCCGGCCCGCTTGATCGCCATCGCCTCGCTCGGCCGGCTCGGGACCACGCGGGCGACCGCCATCCTGCAAGGCCTGCTCGATCGCAAGGGCGAGGACGAAGCGGTCCGCAAGGCCGCATTCAAGGCGCTGCGCCGGGCCCAGCGCGGCAAGACGACCACGGCCAACCGTGGTGAGAAGGAGACCCAACGATGAGCACCGACGTCGCCGAAGTGAAGCTGCGCTACGCCAACGCCAGCGATCCCGTCACCGACGACACCAGCTTCCGGCTGAGCCTGCCGACCGACGAGGTCCGTGGGGCCAGCGTGAACGCCGAGCTCGTCCGCCCCGGCGTCGTTCGTGACGCGCTGCTGACCGTCGCCGACGTGCTGGCCTCGGACCTGCGCTTCAAGACCCGCGATCGCGCCGACTACCTCGCTTACCTGATCGCCCAGGGCAAGCGGGTCAGCAACGAGGTCTGGGTCGCGCAAAAGCAGTACCTCGAGGAGAAGTACGGCGTCGTCGCGAAGACCGAGAGCCCGCTCGATCCGGTCGTGACCGTGACCGAGGCCGGCGTCAGCTTCGAGGTGTTCTCGACCGACGAGTCGGCCTACGCCCGCCTCCATCTCCACGCGGGCGCGGCCTACCGCGCCAACGCGGTCGCGGCCGGCACCACCTACCTGACCTTCGACGACAAGCTGCTGCGAGGCATCGCCCAGCTTCGCTCGTACCGGACCTCGACCCTGGCGCTCGGCCCCGGTTCGGCGGTCGAGGGCGAGAGCCTGCGCGAGCGCGACATCCAGGTCCCGCTGCGCTGGCTGCGAGCCTTCGGTCAGGTCCAGGCCGCGACCACCTTGCCGGCTCGCGAGTTCGAGCTCGCGCCGATCGACCTCTACAACGTCTTGCTGACCCTGCGCATGCGCAAGGCCAAGACCTCGCCTCGGGCGCTGCGCTTCGAGCTGGTCCCGGGCGAGGTCCCGCGCTTGGTGCTCGAGCCTTGGGACCTCGTGATCGCGGGCACCGGTCCGGTCTACGAGGGCAAGGAGCCGGTGGTCGTGCGGACCTGGGGGCGCCAGCGCTTGAGCGTGCTCGCCCGCCTCTTGCCCCACACCCGCAGCGTCAAGGTTCGCTTGGTCGGCGCGGGCTTGCCCGCCTACTACGTGCTCGACCTCGGCGACGCCGAGCTGACCTTGGCGCTCTCGGGCTGGACCGACTCGGGCTGGGCCGGCATCTCGACCTTCGATCTGCTGGTCGCGGGCGAGGTCGACGAGCTGCTCGCCCGCAAGGTCGAGACCGAGCTGGCCGCCAACCCGCGCGGCCGCAGCTTCGACGAGCTGGTCGCCGCGACCCAGACCAGCCGCAGCCAGACCGCCCGCAACCAGGTTCGCCAGGCCATCCTGCATCACATGCAGCGCGGCACGATCGTCCACGATCTCGGCCACGACACCTACGTCGGCCGCTCGCTGCTGGCCACGCCGCCTTCGGCCGAGGCGCTGCGCTATCGGGACGAGCGCGAAGAACAAGCGCACCGCTTGCTCGACACACCCAAGGCCGTGCGCTTGACCAAGGTCCACGATCTCGGCGGCGAGGGCACCCGGATCGAGGGCGAGGTCGAGGACCCGCAGGCGCACCGGACCTACCGGACCTCGTTCACGATCGACCGCGAGGGCCGGACGGTCGACGCGACCTGCACGAGCTCGCAGTTCCGTCGCTCGGGTCTGCGCGAGGGGCCGACCGTGCCGATGATCGCCCTTCGCTTGCTCTTCTCGCGCCAGCAGGCCGAGCTCGAGCGCGCTCGCAACACCCCCGCCGGCCGCAAGCTGATCCGGGCCGAGACCCGGACCTTGATCCGGCGGCAGGCGAACACCGGATCGCTGACCTACCGGCTCTCGCTCGACGACCGCGAGGTCGTGATCCGTTGGGGCTCGCTGCCCGGCGACATGCGGATGCACCGGCTGCGCTTCGCCGACGTCGACGCGGCCCGTGAAGAGTACTTTGGTCGGCTCGCGGCGCTCGGCGCCAAGGGCTTCATCGATGCCAGCGCGGCCGAGATGGTCTGAGGCTTCCAGGAACACACGCCATGGCCGACACCAGCACAACCAAGACCGCAGGCGAAGACCTGCCGAAGTGGCCCGACATCGCCCAAGCCGGCGGCATCCGCAATTGGGTCGATGCCGAGCTCACGCGACGAGGCCTGCGCGAGGACGTCGACACCTCGACGCTCAGCGACAAGCAGCGCAAGGCGTTCAAGGCCAAGCGCGAGGAGGAGCGCAAGGTCCGACGCGAGCTGATGGCCGCGGCCTGGAAGGTCTATCGGGCCAACCACCTCGTCCACCTCGGCATCGGCGTCTGGTACCACGACACCGCCGACCTCGATCGCTACGACATCGCCGAGCCCGAGGCGCGGCGGCAGGAGAACCAGACCCCCGACATCAAGGACGCGCAGGCCTTGGCCGACAAGCTCGGCCTGACCATGCCGCGCCTGCGCTGGCTGACCTACCACCGCGAGGTCGACACCGGCACCCACTACCACCGCTGGAACGTGCCCAAGCGGAGCGGCGGCGTCCGCTTGATCAGCGCGCCCAAGCCCGATCTCAAGCGCGTCCAGACCTGGATCGCCCGCAACATCACCGAGCACCTCCCGGTCCACGGGGCCGCGCACGGGTTCATGGCCGGGCGCAGCACGCTGACCAACGCGAGCGTGCACGCCGGCGCGCGCGTGGTCGTGAAGTTCGACCTGCACGACTTCTACCCGACCATCGACATGCGTCGGGTCAAGGGGCTGCTGCGCAAGGCCGGCTACGGCGAGCAAGTCGCGACCGTGCTCGCGCTGCTCTGCACCGAGAGCCCGCGCGAGGCGATCGAGATCGGCGGTCGGATTCACCATGTCGCGATCGGCTCGCGCTCGCTGCCGCAGGGCGCCCCGACCTCGCCCTCGATCACCAACGCGCTGGTCCTGCACATGGACGCGCGCCTGACCGGTCTCGCCCGCAAGCTCGGGTTCACCTACTCGCGCTACGCCGACGATCTGACCTTCTCCTACCACGGCACGGGCAAGGTCCCCGTCGCGCGCCTGCGCAAGGCGGTCGAGGCCATCACCAGCGCCGAGGGCTTCAGGATCCACGAGAAGAAGACTCGGGTGATGCGCTCGGGCGGCCGGCAAAAGGTCACGGGCCTGGTCGTCAACGCGGCGCCCGAGGGCGTGCCCTCGGCTCGCGTGCCTCGCAAGATGATCCGTGAATTGCGAGCCGCGATTCACAATCGCGAGCAAGGCAAGCCGGGCAAGGAAGGCGAGAGCCTCGATCAACTTAAGGGCTGGGCAGCCTACGTGTTCATGTGCGATGCTGCGAAGGGCAGGGCCCTGCTCGATCGCCTCGAAGCGCTCTCGGCCCAGTGATTCCGTTCATCTCGAATCTCCATTCTCGAGAGGTCGAAGCCACCCACAGTTTCTCGAACACACACATCGACGACCAAACGTGGATCGACAGGGGATCGTCAGCCGTGCTCCGCACAGGGTGGTGTTGCGCCATCCGGGCTCATTCCTCAGTCATTCTCCACAAGGTAGGCTGTTCGTGGTTTGTCTGGCGCCGTAGGGCATCGGAGAGGGTCCTTGGCTGGGCCAACCACGCAACCGCGGGTCAAGGACCCTCTCCGATGCCCTACGGCGCCACAAACCGGTGAGCCTACCGTGTCCCAGGTGGGATCGTGGCGACCTGTCGCCCTCCACAGCCGTCGATGTGTTCGACCTTTTTTACTCCAACCACCAAAGCCGCGATGGAAGGGATCCTCAGCCGTGCGCTCGCACAGAGCGGCGTCGCGCCGTTCGGGCCTTCTCTTCCGTCATTCTCCACAAGGTAGGCTGTTCGTGGCGTGCCTGGTCCCGACGTCGAGCGCTACGACGTCGTGGCTGGGACAACCTCGCCACCGCGGTTCATGGACCCGGTCAGGGCCCCTACTGCGCCACAAACCGGTGAGCCTACCGTGTCCCAGGTGGGATCGTGGCGACCTGTCCGCCCCACGCTGGTCGTCGATTGTGTGTTCGACCTTTTCCCTTCGCTCCAACCCCAATCCGACCTTCAGGAGGTCCACCCAAAAGAGTTTCTCGAACACATCGACGGCCTGTGGAAAACGAACAGGGGATCGTCAGCCGTGCTCCGCACAGGGTGGTGTTGCG
>JAMHUH010000593.1:0-2396 GCA_035904925.1 Nannocystaceae bacterium
CGCCGAGGCGTGCTGGGCAAGCTCGCGCCGATCGATCCCGACGCGACCCGGCTCGCGCTGGCTCGCTTGGACGGGCTGAGCAGCGACTGGCGTCGCTCGGCCGCGAGCCACTGCGAGGCCGAGCTCGCGCCCGCGCCCGACTCGCGCCAGCGCCTGTGTCACGAAGCTTGGTTGGTCGCGCTCGATCGCAGCGTCGCGCTGATCCTCACCGACGCCAACGCGCAGACGCTCGCCAACCTGCCCGATCTGCTCGCCCGCTTGATCCCGCCGCACGCCAACTACTGCGCGCTCGAGCCCGATCCACGCCTCGATCGCGAGGTCGCGGGGATGGCCGCCGCCGCCCGTGAAGCGGCCGAATTCGGCGATCTCGATCGCGCTCGGGCGCTCGCCGACGCTGCGCTCGCGCGGGCCACTTCGATCGACGCCGGGCCCTACTCGGTCGAGCGCGCCGAGGCGCTCGAGGCTCGCGGCGAGGTCTTGGTCATCGCGGGCGAGCCCGAGCTCGCGCTCGTCAGCTTGGCCGACGCGCAGGCCCAGGCGATCGCAGCCAACCATCGCGGCGCGCTGCTGAACGTCGCGCTCTGGCGGGCGCTCGCGGCCATCGCCCCCGGTCGAGCGCCGCAGCCCGAGCTGGCCGCGAGCTACCTCGAGAGCGCGGAGCCGATCGCCCACGCGCTCGGGCTCGACGCCGCCGATCCCCGTCGAGGCGACCTCGAGTCGGCCCGCGCGCTGATCGAGCAAGCCCGCGGCCAGCTCGAGCTCGCGGCGATCCACCACGAGCGCGCGCGGGCGATCTACGCCGACGCCGGTCGGCCGATCGCGGTCGCGCGGGCGCTAATCAACTTGGGCACGCTGCATCAACAACGCGGCGAGCTCGAGCTGGCCAAGACCAGCTATCTGGCCGCCGCCGCGGCGCTGGCCGAGGCCGGCGTGTCCGAGCGGCATCGCGTCAGCCTCAACCTCGACTACCACCTCGGCCTGATCGCCTACCAGACCAGCGACGAGAGCGGGCTCGCCCGGCTCGATCGCGTCGCCCGGCTGCACGGCGATCTTCAGACCCGGCTGCGCGCGCTCAACTACGGCGTCGCGCTGGCGCTCGACGTCGGCAGCGAGGCCCAAGCCAGCGACTGGGCGACGCGAGCCTTGGCCGAGCTCGATCGCAGCCCCGAGGTCCCCGCCGAGCTCGCGCTCGAGATCGAGTCGAGCGCCGCCTTGGTCCTGGTCAGCCTCGGGGATCCGAGCGGCGAGGCCCGGCTCGACGCGGCCGAAGCCCGCGCGGCGACCCTCGACGACGAGACCCACATCAATCTGCTCTGCACTCGCGTCGATCTGCTCGAAGAGCAAGGTCGCTGCGCCGACGCGGCCCTGCGCCTCGCCGCGCTCGATCAGCGGGCCGAGTCGCTCGAGCCCGAGCTTCGTGCCCGCATCTATGCGCCCTGGCGGGCCGACAAGCCGTCCAGCGCGTGTCCCTCTGAATGAACTGAGTCCGCCACCCGTGGCGGACCCCTGAATCCTCTGGAGACCTCGAACATGTTGAAGATCCGTCATTGCCTGGTTGCTGCATCGCTCTCGTCCGCGCTCGCTTGTGACGCCGAACTCGACGCCCCGATCGGGCCCGAGTCGATCGAGGCCCGCTCGGGCGAGACCGGGCCGACGAGCTCGCGCTGGTGGGCCCGGGTCGTCGACGATCCCCACGATCTGGTCTTCGCCGAGGACCTCGATCTTCACATCGTCATCGATCCCAACGCCTTGCCCAAGGACATCGCGGGCGTCGGCGAAGCGACGGCCATGGTCGAGTTCGACGGACCAGTCGGCGTCCCGCTCAAGATCAAGCTCAAGATCGTCGTGCTGCCCGCTGGCCCGACCGCCGACTGAGACCGAGACATTCGAGAAAGGAGCTCGCGTGCTGCAAGACCTGACCGAGTCGATCCATCCGAAGCGAGCGCTCCCCGGCGAGGCGCTCGACGAGCGGACGCTGATCGAGCTGGCCCAACGCGGAGACGCCCGCGCGCTGCGGGTCCTCTACCGGCGCCACGCCGACTCGGTCTTGCGCACGGCGATCATGCCCTTGGTCCGCGACTCGACGCTCGCCAAGGACCTGCTCGCCGACACCTTCGTGCGGGCGATCGAGAACCTGCATCGCTTCCAATGGCAGACCAAGGGCCTGCTGCCCTGGCTGGTCCGGATCGCCAAGAACCTCAGCCTCGACCACCTGCGTCGGGGCAAGCGGATGACGGCCTGGCCGACCGGGATGGACCTCGAAGGCAACCTCGACACCGAGCACCTGCTCGGCCACGCCGAGCTGGCCGATCTCGCCCGCGAGCGCATCGACCTGTGCATGGCCGAGCTCAGCCCGCGATACCAGCGGGTCATCGCGCTGCGGCTGATCGAGCAGC
>JAMHUH010000594.1:0-1776 GCA_035904925.1 Nannocystaceae bacterium
CCTCGAGCGCGCGCCGCGTGTCGTCGAGCTTCGCGTCGAGCACCGCCGCCGCCAGCAGGCGCAGCGTGTGGCGCTCGGCCATCTCGTTGCGCTCGGCCGCGGCCAGGTAGTGGCGCGACAGATCATCCCAGCGCTCGGCCGCCTCGAGCAAGCGCGTCAACGCGTCGCGGCTCGCCAGATCGGCTGCGTCGTACTCGAACGCGAAGCCATAGAAGTACGCGGCGCGCTCCGGATCGGCGCGCTCGGTCTCGTGGATGCGCCCGAGGCGCGCCATCAACACGCCGCCGCCACGCCCCAACGCGACCATCGCCTCGAGCCGATCGACGAGCTCGTCCCAACGATCGATCCGACCCGCCAAGGCCTCGAGCTGACCCAGGTGGCGTGGCCAGTCGGGCGACCCATCATCGAGCCGCTCCACCAGCGCCAGCAACGTCGTAAACGCCGCCTCGGGCTTGTCGAGGCGCACGTTCTCGAGCTCGGCGAGCTTCGTCAGGCACTCGACCTGGAGCTCGTGATCGTCCTGCTCGAGCGTGCTCGTGTAGAGGGCGACGAGCTTGTCCCAGTCCTCGTACGCGCGATAGATCGGCTCGAGCAGGCGGTGCACCCGCGGGCGCTCGCTACCCTCGCTCCAGATCGCCTCGAGCAGCTCGATCGACTCGGGCGCGGCCGCGACCGGATCGATCGTGAGCTCGGTCAAGATGTCGACCGCCCCAGCGCCGTCCTGCAGATCGCTCCAGCGCGTCTGCGCCAGCGCGAAGCGCAGCTCGTCGGCGCGCGCCCCGGTCTCGCGCGTGATGCGCTCGGCCAACAACACCGCACGTTCGTCGTAGCGGCCGAGCTGCGCCAAGAGCGCGCTCAGGCCATCGAAGGCCGCGACCTGATCGGGCTCACGCGCGAGCACCCCACGCCACACGCGCAGCGCCTCGATCTCACGCCCCGACACCTGCGCCAGCGTCTCAGCGAGCTCGAGCTCGACCTCGGTGCGACCGCTCTCCGGCAGCGAGGACGCCCGGTGCTCGAGCGCCTCGGCCAAGAGCCCGAGCTCCTGCGTCTCGCGGCCCCACGCCTCGAGCTGCGCGAGCACCGCCAGGTCCTTCGGATCTTCCTGCAGCAGGCTACGCCACGCGGGCACGATCTCGGGCGCGACGACACCGAGCGCCCCGAGCTCGACCAGGTCTTCTTCTTTACGCGCGCGCCGCTCGCCGCCATTCGCGATCGAACCCGCGATGTCCACCAGCGCGAGCACCAGGCGCTTGCCATCCGCCACGCCACGCCCAGGCTCGGTGCGCGTCAGATCGAACAAGCGCAGCCGGCACAAGCCACCGTCGACGCCCGTCGGATCGAGCGCATACCCTCGCGCGAGGTGTGGCCACGCGCGGGCCGGGTTGCCCAGCGGCCCCATCCACAAGTCGGCCAGCTCGGCCAACAGAGCGGGTGGGGGGGCATCGAACGTCGCCACCTTCTCGAGCACGCTCGCGAGCTGCGCGTGGTCACCGCGTGTGCGATGCGCCTTCGCCAACAACGCCCGCACGCGTGGCCCCGCTGTCGGGTGCTTCAGCTCGATCTTGGCCAGCGCAGTGAGCGCGCCACAGTGGCCGGGGTCCCCTTCGAGCACTTCGGCGAACGTCGCGATCGCGGCGTCGACGTGCCCGGCAAGCTCGATGTGATCGGCCTGGATCTGGCCCACGCGGAACGCGATCGATCGCGCCTCCGCGGCCGCCCCTGCGCCGACGGCGAGCACCTTCTGGCGGCCGAGCGCGAGGATCGCCTCGCTCC
>JAMHUH010000595.1:0-15632 GCA_035904925.1 Nannocystaceae bacterium
GCGAGCGACCGAGCATAGTTGGCTGCTGAATATCAAGCCAACATGGAATGACCTTGCCAATCGGCTGCGGTCAGTCGGATACAATTTTCAGAATTGCTTCATCGATGAAGGAGCTCTGGACATCCGCGACTCCGAACTCAGGATTCATATCGGTTTATCCGCGATTGTCACGGCCATTTTTCAACCGAGTAGGCTGGCCCCCCTGTGCCAAGAAGTTTGAGACCATCGACCTGCCGATTTTAGTGTAGAGGGCGAGCAAGCGAACTTCAGTACCTGTACCTCGCTTGGTCTTTTCGACGAGGGCTTCGCGCCCTCACCGAAAATCCCAAGCGAGGTACCGTGCTGGGTTGCTAGACGAGCGACTCGCCGACCTTGTGGAGCTTGAGCAGGTTGACCGAGGTCGCGGCCTTGAGCGGCCAGCCGGTGGTGATGACGACGCGATCGCCACGCTGGAAGAGGCCCTGCTCGAGCATGGCGTGGTCGATGTCGACGAAGATGCTCTCGCCGTTGGGGGTGGAGGGCGAGAAGCGGATCGGGATGACGCCCCAGTAGAGGGCGAGGGCCTGGTAGGTGCCGGGGTTGGGCGTGAAGGCGTAGATCGGGACCTGCGGGCGGTAGTCGCTGACGAGCCGGGCAATGCCGCCGCTGCCGGTGTAGCAGATGATGCCTTTGCAGTCGGGCAGGCTGCGCGAGCTGGTCACGGCGGCGCGGGCGATCGCGTTGGTCGTGTGGCCGAGGTTCATGTCGGGCAGGGCCTCGCGCCAGTACTCCTCGGTCTCTTCGATCCGGCGGATGATCCGGTCCATGGTCTTGACCGACTCGATCGGGTACTTGCCCGAGGCGGTCTCGCCCGAGAGCATGACGGCGTCGGAGCCGTCGAGGATCGCGTTGGCGACGTCGGAGGCCTCGGCCCGGGTCGGCCTCGGGTTGCGGATCATCGAGTCGAGCATCTGGGTCGCGGTGATGACCAGCTTGCCCTTCTCGTTGCTGAGCTTGATCAGCTGCTTTTGGATCAGCGGGACCTCTTCGGGGCCGATCTCGACGCCGAGGTCACCGCGGGCGACCATGATGCCGTTGGCGAGGTCGACGATGGCCGGGAGGTTGTCGGGCTCGAGCGCCTCGGGCTTCTCGATCTTGGCGACCAGGGGGACGACGCGGCCGCACTCGCGCATGATCGAGCGGCACATCTCGAGGTCGCGGGTGTGGCGGACGAAGGAGAGCGCGACGATGTCGACGCCGAGCTCGAGCGCGAAGCGAAGGTCGACGACGTCCTTGTCGGTCATCGAGGGCAGGCTGAGCTTGGAGTCGGGCAGGTTGACGCCCTTGCGCGACTCGAGCAGGCCGCCGGTGACCATGACGCAGCGGATGTCCTTGCCCTCGATCGCGACGATCCGGGCCTCGAGCGCGCCGTCGTCCATCAAGATCCGCTCGCCGGCCTTGGCCTCGTCGGCCAGCGGGGCGTAGTCGATCGGGATCCGGTTGCCGCTCAGCTCGGCGGCGGGATCGGAGATCAAGATCAGCTCGTCGCCGTCGGCCAGCTGGAGGCCGGGCTTGGGGATCTTGCCGACGCGGATCTTGGGGCCCTGGAGGTCGGCGAGCACGGCGATCGGCCGCCGCTTGATGCTGGCTTGCTCGCGGATCCGGGCATAGAGCTCGGCGTGGTCGGCGTGGCTGCCGTGCGAGAAATTCATGCGCACGGCGTCGAGGCCGGCGTCGATGAGCGCGCCGATCATGGCGTCGCTGCTGCTGGCAGGACCGAGCGTTCCGAGGATCTTGGCGCGACGAGGCGGCATCGCGGGCAGCTTGCCACAGTTTTGCGATGGTCGATCGTGACCTGCGCGACGCGGCGTAGACTCGTGACATGGCCATGACTCGCTCGAAACCTCCTGCGTTCGTTGCTGGGCTCGTGATCGCGCTGACCGGCTGTCTGGGTAGCTCGTCGCCCTACTGCGAAGAGACGATCACGATCCTCGCGTCGGCCGACACGCCCTCGCCCTCGGGCATGAGCGCGGCCGACATCCTGGCGGTGATCGAAGGCGAGCACACCAGCGAGCTCGCGTGGACCGAGCAGAGCAGCAACGCCGTCCAAGTGACGGTCATGCCGGGCGGGAGCGGGACCACGCCGCTGACCTTGACGATCGACTATGAAGCCGGCGAGGTCCGCTGGGTCGACTCCGAGGTGGTCTATCCGCCGGGCCCCACCGACGCGATCTATGTCGAGTGCCTGCCCCGGCTCGAGTTCGACGCGAGGCTCGGCTTCGTCAGCGAAGACGGGGCCTTCGCGGAGTCGCGCGAGATCGTCGTGGTGGCCGAGGCCAACAACTCGGGCGAGCTGCACTGGGCCTCGGTGCTCGAGGTCTTCGATCCGACCACGCTGATGGGGATGCTCGAGATCGTGAAGGTCGAGCCCAAGAACCCCGACCAGATCGAGTACCACTTCGACTTCGGGATCCCGCTCGACGAGCAGACCGACCTCGAGCCGGGGGTGCCGCGCGGCTACGTCGATGGCTTCGCGGTCTACGAGGGGCATGGGCCGGCGCCCAGCGGGACGGTCGCGCTCGGTCAGCTCGAGCTGGCGAGCTTCGGGCCGCTCGACGCGTCGGGGCTGTAGACTGCGCGGGATGTCGGCTCTGTCCCGAGCGCTGTCCCTCGCGCTGTCCCTCGTAGTGATCTCGTTCATGCTGCTCGCCCCGAGTGACGCGAGCGCGGCCAAGCGCAAGCCCAAGCCCGCGAGCGGGCCGCTTCACTACGCGCTGACGCTGCCCGATCCGACCCAGCAATATGTCCACGTTCGGGTCGAGGTCGCCGACGCGCCCGCGGCCACGACCGCGTTGGCGATGCCCGCCTGGGCGCCGGGCTCGTACCTGATCCGCGACTTCGGCAAGCATGTCTACGAGGTCCACGCCCACGAGCTCGGCGGCCAAGGTCGCGCGCTCGAGCTCGCGCGGGTCGACAAGCAGACCTGGGCGATCACCAACCACAAGCGCGGCTTCGTGCTCGAGTACGAGGTCTTCACCGACGACCTGAGCGTCCGAACCAGCTACCTCGACGACCGCTTCGCGCTGCTCAACGGGACCAGCGTGTTCATGTACGTGGTCGGCGAGACCAGCCGCGCGGCGACGCTCGAGGTCACGCCGCCGCCGAGCTGGACGGTCCACACCGGGCTCACGAGCGCGCCGAGCTCGAACACGGGCACGCTCGCGTTCACGGCCTGGAGCTACGACGAGCTGGCCGACAGCCCGCTGCTGCTCGGCGCGATCGAGGTCCGTCGCTTCGAGGTCGCGGGCGCGCAGCTCGAGCTCGCGTTCGCGGCTCCGGCCGGCAGCAACGCCGATCTCGATCGCCTCGCCCGCGACGCCGAGAAGATCGTTCGCGCCTTCGCCCGGGTGTTCGCCGGCCTGCCCTTCGAGCGCTACGTGTTCTTGCTGGTCGCCGATCGGGTCGGCGGCGGCGGGCTCGAGCACCACGACAGCACGGCGATGATCGTCCAGCCCTTCGCGTTCACCGACGACGCGGCCTACCGAGGCGCGCAGCGGCTGATCGCCCACGAGTTCTTTCACCTGTGGAACGTCAAGCGGATCCACGATCGCGTGCTCGGGCCCTTCGACTACGCGCACGAGAGCTATTCGAACCTGCTGTGGTTCCACGAGGGCTTCACCGAGACCATGGAGGCGCGCGGGCTGCTGCGGGCCGGGCTGGTCACGCCCGAGGGCTACCTCGACGGGCTCGCCGACGCCTGGAACGGCTACTTGCAGCGACCCGGTCGCAACCACACGCCGATCGCCGAGCTCTCGCGCGAGGCGTGGATCAAGGCCTACCAGCCCGAGGCCAACCATGGCGTGACGACGATCAGCTACTACGAGAAGGGCAACTTGATCGGCGTCTGCCTCGACCTCGAGCTCCGCCTCCAGGCCCGCGCTCACCACCGCGAGGGCTCGCTCGAGGGGCTCTTTCGCCGGCTCTGGGCCAAGCGCGATCCGGCCAGCGGATCGGCCCCGATCACGCTCGACGACATCGTGCTCGCGGCCAGCGAGGAGGCCGGCGAGGACATGGGCTGGTTCTTCCAGCGCTACGTGCTCGGGACCGAAGAGCTGCCCTTGCCCGAGCTGCTCGAGCGCGCGGGCTTCGTCGGCGCGGCCGAGCGACTCGGCGAGCGCGAGGGTGCGGCGGGCGAGTGGACGGGCATGCGCGGACGAACCAGCGTCGAGCTGATCGCGCCGGGCTCGCCGGCCGAGGCGGCGGCGTTGATGCTCGGTGACGAGCCGGTCGCGGTCGCGGGCTCACGCGTGCGCAGCCTCGACGAGGCCAACGCCAGGATCGCCGAGGCCGAGGGCGAGGTCGCGCTGAGCGTGTTTCGCCGCGATCGCTTGGTCGAGATCACGATCGCGGCCCAGCCCAACCCGCACGAGCTGTGGAGCTTCTCGAAGCCCGACGCCAAGGCCGACGTGGATCTCGAGCTGGCCCAGCTGCGCGAGCATTGGCTGCTCGAGCACCTGCGAGGCCGCTGAGTCAGGCGGCCAGCAACGCGTTGGCGCAGGGCCGCAAGAGCGCGCGGATGCCCGCGAGCTCGACCCGACGCCGCTCGTCCGTCGCCAAGTAGCCGAGCGAACGCAGCCGCTCGCGCTCGTGAGCATCGAGTGACTCGGGCTCCGCCGCTTCGATCGTCAGCGCAGCGAAGCGCTCGGCGACGCCCGCTCGCAGATCGGGCTGACGATCGAGGGCCCACTTCACGAAGCGCCAGGCCAGCTCGGCGTGGCGCAGCTCGTCCTCGGCGATCGCGACGAGCAGCTCGGCGAGGCGCCGGTCCTCGCACTCGCCGGCAGCGACGCGCAGCTCGAGCGCCGCGAGGGTCTCGCCGATGCAGCCCTCGTCCACGCAGGCGTGAACCAGCGCGGCCAGATCGAGCGGCTCGGCGAGCGCGCCCGCGAGATCGATCGGACCCCAGTCGAGCGCCTGACCCTCGAAGGCCGAGGCGAGCGCGAGCGCAGCCTCGGCGTGGCGAACCTCGTCGGCCGCGGCCGCCAGCGCGTCGCGGATCAGCTCGGGCGGCGCGGCGATGGCCAGCAGCTGGATCGTGAAGCGAGCGAAGCTGGCGATCGAGGCGTGCTCGGCCTGGGCGACCTCGACCCAGCGCTGACCGAGTCGACGGCGCAGCGCGAGGGGCAAGTCCGCGAAGCGAGCCAGGTCGATCTCGGCCGCTTCGACGCCTCGAACCAGCGAGGCTCGGCGCGAGTGCTCGGCGATCACCAAGGGCCGTCCGTCGCTGCAGGGCCACGTGGTCTGGACGATCGAGCAGCACATCCCCTCGAGCAGGTAGGGCCCACACACTTCGGTCGGCGTGTCGTAGAAAGGATCGCCTTGGCAGTTGGTCCAGTCTGCGATGCAGTCGCCGCGTGGGCACAGCTCGGCGCAGGTCTGGTCCGGCGGAAGCTCGACGCAGCCGAGATAGACCCCGCTCCCGCAGCCCTCGTCGGGCGTCATCGGGCAGTCCGGGTGATCGCCGAGCAGCGAGCCGTCGCCGACCATGACCGTGCAGTCCCCGAGCGGCGCGAGATCGGGCTCGAGCATGTCGAATTTGAACCCCTCATCCGGGCTCTCGGCGGTCGGGTTGGGCTCTTCCTCGGTGCCGGAGCCCTCGCTGCTCGAGCCCTCGCTGCTCGACGACGAACCACTCGACGACGAACCACTCGACGACGAACCACTCGACGACGAACCACTCGGATCCGTGGTGACGCCAGCCTCGTCGTCGACCGGGTCGGCGACACCACAGGCGGCCAGCGTCAGCCCCAAGCTCGCCAAGATCCGCGAACGCAACAGCTCTAGACTCGAGGTCGACACTCCCGAACAATACCCGAAGGCCGACAGACGCGCGGAGGCTCAGTCGCCGGCGTCGTGGGCCTTGACGGCGTTCGAGCAGTCGACGTCGTTGGGCCCGCACTTGAAGCGGACGTGGATGTGGCGGATGTGCCCGTCGGAGTGCTGAAGCAGGGCCGTGCGCGAAGAGGCGGGGCGCGGCCAGGTGATCAGCCTGTCGAGCTCTTCGTCGGTCGCGCCCATCAGCTTGGCGGCGTCGTAGACCTTTTCTTGCAGGCTCCAGTCCAAGAACACGGCGTGGACCGAGCCGGTCTCCTCGAGCGCCTGCAAGAAGCCATAGAGCGCGAACCAGTCGGCCTCCCACCAATAGGGCTTGCGCTCCTTTTCGAGGTGGTCGCGCTTGTAGACGCCCTTGAGCGTGGGCAGCCAGATGTCGACGTCGCGGCCGGCTTGATGCGACTTGTGCGGGTCGAAGTGGCCGCCGGTCTTCTTGCTCATGTCGGCGACGACCATCTCGCCTTCGAATTCGTAGCGGTAGCGGAACGTGGCGATCGCCTTTTGCAGGTTCTCGGCCATGAAGCTGGCGCACCACATGATGTTGGGCGCGCGCCGCTTGTAGAGCTGGTCGTTCTCCGGGAATTGGATCGCGTTCTCGAGCCGGCCGTCGTGCGGGGCCCCGATCGAGAAGGCGTCGGGCCGAACGGTGAAGTCGGGGATCTCGACCTTCTCGCGCCGCTTGAGCGGCTGTGGGGTGATCCAGATGGTCAGCTCGTCGCTCGAGCGCAGGGTCTCGCCCAGGGTCGGGTTGTAGGCGCGCAGCTTGTCGACCGGGACGTCGAAGCGCTTGGCCAGGCTCGACCAGGACTCGCGCCGCTCGGGCGAGTAGGTGATCTGCTGCCAGGCCAGCGGCGGGTTCTGGGCCTTGACCTTGAGGATCGTGCCGGGCTCGAGCACTTCGTCCTCGCCGACGCCGTTCCAGCGGACGAGGTTGGGCAGCGGCACGTTGTAGCGCAGCGCGATGTCCTGGAGCGTCTCGGCCGGGATCACCGTGTGGTCGATCCAGTCCTTCTTCTTGACGACCTCGACGCCGGTGTCCTTCTTGACCACCGGCGCGACGATGGGTGGCTTGTCCGTGGTCTCGACCACGGGATCGACGACGGTCACGACCTGGCTGGCCTCGGCGTCATCATTGCCGCCGAACACCGCCCACAGGCCGAGCCCGAGCACCAAGCTCGCGCCGCCACCGATCGCCGCGATCCGACCGAGTCGACCACGATCGGCCCCGGCTCGGCTGGCCCGGATGAAGCTGCGCTCGAGATCGTCGAAGGGCTGCTCGTGCTCCGCGTCGAGCATCGTCTCGGAGCGGGTCAGGATCCGCCCGCGCAGCAGCAGCCGCGAGGGCCGGCCCTTGTGGTCCCACTCGGTGGCGTAGCGAGTCACGCGGTCGCGGTAGCGCCGGTACTCGTGCTCCTCGTCGGTCTTGGTCAGCAGCGGGCCGCGAACCGGCGCCATCGGCATGGCGATCCTGGGCGCTCCGAGGCCACCGAGGCCCGCGAGCGAGGGCGAGCGCGTCGCGGCCATCGGCAGCTCGAGCGTGACCTGGTAGCCGCCGACCGACACGCGCGCGCCGGGCCGCAGCGGCGTGGCGCCCTCGACCTTGCGCTCGCCGATCCAGGTGCCGTTGGTCGAGCCGCGGTCTTGGATGACGAAGGTGTTGGTCGGATCGAGTCCGATCACACAGTGGTGCGAGGACACGCCGCCCGCGGCGTGGTCGAGCACCACCTGGTTGTCCGCCGCACGACCGAGCGACATCTGCATGCCCGCGAAGGGCACGGCGCGTGCCCTCCCTTCGGGGTCGATGATCTGTAGGGTCGCGCTCATGCTCGAGCAGCCGGCAACCCGGCTCGGGAGGTCGCGCTCAGAGAGTGAGCGTCTCCTCGGTGATCTTGGTGGCCTTGGCCTTGGCGAACTTGGCGGTCTTGACCGCCTCGACGACACACTTGCCGACGGGGGTGCTCGTGTTCGGCGGGCGAGCCGAGGCGGAGGTCACCTTGCCGTTGCTGATGCTCAAGCTGACCTTGACCTTCATGCCTGGCAAGCCCCCCTGACTCTTGCACTTGCTCACCTTCGACTTGATCCGCGCCAAGCCCTTGGCGACGTCCTTGGCGTCGAGCGCGTCCTTGACCTCGGCCTTTTTGGTCGTGTTCGTGGGGACGGGATCGGGATCGTCGATGATCTCCGGCGCGTCGGTGTCGGCGGGCTCGTCGGTGTCGGCAACGACTGCGCCCGAGTCGGCCGCACCGCTATCGGCTACCGCGCCGGTGTCGGCCACCACGCCGGTGTCGGCCACCGCGCCCGTATCCGCCGCCGCGCCGCTGTCGGCCACCGCACCGGTGTCCGCCGCAACGACTGCGCCCGAGTCCGCGGCCGCGCCCGTATCCGCGGCGGGCTCGACGGGCGGGTCGCTCTTCTCGGGCTTGGTGTCGCCGTCCTTGCTCGCGACGGTGTCGGAGTCCTTGTCCTTGTCCTTGCCGCCGCCAAAGGCGATCGCCAAGCCGCCGACCAAGACCAGCAGCGCCAGCACGCCGCCGCCGATCATCATGAGCTTCTTCTTCTTGGCGCCATCGTTGGCCGCGGACGCGATCGGCTGACTCTGGCTCGAGCCCTGGGTGATCGGCCCGGACTGCATCGGCTGGCGCAGCGCAGCCGCGCCCGCGTCGTCGAGCATCATGGTCGCGCCCGAGCCATCGAGCGCCGAGCCGCCCATGCCGTCGAGCATCATGGTCGCGCCCGCGTTGGCGCCACCGCCCGCCAAGGCGTGGCCGCCCATGCCGTCGAGCATCATGGTCGCGTCGGGGTTGGTGTTGCCCGGCGGCAGCGAGGGCGGGCGGGTGCCCGGGGTCATGCCGGCGAAGGGCGAAGGCCCAGCGTCTTCGCCGAGCACCACGGTGCCCTTGTTGGTCCGCGGTCGGTTGGTCGGCGGAATCGTCGCGACCTCGCCGTTGGCCTGCGCGATCGCTTTTTCGAGCGCGCTCATGTCGGGGAAGCGATCGGACGCCTTCTTCGACAGCGAGGTCAGGATGATGGTCTCGACCTCGTCGGAGATGTCGGCGTCCGGGGCGACCTCGCGGGGCGAGGGCGGCGGCTCGTTCATGTGCTGCGTCAGCACGCGCATGAAGTTGTTGCCCGGGAAGGGCAGCCGGCCCGTGAGCAGCTCGAACATCATGCAGCCGACCGCGTAGACGTCGGTGCGAGCGTCGACGGGATCACCACACGCTTGCTCGGGCGCCATGTAGCCGGCGGTCCCGAACACCGCGCCGGTGCGGGTCAGGCCCTGGGTCGACTGGTCCTCGACCTTGGCGATGCCGAAGTCGAGCACCTTGACGAAGTCGGTCGCCGAGCTGCGGCTGATCAAGAACACGTTGCCCGGCTTCATGTCGCGATGAATGATGCCGTTCTCGTGCGCGGCCCGGAGCGCGCGGACGACCTGCAACAAGATGTTGCGGGTCCGCAGCCAGGGCAGTCGACCGATCTCCTTGAGCAGCTGCGAGAGGTCGCTGCCTTCGAGCAGCTCCATCACGAAGAACACCGAGCCGCCGGGCGCCTGCCCGAAGTCCATGATGTCGACGATGTTCTCGTGCCGGACCATCGAGGCGGCCCGGGCCTCTTGCAAGAAGCGCTCGACGTTGGTCCGGTCGTGGCAGAACTCCTGCTTGAGGATCTTGATCGCGACCTTCTTGCGCAGCGTGACGTGCTCGCCGAGATAAACCCGACCCATGCCGCCGTCACCGAGGACGCTGATGACCTTGTAGCGATCGGCGAGGACGGTGCCCAAGATGTCGGGCGGCTGCTGCCATCCACCGGGACCTGGGGTAGGGGGGCCGCCTGTGTGGTGCTGAGTGGAATCCGTCACGACGCTCCTGGCCGGCGCATGCCGGTCTTCGAGGGTCCCACTCTACCCGAAAGGGCGCTTGCAAACAGCCAGATCGGTCGTTGCCGACGAGCGCGATCCGGGGTGAATCGGCCGCTACAACTTCACTCGATGGCGTTCCTGGGCGCGTCCAATGGGTGGGATAGCCGCGCACCCCGACATGCCTGTCACGGGGCTGGCTGGCCCCGGGTCTTCGCTGGGCGCGCTTCGTGAAGCGGAGATCCGATCAAGACCCAGCTTCGCGCTCGAGCTTGCCGACCAGCGAGAGCGTGAACGAGGCGCCCATGTACTTGAGGTGGGGCCGCAAGAGCAGGTGCGCCCGATACCAACCAGCCTGGCCCGGCACCTCTTCGACTTGGACTCGCGCTTGCCGGAGCGGTCGCTTGCCGCGGACCGCCGCGGCCGGGTTGTCCATGTCGGACACGTACTTGCGCAGCCAGTCGTTGAGCTCGCGCTCGAGGTCGCTGCGCTCGAGGTGGCGGCCGATCTCTTCGCGCTGCAGGACCTTGAGGTAGTGGGCGATCCGGCAGACGATGAAGATGTAGGGCAGCTGCGCGCCGAGCCGGGCGCCGAGCTCCGCCTCGCGGCCTTCGGGCGTCTTTTGGAAGGTCTTGGGCTTCTGGCACGAGTTGGCCGAGAAGAAGCACGCGTTGTCGGTGCCCTTGAGGAAGACCAAGCCCATGAAGCCCTCTTCGCTGAGCTCGAACTCGTGCCGCTCGGTCAGCTGAATCTCGGTCGGCATCCGGGTCTCGATCCCCTGCATCGAGGCGAAGGCGATCATCGGCAGGCCTTCGACGGCCCCGCCCGCGGTCGGACCGACGATGTTGGGGCTCCAGCGATAGCGAGCGAAGGAGTCGGCGACCCGGGTGCAGAACGCGAAGCTGGCGTGGCCCCACAGGTACTCTTGCTTGTGGATGGTCTGCTCGGCGTAGTTGAAGGTGTGGACGTGATGGCGCTGGTAGGGCTCGCGCAGCAAGAAGCGGGGCAGGCAGAGCGCGATGTAGCGCGAGTCCTCGCTGTCGCGGAAGGTCTTCCAGCGGGTGTAGAGCGGCGACTGGAAGATCGCCCGGACGTCCTCGTAGACGGCGAGGTTGTCGAAGCTCTCTTCGCCGAAGAAGCGCGGGGCCGCGTTGGCGATGAAGGGCACGTGCGACATGGTCGCGACCGCGGCGCAGCTGAAGAGCAGGGCCATGTCGACCGGCCCGGCGTCGAACTGGTAGTCGCAGCAGATCACCCCGTAGGGCTCGCCGCCGAAGGTCCCGTACTCGGTCGCGTAGACCAGCCGATAGAGGCCCGACTTGGCGACCTCGGGCGCGTCTTCGAAGTCGGCGATCAGGTCGTCCTTGCTGCAGTTGAGCAGGTGGACCTGGACGTTCTCGCGGAAGTTGACGTTCGAGACCAGGTAACGCAGCGATCGCCAGGAGGCCTCGAGGCTCTGGAAGCTCGGGTCGTGCAAGATCGCGTCGACCTGGGCCGAGACGATGCGATCGATCTCGACGATCAACACGTCGACGCCGGGCTTGTCGACGATGATCTGCTCGGGCTGGAGCCGCTCGCCCGCCTGCATGCGCGAGTCGACGACGACGACCGGATCTTCGAGCATCGCGTCGAGCAAGCCGGCGCTCGGGATCGCGGCTGGGGTCTTGGGGCCCTCCGACTCGAGCTTGGCTGGACCTTCGGGCGCGGGCTTGGGCTCGGCCGCGCGAGCGGGTCGCTCCGGGAACTCGGGCAGGCGCGCGCGCAGGTAGGCCTCGACGGCGTCGCGCAGCGAGACGTAGTCGGGGTGCGCGGGACCGATCTCGGCGCCCGCGAGGACCCACTCGAGCACCGAGTCGTCGCCGCCCTCGAGCAGGCTGTTGCGTTGAACGACGCCGCTGCCGGGATCGGCCAGGCCCAGCTCGATGCGCAAGAAGCTGCGGACGCCCGGGTCGGCGAGGCCCCGCGCGATCCGGGCGACCAGCGAGGGCGAGCCCGCGAACCAGACCTTGAGCTCGCCGAGGTTGCGGCGCCGCTCGACCAAGGTGCGCAGCTCGGGGACCTGTTGGGCGACCCACTCGGGCCCGAAGTCGGCGAAGGACGAGAACTTGAGATCGACGGCGAGCGTGTTGTTGGGGTCGCCGCTGATCGTGTCGCGGGCGTTGAAGCGCAGGCGCAGGCCGTGCTCGGCCATGACCGCGCCGAAGTTGCCGCGGTCGACCTTGATCGGCTTGCGCTCCTCGAGCGGGCGGGGGTCCTCGACGCCGGTGAAGTCGCCGATGACCAGCAGCTTGAGCGGCAGCTCTTTCTCCTGCGAGGTGTCGTGATCCTTGTAGAGGATGTTGACGCGATCGCGGGCGGGTGAGCTCTGCTGGTTCATATCAGCCGACCAAGGAGTCGAGCAGCATCATGCCATTTTGCCCGGGTCGATCGATCATCGCCCGGCGGCGGGGATCGAGCAGACGCTGGCCGCGGGCGGCGTGCTCTTCGTCGTCGGGGATGATCGGCCAGACGCTGTCGTCGAAGGTGCCCGGCGTGCCGAGCAGGCCGAGCAGCTTGGCCCCGGGGCTGCCGAGCACGAGCAAGAGCCGATACTGGCGGTAGGACCAGATGAAGCTCGGCGGCGCCGGCCACTGGAGCGCGCGTCGGGCCAGCTCGAGCCAGAACACCAGCTCGGTGTCGGAGGTGACCGGGCAGTCGAGCGTGATCGACGAGCCGCGTGGCGGCGGTTGGCTGGCGACCCGGGCACAGGCGCTGAGCAACATGCCCATCCCATAGGCGTGGTCGTCGGGCCAGCGATCGCCCTCGGGGTTGCCGGTCGGGCGCGAGAAGAGCCGGTCGAGCAATTCGTCGGCGGAGATGCGAGCGAGCTCGCGGTGGCCGTGGGTCCACGCGCTCCGGACCGCGCCGGGGGCCGGCAGCGGGAGTTGATCGAGCATCCAGGGCCAGCGGCTCGGGTCGCTCTGATCGACGTGCTCGAGCATCTCGGAGGCCGCGGCGATGAAGCCCGCGTAGGCGCTCGGGATCCCGGAGAAGTCGTGGACGTGATCGCTCGCGGCGAACTCGTGGAAGACCGCGAGCGGGAACTCGCGCCCGACCCCGTCCTCGCTGCCCTTCATCACGCCGATCAGGTAGGCGCCGCCCTTGGGATCGCGAAACACGAAGGGCAAGGGCTCGGGCGGCAAGTGAGCGCGCAGCTCCGGCAAGCTCATCACGCTCTCGCGCAGCCACTCGTCGAAGGCGCCGACGACCGGGCTGCCGATGTTGACCCGGACGAAGTCGCGCTGCGAGGGCGTCTTGCCGAAGAGACCGACGCTCACTTCACTTGCCCCCGGGCGCGGCTGGAGGCGCGGCCTCCGAGGTCTCGCAAGCGTGACCGCTGACGACCGAGCGCGGGGCCGAGGTGGCGGCGAACAAGCCGAGGTAGTTCTTGCTGCCGCGCGAGGGCACGCCGAAGAGCGGGGTCTCGGCCCGGACCGGCTTGAGCCGAATCGTCAGCACGCCGATGCCCTGGTCCTCGAGGTCCCACTTGATGCTGTAGACCTGCTGCCCCGCCGAGCCGGTGACCGTGGCCTCGCCGAGCAGCCGCCAAAAGCCCCACTCGCCCGACTTGTTGACGTCGCCGCTCTTGTTGCCGAGCCCCTTGGCGCTGATCTTCGCGCCCGGATCGCCCTCGCCCGGCCAGACCATGCGCTCCCACTTTTGTGGGCCGCCGCGGTAGGTGAACTTGGCCCCGTCGACGGTCAAGGTGATGTCGGAGACGCCGGGCGTGCCGTCGATCTGGACCTCGAACTCGAACTTCGGCTTGTCGCTGCCGGGCGGGAACATGATCGAGCCGATGTCGCCGACGTCGGTCAAGAAGGGCGGCACCCGGGAGTTGTAGGTCAGCGAGCTGCTGCCACCCGGGGCGATGCTGAACACGTTGCCGTTCTTGACGATCCGAGCGGCCAACGAGAGCTTGTAGAATTCCCAGATCGGCCCGGCGTCGGGCTTGAACCAGTTGGAGAACTCGGACATCGGCATGTCGTAGCCCTTGGGGTTGAAGGGGTACTTGCCGGCGACCGACTCCTGCCAGGGGAAGTAGACCGTGCTGCACCACGAGCCCCCGAGCCCGCGGGCCTCGCCACCTTCGACCACGCCGCGGGCGGCGTCGAAGGGCGGGAGCAAGAGCGCGTCGAAGCGGGCCCGCCACAGCTCGTGCTGACCACCGACTTGGCCCTTGACCACGGTGGTCGCGGACTTGAGCCGCTTGCCGAGCGCGGGCAGCTCGACCGGATCGTCGACCGCGGCCTGCATGGCGTCGCGGACCAGCTGGAGCTGCTCTTGGTAGGCGTCGATCTCGAGCGTCGCGGCGACCGGCGGCTCGCCGGGCGGCGGCGTCGGGGCCACGCCGAAGGAGAGCAGGTATTCGAAGTGCTTGGGCACGTCGAGGTTGTCGAAGTTGATCTTCTCGCCCGAGGGCCCGAGCTTGTTGCGCGCGGCCACGACCTCGGGTGCGAGGTTCTCGGAGTGGAACCAGGGCTTCTCGCCGGGCTCGAGCTTCTCTTCTTCGAGCAGCGAGTTGTAGGCGATGTTGGTCAGCAGGGCCTTGAGCGGCGGGTTGGCCCCGCGCGACAAGTCCTGGAACATCTTGAGCGAGTCGACCAGGGCGTCGGGCGTGTCGATGTAGATCTTCGACACGAAGGTGTTCCACTCCTGGATGTACTGCTCGAAGTAGCGCGAGCGCAGCCGGAGGCGCTGCATCTGCTGGCGGCTGCGGGCCTCTTCTTCGGTCAGACCGAGCACCCACTCGCTGCCGACGAAGTCGCCGGGCGGGCGACCCAAGTAGGTGCGGGCGTACTTCTCCCAGCCGGCGCGGGTGAAGGCGCCACGGATCCGCACGTCGTCGTTCTTGTAGAACTGCGTGGTGACCATGTCGCGCAGACCGAGCTCGCGCACGCCCTCGGTGTTGCTCGACTCGAGGATCAGCTCGGCCAGCCAGGCCTCGGTCCGATCGCTGCGCTTGAGCACCTCTTGGGCGTCGGCGATCAGCTTGGGGTCGAGCTCGATCTGGAGCTCCGGGTTCTCGCGCAGGACTCGAACCCAGGCGGTCGCGATCTCCTTCATCTTGGCCTTGTCGGCCTCGTCGGTGACGATCAGCGCGCGGGCCCAGAAGCGGGCGATCTGGCCGATCAGCCACTCGTCTTCCTTGGCCCGCTCTTCCTCGAGCCGCTCGGGCTTGAGCCCGGTTCGGTAGACACCGATCTCGCCGGCGAGCAGCAGGTACATGCGCAGGATGTTGAAGTTCTCTTCGGCCTCGTCGTGCGGCGGCTCGTCCTCGGGGTTGGCGTAGCGGGTCGCGAAGCGGCTCAGGACGTCGGCGCGATCGGCCATCAAGGGGATGATCAGCTCCTCGCGCCCGACCTTGCCGAAGGTCTCTTCGGTCTGCGGGTAGAGCCGGTTGCCCTCGTACATGCCCCAGCGCAGCTTGACCGGCGTGCTGTCGGTCTCGTAGCCGCGCAGCTCCTCTTCGACCTCGTAGAGCGGCAAGAAGCGCTCGAGCGTGATCACGGTCGCGGCCTCGTCGGCCTGGTGCTCGGCGACCTTCTCGCCGGCATCGTCGACCTTGGCGAGCACGGCCTGGTTCTTGCGCATCGAGCCGACCGGCAAGACCGCCAGCCCGAGCGCCGCCGCGAACACGCCGGTCGCTCCGCCCCAGCGCAAGACCTTGGCCTTGCGCAGGTGCTTGGCGCTGCGTTGGGCCAGCTCGCGATCGGCGAAGATGACCTTGTTGAACAGGTTGCCGAGGAAGTAGCTGCGGGCCTCGGTCTGCTGCTGGCCGAGCAGCGCGTTCGACTGCATGCCGAAGGCCTGGGCCATCGAGCCCATCAGGCGATCGATGGGCCGGCCCTCTTGCGTGCCGCTGGTGAAG
>JAMHUH010000596.1:0-22802 GCA_035904925.1 Nannocystaceae bacterium
TTCTCGACCAGCGAGGTGATGTTCTGGCGGACGGCGCCCGGGTTGATCTGGGTCTGGACCGAGCTGCGCGTGCGCAAGCAGAAGCTCTGGCCCAACGCCCCGGGCCTGGTCGTGACCCGCTCGCTCTACGGGGTCGCGGCGATGAGCTTTTACTTCTACAGCCTGCGCGCGCTGACGATGATCGAGTACACGGTGCTGCACCTGCTGCAGCCGGTCTTGGTCGCCGTGCTCGCGCCGGCGATGCTGGCCGAGCGACTCCGTCGCAACGCCGTGGTCGCGCTGGTCGTCGCGGTCGTCGGCGCGCTGGTGGTGCTGCGACCCGACCGAGCGATGCGAGCCGACTTGCCGCTGCTGGCCGTGCTCGCCGGCATGGCTGCGGCGCTCTGCTCGGCGCTCGCCCACATCACCGTGCGCAAGGCGACGGCCTCGGACTCGGCCGAGAACGTGGTGTTCTGGTTCACGGTCGTCGTGTCGGTGTGTGCGTTGATTGCCGGGCTGGCCCAGGGTGAATTTCGGGGGCTCCCGGCCGGCTTGGCGCTGGGCGAGGCGAGCTGGAAGATCGCGGGCCTGGCCGCGCTGGGCTTGGCCGGGCAATTGTTGATGACGCGGGCGTACGGGCGGGCTTCGGCGCCCTTGGTCGCGATCGTCGCGTACGCCGCGATCCCGATGGCGATCGGCATCGACTTGCTCAGCTGGAGCGTGGTCCCGAGCGGGAGCGCGGTGGTCGGTTCGCTGCTGATGATCGGCGCGGGCGTGCTGCTGGTCCGAGGCCGTGAGGTATGAGAAAACCAGCCGCCATGACGACCGAAGTCCATGATCTGCGTTGGCCGACCTATCCCGGCCGCGGCTTGATGCTCGACGCTGCGGTGTTCGACAGCGACGATCAACCGGGCGCGCTGCGGGTCCGCGACGTCGACGGCAAGGTCTACCTCGACGGCGTCGCCGGGGTCGGCTGTGCGGTGCTCGGCCATGGTCATCGAGCTTGGGCCGCGGCGATCCATGGCCAGCTCGCCAAGCTGACCTCGGTCGCCAACACCTTCTACACGGAGCCGCAGCAGCAGCTCGCGGCGCGGCTGGCCGAGCTCTTCCCGCTCGGCGACTGCCGGGCCTTCTTCGCCAACACCGGGACCGAGACGACCGAGGCGGCGATCAAGCTGGCCTTGCGCGCGACCGGGCGCGACGTGATCGTGGCCTTCGATCGCGCCTTCCATGGCCGCACGCTCGGCTCGATCGCGCTGACCGGCAACGCGGCCTACCGCGACCCCTATGTGAGCTGCTTGGGCGAGCCCGACGATCGCTTCGCGCGGATGAACGTGCTGCGCCTGCCCTTCAACGACGAGGCCGCGCTCGAGCAGGCCTTCGTCGAGCAGGGCGATCGGATCGCGGCGGTCTTCGTCGAGCCGGTCCAAGGCGAAGGCGGCGTCTGGCCGGCGACCAAGTCGTTCTTGCTGAAGATCCGCGCGCTCTGTGATCGCCACGGCGCGCTGGTCGGGGCCGACGAGGTCCAGGCGGGCTGCGGTCGCACGGGTCGCTGGTCGGCCTGGGAGACGATCGTCGGCGACGCGGCCGAGCCCGACATCATTTGGTTGGCCAAGGCGCTCGGCGGCGGCTTCCCGATCGGCGCGTGCCTGACCACCGCCAAGCTGGCCGAGTCGATGGGTCCGGGCACCCACGGCACGACCTTCGGCGGCAACCCGGTCGCGTGCGTGGCCGCGCTCACGACCTTGCGACTGATCGAGGACGAAGGGCTGCTGGCCAAGGCCGGCGCTCAGATCACGACGCTGCGCGCGATCGCGGCCGCCGATCCGATCGCCGAGGTGGTCGAGATCCGCGGGCTCGGTTCGATGATCGGTGTGCAAGTCGGTGCGCCCGCGGACCAGCGCGCCAAGAAGCTGGGCGCGGCGATGATCGACGAGGGTGTGCTCACGACCACGCCCGGCAATCACACCGTGCGGCTCTTGCTGCCCTACGCGGCCGGCGAGAAGGAGCTGCGCGAGTTCTGGGCTGCCCTGCGGCGCGCGCTCGCTGCCACCGCCTGAGTCCTGCGCTACCATGCGCGCCGGATGACGACCTCGCGCTCGCTACTCTCGCTCGCGCTCGTGACCCTCGCGCTGATCGGCTGCAAGCCAACCAGCGCGCCGCAGGCTGAAGAGTCGACGGCCCAGCCGAGGATCGAGGACGAAGTCCCGGTCGCCGAGCCAGCCGAAGGCGCCAAGGACGAGCTCTTCGAAGCCCGCGAGAAGAAGAGCATCGAGGAGGCTCCGGGTGGCGGCGGGTCGCCGGCTCCGATGGATTCGTTGGCCGACGCCAAAGACAAAGGTGATCGCGCTGCCGCGACCGACATCATCACGGTCGCGGACGCGGGCGCGAGCTCGGTCGGCCGCGACAACCAGGCGGCGGGCAACTTCGACGCGCCGGAGTCCGATCCCGAGGAGAAGGGCGAGGCCGAGGAAGACCGGCCGGCGCTGCCCAAGCCAGTCTTCGGCGACACCGCGAAGACCAGCTGCCGCAAGCAACTCGAGGTCGGCAACAAGCTCAAGTCCTTCAAGCTGACCAGCGTCGATGGCAAGAAGACGATCTCTTCGTCGGGCTACCGCAAGCGGGTCGTGTTGGTGAACTTCTGGGCGACGTGGTGCAAGCCCTGCATCAAGGAGCTGCCCGATCTCGACCGTCTCTACCGCAAGTACCGCAACAACGGGATGACCTTCGTCGCGATCGCGACCGACGAAGAGGCCGAGGGCGTGCAGAAGATCGTCGACGACCTCAAGCTCGCCGCGAAGGTCGCGATCGGCGGCGAGCAAGCCGCGGGCAGCTACGACCACCCCAATTTCCCCTTCTCGTTCGTGGTCGACGGCGACGGGAAGATCGTCGCGGCCTATGACAAGGTCGACGAGAGCTGCCTGGCCGACCTCGAGTCGGTGATCCGCGACGAGCTCGAGAAACTGCCGTGATGGAGGAACCCGCCGGTTCCTCCCCCCGCTTGGACAAAGTCCAAGCGGGGCCCCCTTCCTCCTTGCCCGCCCATACTTGGGCGGTGGTTGGCGCGCTTGCCCGCGCATGCTTGGGGCGTGCAGGTGAACTTGCCGAAACACCAGAATTCCGTGGCTGGTGAGCGCAGAGCTAGTTTCTCGACTCCCCGCGGTCGGCGCGGTCGGGTCGACGTCGATGAGTTCTTGCCGGATCCCGTGACGGTGGGCTAAGGCCCAGCCAGAGATCGCCTTGGTCAACCTCACCGAACTCGACGACAGCCCGCCGCGCTTCATGAAGCTCGTCCCCGAGCTTCCCTTGGTCCGCAAGGTCATGGGGCTCGCGTCCTTCGTGATGCTGGCGATGATGACCCAGTACTTCGTGAACGCGGCCGACAACCTGATGGTCGGGCGGCTGCCGGCGGAGGAGGCGACGGCCTCGCAGGCGGCGCTCGGGCTGGGCATGCCGCTCTATTGGGCGGTCGGTGGGTTCTTCTCGGCGATCGGCTACGGGACCCAGGCGATGACCGCCCGGCGCTACGCCGAGGGCGAGACCAAGCGCGCCGGTCAGGTGCTCTACAACGCGGTGTTGGTCGCGATCCTCTGCGGGCTGCTCGGCTCGGCGATCGGCTGGTTCTCGGCCGAGACCGCCGTGTCCTACCTGGCCAAGGCCAGCGAGGAGCAAAAGCAGCTCGGCATTCGCTACGTGCAGTGGCGGGCGCTCGGGATCGCGGCGATGGTCGTGACCTTCGCGTTCAAGGCCTTCTTCGACGGGATCGGCCGGACGCAGGTCCACCTCTACGCCGCGATCGTCATGAACCTGACCAACATCGGGCTCAATTACTTGCTGATCTACGGCAACGAGACCTTGGGCATCCCGGTGCTGGGCCTCGAAGGGGCCGGGATCGCGTCGATGCTGGCGACCTACATCGGCTTGGCCATCATGATCGGCTCGAGCCTGACCCCGCGCTACAAGCCCTTCGCGGTGTTCCGGCTGGGCAACCGCGACGGCGCGGTGGTCCGCAACATCGCCCGACTGATGCTGCCCTCGGGCTCGGCGAGCCTGATCCTGATGGCGGGCTTCCTGCTCTTCTTCAAATTCGTCGGCCAGATCGACGCGGCCGAAGGGACCGGCAACACCTACTCGGCCGCGACCAAGGCGCTGATGGACACGGGCGCGCTCTGCTTCATGCCGCTGCTGGCCTTCGGCACGGCGACCTCGACGGCGGTCTCGCAGAGCCTCGGGGCCGGCAAGCCCAACCTGGCCGCGCGCTACTGCTGGGAGTCGGTGCGGCTGGGGATCTGGGCGGTGCTGCCGATCGGCGTGGCGTTCTGGTGCTGGCCCGAGCAGATCATCGCGCTGTGGTCGCCGAACGATCCCGCGGTCCCGATCGCCGCGGCGCCCTCGCTCCAGCTGATCGCGACGAGTTTGCCGATGATGGTCGTCGGCATGGTCTGCGCGCAGGCGCTCTATGGCGCGGGTGCCAATACCTACGTGATGATCGCCGAGGGCCTGCTCCACTTCGGCGTGCTGGTCCCGCTCGCGTGGCTCTTCGGACCCTACCTGGGCCTGGGACTGACCGGGATCTGGTCGGCAGCCGTGATCTACGTGTACGGACTCGGGTTTGCGATGGGCGGCAAATTCCTGGGCAAGGGCTGGCGAAAGATCGAGCTCTGACGCGGCCGAGCCCGGCACGAAGCTGCCATTTCGCGTCGAATCGCGCAGACCGGCCGAGTCGCAAGGCTTTTGCGGCGCGCG
Organism: Nannocystaceae bacterium; assembly: GCA_035904925.1. Classification (GTDB taxonomy): domain Bacteria; phylum Myxococcota_A; class Polyangia; order Nannocystales; family Nannocystaceae; genus Plesiocystis. The sequence goes on from JAMHUH010000596.1 coordinate 4,726, forward strand.
GCGAGACGGGCGTATCATCGTCGCGATGCGCTTGCTTGTCCCGACCCTCGCACTGGCCTTGCCCCTGGTCATCCCCTCGATCGCAGAGGCGAGCCCCTTCGCCATTCGGCTGACGACGAATGACCTCGTCCAGCTGACCTTCGACGAAGCGCCAGCCGAGACCTCGTCGCCCGCGATGGATCCCGCGACCGAGCCCGCGACCGAGCCTGCGCCCGAGGCTGGCGACGTGGCACCGGACGATGCGGCAGCCGACGAGGTGGCCGAGCCCGAAGCCGAAGCGCCCGCCGACGACGACATCCTGGGCGACCCCGCCGCGGAAGGGGACGACGACGACGAGCTCGAGGACGAGCTCGAAGGTCCGCAGAAGCGCGGCGACTTCAACCGCCACGCGCTCGGGGTCAACGGCGGCATCCACCTCGCGCCCAGCTACTTCCTGAGCTCCGCGCTGGCGTCCTACGCCAACTCGATGTGCCGCAAGGAAGTCGGCAAGTGGGGCGCCGACCATGGCTTGGTCAAGGTCGACGGCTGCAACTTCTACGTCAACGGCGGCTACACCTTCCGGGTCAACCGGGCCTTCGACATCAACGCCAACGTCGGCTACCTGCACATCAAGCTGCCGGACGCGAACTGGCTCGACAACGACAAGTGGAACCGCGACAGCTGCACGGTCAACGACAACTCGCCGGGTAGTTCCTGCAACCTCGGCGCGGCCGACTACACGCAGATCGACCTGCGCATGGTCACGATCGAGGTCAACTTCGTCGGTCGCGGCACGCTCTACCGCAACCAAGACGTCGAGGTCTTGCTCGGCGGCGGCGGTGGTGTCGGCGTCGGCATCTTGGTCGGCAAGGGCATCTTCCAGACCCCGCTGGGCCCGAACCCGGGCTCGGCCAACGACCCCAACTCGTGCCAGACGCTCGCGGACCTCGGCGACTTCCGCAAGTGCACGCCCCGCTACTACGACGATCCCGACGTCGACCAAGACGGCGATCTCAGCAACGTCGACATCTCGCGCGACGCGGTCGACATGGGCGGCGCGCTGCCGACCGGCAAGTCGACCAGCAGCAACGACTCGTGGGTCAAGTGCACGCAGAGCCAGTGCGACGCCTCGGACCTCGACGCGATCGGCCGGACCGCGCCCGCAGGCCAGCCCTGGCCGGTCTACCCGGTGATCAACATCTTCGGCAGCTTCAAGATCATCGTGAAGGACACCTTCGGGATCACGATCGACGGCGGCATCAAGGACGGGTTCTTCTTCGGCGGTGGCATGCAGTACTACTTCGGTGGTGGCGGCAAAGACCGCGAGAAGGACAAGGCCAAGACCAAGAACACCAAGGCGCCGGTCGAGCAAGACCTCGACGCCGAGACGGCCGCTGGCACCGAGTAGTCGATGCCGACGCTCGCCGACCTCGATGATCCTCCGCGCTCGCGGCTGCCGGGCTTCTTGCTCGGGGCCGCGGTCGCCTTGCCGGTCGCGGCCGTGTTCGTCTATTTCGCGGTCGGCGTGCTGCCCAGCCTGATCCTCGGCAACGCGGTCCAGTTCGACGACCGCCTCCGCATGGAGGACGACTACATGCAGGCGGTCTGCGCCAACCTCGAGCTGCCCCGCGACGAGTCGCTGTGCGAGTGCGTGCTCGCGGTCGAGTACCCCTCGCTCGACTGCCGCTTGCCCTTCTTGCACTGGAGCCTGCTCCGGATGACCGAGCAGTGCAGCGACCAGGCGACCTTCGACGGGGCGCTCGCGTTCTGTTCGTGCGTGCAGACGATCGCCAGCGATCTCGACGCGCTCGAGCCCGAGAGCAAGGAAGCCCGGCAGAAGGTCCAGGACTACGTCGGCTGCACCGAGCTCGAGGACGCGCTCTTCTTGCCGCAGATCGACGCGCTCTGAGCTGATCTCGCGCGGTCACGAGTGGCGTCGCTTCGAACGAAGCGACGATCACTCGGAGGATCGCTCGGACGCTCGCTCGGAGGCCGAGCGAGCGTCGATCGTGTTCGGGGCGAGCGTGGCTCGCGAGCCACTCAGCCGATCGGGACGGTCTGGGGCGGGAGCTCGCCGTCGCAGCCCCACTGGAAGTTGTCGAGGAACACGTAGCTGTCGAGGATCGAGTCGCTCATGTCGAAGATCGCGAACACGACCGTGATGGTCTCGCCCGGCTTCACGCCCGCGCTGCTGGTCAGCCACTTGGTGCCCGCGTGGCCCTCCATGCAGCTGCCGTGCAGGGCCGGAGCGACACCCGGTCCACACGCGTTGTCGTTGGGCGCGCAGGAGTCCTTGTAGTCGAGGAAGCCGGCGTTGAGCGAGATCGGGTGGCCCTGCGCGTCGAAGGAGATGTTGCCGGTCCAGACCTCGGACTCGAGCCAGCCGATGTACATGTCGTTGAACACCGACTGGAAGTAGTCGGGGTACTCGTAGCTGAAGAACGCGAGGTCGTAGCTGATCGAGTTGACGGTGTCGGGGACCTTCACCGTGAAGCGGATCTCGGTGTAGTCGTTGGCGGTGCCAGCCAGCTGGCTCTCGATCGTGTTCGAGCAGTCACCGGTGCCGACCAGGGCCTGGTTGTCGGTGCAGGTCACGTTGCCGACGTCGTTGCCCTTGAGCGGCGCAGGCAAGGTGCCCGGATCGAAGTTGCCGATGTCGCTGTTGCAGTTGCTCGAGAACAAGCCGCCTGCGCCGTCGAGCTCCGAGACCAGGCCCGAGCCGAGCGCCACGTAGCCGCTGCCCTCGCGCGGCGGGAAGGCGCCCGCGTTGCCAAAGGAATTGCGCCGGCCCATCGCGCCGGGGTTGCCGTAGGTCGTGACCTGGACCTGCAGCTCGTTCGCGCAGTTGAGGCCCATGGTCTGGATCAATGGAGAGTTGGCCGCCGCGTCACAAGGGGTGTGCGGAGGGATGTCGCACTCGCCCTCGCACAGCTCACCTTCGCCGCAGGGGACCTCGCCATCGGAGCCCGCGCCTTGGTCGAGCAGGGGGCTGTCGTTGCTCGTGGTGTTGGTGGTGGGGTCGCCGTCACCGTCGCCCTGGGTGTCGATCCCCGAGTCGATGCCGCTGTCGATGCCGTCGTCGACGCCCACTTCGGCGCCGTGGCCATCCTTCCCACCGCAGCCGACGGCCAGCAGACTGACCAGAGCCGCCGATACCGCCGAAGCTGGCATCCCCTGACCGAGCGCAAACCAACGAATCGCTACCCTCTGCATGAGCTCACGGTATCAGCAACTCCAGCGCAGTACCAAACTCTAAGACTGCCAACGACCCCACCTCGCAAGTGAGCGAGGCGGCACTCATCCATGTGCGAGCCGCTCGCTTTGACACACCCTGGAGAATTCGAAAGCGAGGGCACGTCGATAATCATCGGTAGTCGCTCTGCCGGGTTCGGCTATAACGGCCGACCTCATGAGCGACTCGACCGGCTCTGCACCCCGCGCCAAAGAAGTCCCGCAGATCAAGGAGCTGGGTCCGCGCTTCTTCGAGTTCTTGCAGCGACTCCAGCGACCCGTCGTCTTCCTCGACCTCGAGGCGACGGGCGTCGATCACCAACGCGATCGGATCATCGAGATCTCGCTGCTTCGCATCCAGTCGGATCCGGTCTCGATCGAAGCGCCGCGAACCTGGCGGGTCGATCCGCAGCAGCGGATCCCGACCGAGGCCAGCGAGATCCACGGCATCGTCAACGAGGACCTCGTCGGCTGCCCGACCTTCCCGCAGATCGCTGGCCAGATCGCCGAGCTGCTCGAGGGCGCGGACTTGGCCGGCTTCTCGATCACGCGCCTCGACCTCAAGCTGCTCAAGGCCGAGTTCGCCCGGGCCAAGGTCGAGCTCGATCTCAGCAACCGGCGGCTGATCGACTCGCAGGTCATCTTCCACACCCGCGAGCCTCGCAACCTGTCCGCGGCCGTGCAGTTCTATTGCAACGAGGCGCTGGTCGACGCGCACGGGGCCGAGGCCGACACCATCGCCAGCCTGCGCGTGTTCGCGGGCCAGCTCTCCCGCTACGAGGACCTCGGGCTCGAGGTCGACGCGCTCGACGAGCTGAGCAATTCGATCAACGCCAATTTCGTCGACAGCGCGCGTCGCTTCGCCTGGAAAGACGGCGAGCCGGCGTTCAACTTCGGCAAGCTCAAGGGCAAGCCGCTGCGCTGGGCCGCGGGCGACCCCGAGCACCGCGGCTACCTGCGCCGCTTGCTGCAAGGCGCGCTCGAAGAAGAGGCGACCGAGCTGGTCACCGACGCGCTCAACGGGAAGATCCGGACCAAGCGCTGAGGTCTCGCGCCGGGATTTTCGGCGAGGGCGCGAAGCCGAAGCGCCGCTGTACTGGGCGTACTGCAAGCTGAGGCTTCACCAGCCGCCGAGGCGCTCGAGCTCTTTGCCAGTCGCGAGCTCGAGCACGACCATCCCGCCGCCATAGGCCGCGTAGAGGCGGTCCTTGCCGATGACCATGCCGTCGAGGTTCTCGGTCAGCTTCTGGGTCAGGGTCGCCTCCCATTTGGTGGCGCCGTCGCTCATCGAGATCCGCCGGATCGTCACCCCCTTGAGCTTGCTGGGCGTGAACGAGATCACCGCGTCGTCGCCGACGAACTCGGCGCGGGGCTGATTGAAGCCGGTGTCGATGGTCTCGAGCGTGCCGGCCGGGGTCAGCTGCTGCCGCCAGCGCTCCTGCTTGGTGTTCGGGTCGTAGGCGATCATGAAGGGCACCGCCGTGCCCTTGTTGCGCGAGGCCCAAGCCAGCCCGTACTTCCAGGTGCAGGAGGTCGGCTCGAACCCGCGGGCTGGTTCGAGGCGGGGCTCGAGCAGCTCGGGCGGACAAAAGGCGGTGTCGATGCGGACGTCGGCGAACTGCTCGTACTCGAGGTCGAGCTGCCGGTTCGAGGGGATCAGGTCGTAGCCCTCGTCGGTCCGCAGCGGCTTGGCGTTCGGGCTCGGCTCGCCCTTGGCCGGCGCGACGGCACCGGTCGCGAGCGCGATCGTGTTGACCGAGTCATCGATCGAGCGGGCCCAGAGCGTGTCGCCGTCGAGCAGCAAGCCATCGGTCTTGTCGGGCAGGTTGGCGATCCATTTTTGTTGCCCGGTCTTGCCGTCGAAGGCTCGCAGCGCGGCGCCCATGGCAAAGAGGGCGAGGTTCTGCTCGGCGACGAAGCGCAGGTGCGGCTGCTCGGGCATGGTCGAGCGATCGCCCAGGTCGCTCTCCCAGAGCACGTGCCAGTCGGCGCCCGAGATCGCGACGATCGAGAGCGAGGGCGTGCCGACCACTTGGATCAGGCCGAGTAGATCTTCGGTCCCGTCGCCGTCGAGGTCGGCGGCGAAGGGTCGACCGCCGTCCCAGCGATACTGGCGAGCCGGGCCGCTCTCGCCGGTCAAGGCCCGACCCCCGGTCTGCCCGCGCGTGACCATCGAGTCGACCCCGCGGATCGCCATGAACGCGATCACCCCACCGGCGACCAGCGGGACCAAGGCCGCGAACGCGATGAAGAGCGCGACTCCGGCTCCGCTGCTCTTGGGCGCCCGCGGGATCGGCTGGACCATCTGATAGTTGCCGACCTGCATCGGCGGCGGCGGCTGGGCCACCGGCGCTTGCATCGGCGCTGGCATCGGCGCCCGCGGGGCCTCTTGATAGACCGTCTGCTTGATCTGATTTTGCGTCCCGCAGTAACCACACGCGACGAGGCGCGAGGTGTCGAGCGCGTCGAGGTTGGCTCCGCAGCCTTGGCAGACCAGCTTCACGATGGCCATGGTCGGCGCAGTATACCCGCCGCGCGCTCGACCTGTCCGATCAGATCTGCGGGGTGAAGCGAGCTTCGTGGCTGCGGACCAGCGCGTGCCGGGGGATCAGCGTGCACTCGACGAAGGCCGAGGCGCGGCACTCCTGCTCGCAGTAGTCGCGGGCGACCGCGGCGATCAGCTTGGGCCCGGCGTCGACCCAGCTCGGGTGGATGTGATCGGCGCCGAGCAGCTCGCCGAGGCCGGAGCGGTCGAGCGCGTCGCGGACCGGACCGATCGCGCCGACGAGGTGGAGATCGTAGCCGCGGGTGCGCAGGTCCTCGAGCAGCTGCTGCAAAGTGTGCACCGCGGTCGCGTCGAGGTCGTTGATCGCGGCGCAGTCGAGCGCGAGCAGCTTCATGGCCGGGCGGGCGCCGAACATGGCCAAGATCCGCTCCTCGAGGAAGTGGGCGTTGGCGTAGTAGAGCGGCGCGTCCATCCGCAGCAGCCCGACCTGCGGGCAGGTCTCGACCGTGAAGCGCTCGGCGTTGCGGTAGAGCTTGGTCCCGGACACGCGGCCGAGCTCGGCGGTGTGGGGGCGGATCGTCCGGGCGACGAAGAAGAGCAGCGCGGTCGCGATCCCGACCAGCAGCCCGACCTCGAGCCCGATCGCGAGCGTGGCGACGAAGGTCAGCGCCGCCGTGACCCCATCGCGGCGCCTGGTCTTGAACAGGTCGACGAGCGAGGGCACGTCGATCAGGCTCGACGCCGCGAGCATCACGACCGCGGCCAAGAAGGGCTGCGGCAGCCAGGCGAACACCGGGCCGCCGATCAACAAGACCACCAGCACGCACAGGGCCACGACCACGCCGGTCAGGCGCGTGCGCGCGCCGGCGTCGGCGGTCACGGCCGAGCGCGCGAGCCCGGAGCTGACCGGGAAGCTGCCCGAGAAGCTCGAGGCCAAGTTCGCGGCCGCGAAGGCGAAGAGCTCGCGGTCGGGGTCGATGCGATCTTCGGGCTTGGCCAGCGCCCGGACCACCGTCATCGACGAGGCGTAGCCGATGACCACGATCGAGAGCGCGGCGGGCAAGAGCGCCTGCATGGTCTCGAGTTCGAAGTGCGGGAGCGAGGGCAGCGGGAGACCGCGCGGGACCTCGCCGACCATCGCCACGCCCAGGCTCGGCAGATCGAAGATCCACGCGGCCAGCATCGCGGCGATGCAGACCAGCAAGTAGTAGGGCCAGCGCTTGGCCCAGCGACGCAGCGCGATCAGGGCCACGAGGCAGGGCAGCGAGACCGCCAGCGTGAGCAAGTCCGCTTTGTCGACGTGCAACAAGACCGGCCAAGGTCGGGTCGCGCTGAGCACCGGGACCGCGTCCTTGGGGATGCCCAAGAAGGGCCGGATCTGGCTGGCCGCGGTCAGGAGGCCGGCCGCGGCGTTGAAGCCGAGCACCGCCGGCTGGCCGAGGAAATTCACCAGCATGCCGGCCCGAATCAGGCCGAGGAGCACGAAGATCACCCCGACCTCGAAACTCAGCAGCGTGGCCAATTCGAGCCAACGCGCGCTCTCGGGCTCGGCCAGCGGGCCGAGGCCCGAAGCGATCAGCAACGAGGTCAGCGCGACCGGGCCGATCGCCATCACGCGGCTGGTCCCGAGCAACGCATAGACCAGCGTCGGCAGCACCGCCGCGTAGAGGCCGAACACCGGCGGAACACCCGAGAGCATCGCGTAGGCGAGCGCTTGGGGGACCAAAACCACGCCGACGGTCAGGCCGGCGAACAGGTCGGCGCGGACCTGCTCGCGCAGCTTCGGGTCGCGCAAGCGAGCGAGCACGACGTGATGGTACATGCGTCGGCCGAGGGATCGATGGTGGATCGCATCGATCGGCGGCAGCTTCGCCGGTGATCTGTGCGCGTGGACAGGCTCGCGCGCCTCTGCCACGATCCGCGCGATGTCCAACTCGAAGTCGAAGCTGTTCGTCCTCGCCCTCGCGGGTGTCTGTGCCTTCGGAGCCTGGAAGGCCGGCACCGCGCTCTTCGCCGACGAGGCCCAGGACGCCAAGTTGCTCACCAACCAGGTCTGGATCGATCACATGCCGACCGACCAGCGCGACATGATCAACCACTTGATCGTGATGAAGCACCCCGACGGTCAGTTCGGCGCGATCGGTCAGTCGTCGACCTGGCGGCACATGGCCGAGATCTTCATGTGGAAGCTCGAGGGCGATCAGCTCGCGGTCTACTTCCCGCAAGAGTCGGTCCGCGGTCGGGTCCGCGTGAAGACCTGGCGCTGCGAGGGTGAGGCGCCCGAGCCCTTCGAGCTCTGCCTCGAGCTCAGCAACGGGCGCGACAAGGCGCTGATGTTCAGCCGCGACGACTGGAAGATCCGCCCGCGCAACCTGAGCGACTCGCTCGCCGACATCGTCGACGACTACCCGCAGCTGGCCGGCCGCTTCGACGAGCCGAGCGAGGGCCAGGTCGAGCAGCTCGAGGACTTCGACCTCGACGCGATCCGCTGGCGCGAAGGCGCGACCCTGCTGCCCTCGTTTTGAGGCTCAGAGCTCGACGAGCGTGAAGAGCTGGACGGTCGACTCCCCCATGGGATCGACCGTCACGCTTTGGTTGGGGATCGTGACCGCGTCGCCGCTGCCGGGGAAGAGCGTGGCTTCGAGGTTGCGGTCGCGGTCGAGCACGGCGTTGCCCCGGTAGCTGCCCGCGTGGATCTGATCGTGGACGAGCTCGATCGAGGTCGCGCCGACCTCGGCGGTCCCGCGCAGCGACCTCGAAAAGTCGCACAGGCCCATCAGCGGGCAGCTGTTGACCGACAAGAACACCCAGACGTCGGCCGCCTCGGTCAGGGGATCTTGCCAGCTGACGGTCGTCCGCAGCGTCGGCATGGCGGGGAAGGGCGCGTCGCCGGGGCCCTGCGAGCTGGTGTCGACCGGAAAAGGATCGGGCAGCGTGCGGGTCTCGATCCGCTCGGCCAGCCAGTAGACATGCTGCTGACCTTTGACCTTCACGTCGAAGACCAGGTGATCGGCGTCGTCGAGTTCGAAGCGCGCGTCGATGTAGTTGCAGCCCTCGGCCGTGACCGAGCAAAAGCGCCAGCTCCCCTGACCTTGGGCGTCGACCGGCACGTGCTCGACCAACGCGGTCCGACTGTCGCGCAAGACGCCTTGGAAGTAGCCGCCGTTGCGATAGACCAGCACGTCCTGGCCGCCGTGGGTCTCGATCACGAACCCAAAGCGGAGCGAGTTCTCGGCGTCGAGGTCGGCCCGCGAGAAGAGCATGTGACCGTCGGCGGCGCGCAGGTCCATGTTCATCGGCTCGAAGGTGCCGAGCGGGGTCATGGTCGCGGGGCCGGTCCAGAGCCCGGCGAGGCGGGTCATCAGGTCGAGCCCGACGATCTCGTCGCCGCCGCTGGTCGTGTCGTCGCTGGTCGCCGTCGTCGTGTCGGCGCTGGTCGTCGCCGTGGTGTCGGCGCTGGTCGTCTCTTCGCTCGCGCCGACCTCGTCGTCGACTCCCGGCTCGCTGCGACAGCCGAGCACAGGCAGACCGAGCAGCGCGAGCGGAGCGAGACGAGTCAGCCAGTTCATGGTCTTTGGATATCAGTCTTTGGGAATCAGTCTTTGGGAATCTTGGCCGCGTCGGCCAAGAAGCGCTGCAAGCCGAGGTCGGTGAGCGGATGCTGGAGCAGCTTGCCGATCACGTCGAAGGGGATCGTCGCGACGTGAGCGCCGAGCCGCAGGCCCTCGAGCACGTGGACCGGCGAGCGCACGCTCGCGACCAGCACCTGGGTGGGCAGCGAGTAGTTGCGATAGACCTGGACGATCTGCTCGACCAGCAGCATGCCGTCGTGACCGATGTCGTCGAGCCGACCGACGAAAGGACTGATGTAGGTCGCGCCAGCCTTGGCGGCGATCAACGCCTGCAGCGGGCTGAAGCAGAGCGTCACGTTGGTCTTGATGCCCTCGTCGGTGAGGGTCTTGACCACGCGCATGCCGGCCTCGATCAGCGGGACCTTGACCACGATGTTCGAAGCGATCTTGGCCAGCTCGCGGGCCTCGACCAGCATCGTGTCGGCGTCGGTCGTGAGCACCTCGGCGCTGACCGGCCCGCGGACGCGCTCGCAGATCTGCTCGAGCACCTGGCGCATCGGTCGGCCGGTCTTGGCGACGAGCGTGGGGTTGGTGGTCACGCCATCGAGCACGCCCATGGCCAGGGCTTGATCGATCTCGCGGATGTCGGCTGTGTCGATGAAGAGTTGCATGGTGTTGGGCTCGCTAGCGGGGCACGCAGATCTTGGCGGTGTTCTGCTTGGTCGGGTTTTCGGGGTCCGGGGCCACGTAGACCCCGTCGAACCCGGTCGACACACATTGGTAGTTGTCGCGACAGTCGCTGTCTCGCTTGCACTCGCGTCGGCAGCTCGTCCGCGCTCGGATCTCGTCGGCGCACAGACCCTCGGGCAGGCAGACCTGGTCGGGGTAGCAGTCGTCGCGGCCCTCTTGCTGATCGGTCGAGATGTCCTCGAGCTCGGGATCGCAGGCGATCGACAAGAACTCGGTCGCGTACACCTTCACGCAGACCGCCTCGTTGGGGCACACCCCGAAGCTGCAGTTCTCGAGGATGCACTCGCCCTGGCGCTTGGGATCGCGCAACGCGTTGGACACGTCGCACTGGCGAACCACTCGCAGGCCGCAGTCCGAGGAGCTCTTGCAGGGATCGCCGATCTTGGGCTGACAACCGAGCAGCGCGAGCCCGAGCAGCAGGCCCGAGCGCAGAAGCCCCGAGCGCAGCGCGATCGACGCTGGACGGGCGGAATCGAGAAGGACCGGCATGGGCGGGGCGGAGTGTACCCTGCACGACTGCTCCGGCTTGGATCTGGCGACGTGACCCGCGTATCGTGGTCTCGCCCCTTCGCGGGCGCGGGCGGCCGATTCGATTTTCCTCACGACGCGATGACCCTCGACGAGTTCCTGCGCACGCTCGAAACGCTGATCGACGATCAGGTTCAAGAGGACGATCCCGGCGAGGGCAACTTCGGCTGTCAGAATTGCCGCGCCTGCTACAGCTGTCGCTTCTGCGTCGGCTGCGACTCGTGCGAGGACTGCACCTACTGCGAAGAGTCGATCGACTCGACCAGCTGCACGCAGTCCAAGCGCTGCGTCACCTGCGAGAAGGTCAGCTACTGCGAGGACTGCCGCGACTGCAAGGCCTCGCGCTACCTGACCTTGTGCGTCGACTGCAACGACTGCCTGCACTGCCTGGGCTGCGTCGGGCTCAAGGGCGCCGAGTTCTACGTGCTCAACCAAAAGCGCAGCCGCAAGGAGTACTTCACCTTGCTGCGCCAGGTCCAAGACCTCTTGCGCGCCCGCTACGAGGTCGGCTGGCGGCCGCCCGCGATCGGCCTGTCGAGCGAGGTTCGCGATCCCCTGCTCGCGGGTCGCGACGTCGAGCTCTCGACCGCGCCCTGGCTCGACGATCTCTTCGCCGAGCCCGACCCCGAGCTCGAGCAGGATCGCTACGGCGACGGTGATCATCATGATCATGGCGGCTGGACCGGTGAGCGTGACCTCGACGCGTTCGCGGCCGAGCTCGAGGTCGAGCCCGAGCTCGCGCTGCCGCCCCGGGGTCGAGCGAGTCGCCCCGACGAGGGCTCGGCTTCGAAGCGCGAGCAGGCCCCGACCCAGCCGCTCGCCCGCGCGCGCGAGCCCTTCGAAGCTCGCCAAGACCCTCGCCAAGGCCCTCACCAAGCCGAGCCGCGTCGACCCCAGCGACACGACGAATTCGACAGCCCACGTCCGGGTCGAGCGCGCGAGCACGAGGCCGCGCAGGCCCACGCCTGGGAAGACAGCCACGAAGCCACGCTCGCTCGGACGCGTCCGCAGCCGGCCGCGCGCGCGCCCGAGCTGCGTCCCTACGAGTCGGGCTCGGGTCGATTCGCTCCTCGGGTCGAGCCCCGCGCCTCGGAGTCGGGAGCCCGGCGCATGCAAGCCTGGCTCGACGACGATCTCGTCGATGACGGCGAGGGCGAGTACGACGACCGCGATCACGAGGGTCGCCGAGCCGCGAGCCCCCACGACGAAGACGTGCCCGAGTCCGGCCAGCGCGAGCCCTCGTCGCCCTGGCTCGAAGACGATGGCAAAGGCCAGGACTCCAAGCGCGGCAGCTTGCGTCGCGCGGGCAGGCCGACGCGCAAGCCCGACGCGGGCGCGAACCCAGAGCCGGGCACCGGCACCTATCGAACCGGCAAGGCGCCCGCGCGAGGCGAGAGCCTGCGCGGCGAGCCGCGCGACGAAGGCACGCGCACGGGCCTGCGGACCGGCCGACGACCCAAGCGCGAAGGCTGACGCGTTGGACCACGGACTGCTAGAGTCGCGCTGCACGTGAGCGAGCCCGATCCCGCCAATCCCTTCGCCGGAACGATCCTGGTCGTCGACGACGAACGCAACATCCGTCGGACGCTGCGCATGGTGCTCGAGGGCGAGGGCGCGACCATGCTCGAGGCCGAGACCGGCGAGCAAGCCTTGGCCCTGCTCGAGCAGACCTTGGCCGAGTCGGGCGGCAGCGGGCTGCCCGACGTGGTGATCATGGACGTGATGCTCGGGGGCATGACCGGCATCGAGGTGCTCGAGAAATTCTCGGCGCTCGGCGAGGGTCGCCCGCCGGTCCCGGTGATCATGATCTCCGGCCATGCCTCGGTCGCCGACGCCGTTCGAGCCACGCGACTGGGCGCCTTCGACTTCTTCGAAAAGCCGCTCTCGCGCGACCGCGTGGTCGTGTCGGTCCGCAACGCGCTGCGCCAGAGCAAGGTCGACCGAGCGCTGCGCGAGCTTCGACACCGGATCCACGGCGAGATCATCGGCGCCAGCGAGGCGATGCGCGAGCTGATGCGGATGGTCGGCAAGGTCGGTCGGACCAAGGCTCGCGTGTTGATCACCGGCGAGAGCGGGACCGGCAAGGAGCTGGTCGCGCGAGCGATCCACGAGGCCTCCGACCGCCACGAGCACGCCTTCGTCAAGGTCAACTGCGCCGCGATCCCGCGCGAGCTGATCGAGAGCGAGCTCTTCGGCCACGAGAAGGGCGCGTTCACGGGCGCGACCGGACAAAAGAAGGGCCTGTTCGAAGTCGCCGATCACGGCACGCTGCTGCTCGACGAGATCGGCGACATGGACCTCGACGCGCAAGCCAAGGTCCTGCGCGTGCTCCAGAGCGGCGAGCTGACTCGGGTCGGCGGCTCGGCGCCGATCCAGGTCGACGTCCGCGTGCTCGCGGCGACCCACCGCAACCTGCAAGAGATGACCACGCAGGGCGAGTTCCGCGAGGATCTCTACTTTCGCCTCAACGTCGTGCCGATCCGGATGCCGAGCCTGCGCGAGCGGCTCGAGGACGTGCCGATGCTGGCCCGCCACTTCATCGATCAAGCCTGCGAGGACAACGGCCTCGCCCGACGCGAGATCACGGACGAGGCCCTGGCCGCGCTCGGTCGCCACGACTGGCCCGGCAACGTCCGCGAGCTTCGCAACGTGATCGAGCGAATGGTCGTGCTCTCCGAGGGCGACCTCGTGATCGACGATGTCCCGCCCGAGCTGCGCGTGGCCGACCCCGAGCTCGGCGGCGCAGGCGAGCGCGAGCGCGGCGAGCTCGAGCTGGGCGAGGGTGTGTTCGCCGAGTTGCTGCGCGAGAGGTCCGACCTTCCGCTCAAGGCGTTTCGCGAGGCGGTCGAGCGGGCCTTCATTTTGCAGCGCCTGCGCGAGCTCGACTGGAACGTCTCGCGCACGGCCGAGGTGCTGGGGATCGAGCGAACCCATCTCCACCGCAAGCTCAAGCTGCTCGGAATCTCGCGAGGCGAGCGGTGAAGCGGATCGTCGTCGCTGCGGCGCTGGTCTTGCTCGCCTGTCCGAGCGAGCCGAGCGACAAAGTCGAGGCGAAGTCGGGCGCGAGCGAGCCGAGCACGACCACGTCGAAGAGCCCGAGCGACGAAGCCGGGGTCCTCGCCCTGCTCGCGCCCGTGCCGATCGGCGACGCGCCCGAGAGCCCCGACAACGCGATCGAGCTGCGCTACACGATCACCGGTCCGGGCGGGCTCGCGGGCGAGTGGGTCGTGCTGCAAAAAGCCGGCGGCTGGCGCAGCGAAGCGTGGACCATGAAGAGCAACGACGCGCTCGAGGTCAGCGGCCGAACCATCGCAACCCCGCGGACGCTGTGGACGAGCAGCGGCGAGCAACCCGGCGAGCAGACGACGATCCAGCTCGGCGCGCTCGCGGACGCTTGGTTGGCGCTGCCGAGCGAGCGCCGCGACGCCGCGCTCTTGCACCTTCGCGAGTGGCGCGACGAGCTGGCCAAGTCGCGGCTCGAGCAGCCCGGCGAGGGCGAGACGATCGCGGGCGTCCGCTGCGTGAAGATGCGGATCGCCGCGCAGAACCTGTGCCTGTGGGAAGAGGCCGGCGTGCTGATGCGCTACGAGGGCGCGGCCTTCGAGCTGCAGGTCAGCGCGCTCGATCGCAACCCGAGCATCCCGGCCGACGCGTTCGAGTTGCCCGCGCGAGCCAAGGACGCCACGCCGATCGCAGCCGAGCCGATCGACGCCAAGGCGCTCGTCGAGGGGCTGGCCGTGGGCAAGGTCGCGCCGATCGCCGCGCTGCTGGCCCCGGGCCTGCGTCTGCCCGCGTTGACCAAGCAGGCCAGCGCGACCGACGAAGCACCCCCAGCCAACTGAGCGCTCAGTCGTCGCTGGCGACGAAGCGCAGCGAGGGCTTGTCGAGCATCACCGTGGTCATCGCCGGCACGCTGTGGGTCAACCAGACGTTGCCGCCGATCACCGAGCCGCGGCCGATCACCGTGTCGCCGCCGAGGATGGTCGCGCCGGCGTAGACGGTGACCCCATCCTCGAGGGTGGGGTGGCGCTTGCGGTTGCGGTTGCTGTCGGTCGGATCGACCGAGAGCGCGCCGAGGGTCACGCCTTGGTAGAGCTTGACCCGATCGCCGATCGTCGTGGTCTCGCCGATGACCACGCCGGTGCCGTGATCGATGAAGAAGGCCTGGCCGATCGTCGCGCCTGGGTGAATGTCGATGCCGGTCCGACCGTGGACGAGCTCGGACATCATCCGGGGGATCAGCGGGACGCCCTGCTCATAGAGGTGGTGCGCGAGTCGGTGGACGGCGATCGCCGTGATGCCCGGATAGGAGGTGATGACCTCGGGCGGGCTGCAAGCCGCGGGGTCACCCTCGAGCGCCGCGCGGACGTCGGTCGCGAGCAGCCCGCGGATCGCCGGGATGTGCTCGAGCAGACCGAGCGCCTGGGTCCTCGCGAAGCGCTCGCGCTGAACCAGCGCCTCGGGCTCGTCCGAGCAGCGCACGCTCATCGCACGGCTGATCACCCGTTCCAGCGTGCGCAGACTCCGAGCACAGCGATCGCCGACGAAGTAGCGCGAGCTCAGCCCATCGACCTGGTCGGGTCCGAAGAAGCCTGGAAACACGACCGCGAGCAGATCATCGAGCAGCTGACCGATCTCGGCCCGCGAAGGCAGGTTGCCGTCGTCGATATGGTTGATGTTCCCGTGCTGGGCGTAGGAGCTCAAGATCCGCTCGACGATCGAGGCGAGCTGGCGTTCGGTCTCCGTCACGCGCGGAAATGTAGCGGATCAGACCCCCGCGCAACGCGAAGTTTTTGGGGCCAGGCGCGCGCGGGGTCTACAATGACAAATCGCCGTGACGGACAGCTGGGACGACACCGAGGGGGCCGATCGAGCGGCGCTGGCGACCGAGCCTGCGCTCGAGCTGCTGATCCGCGAGCTCCTGCTCGAGCGGACCGGCAAGCTCGACGGGGCGACGCTGGCCGCGTTCATCGACGGCTGGTCGAGCCTGCTCGACCTGCTCGGTCGGGTCGACCTGCTGCTGCCCGGAGCACCCGCCCCACTGCGCGAAGCGCTGACCGAGCTGGTCCAAGCGGTCCGCGACGCCCAGCAGCGGGCGCTGGCCGACGACGACCTGGCGTGAAAGTCGTCCCAATTCGGTGGATGGCCGCGCTACCCTGCCGGCCACATGCCCGACCCGATCGATCCTGCTCTCGATGGCCTCGAGCCACAGGAACTCTGGCGTCAGTTCGACGCCATTCGTCGGATCCCTCGCCCCTCGCTCTTCGAAGAGGGCGTGCGGACTCACCTGCGCGAGCTCGCCGAGGAGCATGGTTGGGCGGCCCACCAAGACGGGGCCGGCAACCTGCTGCTGCGCGTGCCAGGGGCCGGTCGTGGCCGCAAGAGCCCGCCGCTGGCCTTGCAGGGCCACATGGACATGGTCTGCGAGAAGGACCTCGGCGTCGAGCACGACTTCCATCGCGACCCGATCGAGCTGCGTCGCGACACCAAGTTGATCGACGGCAAGCCGCGCGAGGTCTTGCTCGCGCGCGGGACCACGCTCGGCTCCGACAACGGGATCGGCTGCGCTGCCGCGCTCGCGCTCGCGCTCGTGCCTGGCCTCGATCACCCGCCGCTCGAGCTGCTCTTCACCGCCGACGAAGAGCAAGGCATGAGCGGGGCCATGGCGCTCGAGCCAGGCCTGCTCCACGCCCGCCGCTTGATCAACTTCGACGCCGAGCTCGAGGGTCGCGTGTACCTCTCGTGCGCCGGCGGTCGCGAGCTCCACGCCCGCTGGCAGCTCGATCGCGAGCCGCGTTGCCACGACGACGTCGCGCTCGAGATCCGCATCGAAGGCCTGCGCAGCGGTCACAGCGGGGTCGACATCCACGAGGGCCGCGGCAACGCGATCGCCCTGCTGATCCAGCTGCTCAGCGATCGCAGCCTCGACCTCGAGGGCGTGCGCCTGGCCCACTGCGAGGGCGGCACCCGGCCCAACGTGATCGCCCGGCACGCGAGCGCGCTGCTCTGGTGCGCGCGAAATCGGGTCGAGCCCTTGAGCGCCGCGCTCTTGGCCCTCGGCGAGCGCCTGCGCGAGCCCTTCGCCACGATCGAGCCCGAGCTCGCGATCGTCGTGCGCGAGCTCGCCGACGCCAGCGAGGTCGCCGATCCGATCAGCGCGATGACGGGTCGGGCGATCTTCGAGGCGCTGCGGCTGCAGACCCACGGCGTGCTGGCCATGTCGACCGTGATCCCCGGCCTGGTCGAGACCAGCAACAACGTCGCGTTGCTCGCGACCAGCCCCGACGAGCTGCGCTTCGTCGCGATGGCCCGCTCGTCTCGGCACGGCGCGATCGAGGCCTTTCAAGATCGCTGCGAGCGAGCGCTCGAAGCCTCGGGCGCGACGATCGAGTACCGCCACGCCTTCCCGGGCTGGGAGCCGCAGCCCGACACCGACTTGGTCGTCCGGGCCAAGGCCTGCTACCGCGACCTCTTCGGCCGCGACGTGATCATCGAGGCCATCCACGCCGGCCTCGAGTGCGGGATCTTGGGCGACCGCATGCCCGGCCTCCAGATGATCGCCTTCGGGCCCGACATCCACGACGCCCACACCCCGGCCGAGAGCCTGGTCATCGACACGGTCGAGCCCTTCTGGCGCTTCGCCGTCCGCTTGGTCGCCAGCCTGTGCTGAGCGGCGTCGCCCCTGCGGCCTGATCGGCCGACGACAATTCGATCCCCATCGCGCGGGCGGGCCGGCTACGATGCGGGCCATGCCGGCCCACCTTCGCGTCGTCGTCAATGGGATGGAGTTCGAGAACCCCTTCCTGCTCGGATCGGGTCCGCCCGGGACCAACGCCCGAGTGATCATGAAGTCCTTCGAACTCGGCTGGGGCGGCAACGTGGCCAAGACCATCAGCCTCGACGCCAGCAAGGTCGTCAACACCAACCCGCGCTACGCCAAGCTCCGCGACGGCGACGACGCCCGCAAGGTGATCGGCTTCGAGAACATCGAGCTGATCTCCGACCGCCCCTTCGACACCTGGCTCGAGGAATTCCGAGCGATCAAGAAGGCCTGGCCGACCCGCATGCTGGTCGCCTCGATCATGGAAGAGTACCGGCGCGAGGCCTGGCACGAGATCGTCGAGCGCACCCAAGAGACCGGCGTCGACGCCTTCGAGCTCAACCTCAGCTGCCCGCACGGCCTGCCCGAGCGACGCATGGGCGCGGCCATGGGCGCCCACCCGGAGATCGTCGGCGAGGTCGTTGGTTGGGTCAAAGAAGTCTCGAAGATCCCGGTCTGGGCCAAGATGACCCCCAACGTCGGCGACCCAGCCGCCTCGCCCAAAGCCGCCGTCGCGGCCGGTGCCGATGGCATCAGCGCGATCAATACGATCTTGTCCGTGATCGGCATCGACCTCGACACCCTGCGCCCGATGCCGACCGTCGAGGGCTACACCACCCCCGGCGGCTACTCGGGCCAAGCCGCCCGCCCGATCGCCCTACGCCACGTCATGGAGATCGCCCGCGGCGTC
>JAMHUH010000597.1:0-3586 GCA_035904925.1 Nannocystaceae bacterium
GCAGCGCTTCGGGTCGGCCGCTCAGGGGGATCCACTGCACCGGGCCGCGGAGCACCTGGGCCGACTGCTGCGAACCGTGTTCCTGAGCGACTACATCGGCATCGAGGACTTCCGGCGCGAGTCGCCGCGGACCGGGTAGTTCTGCTCGTGGGGATCGAGCACGACCACGTAGTCGAACTCGAGGCCCTTGACCTGGCGGACGTCGGTGACGTCGATGCCGGGCAAGAACGCGAAGTCCTGGCGGGCGACCAGGCGCAGGCGCGGGACCTCGGCCAGGCGCAGGGCCTCGTAGTAGGCCAGCGCTTGCTGGGGATAGCGGGTGATCAACGCGACCGAGGCGCTCGGCTCGCGCTGCATCAAGGTTCGTAGCGCGTCGCCGAGGAAGGCGACCGCCTCGCCCATCTCGTTGAACCCGAAGTAATTGACCGGCGCGCCGTCGCGGGCGATCAGGTCGTCGGCCGGATCGTGGAGCGGGCCGAGCACGTGCCGGGCCAGCTGCATGACCTGGCGGGTCGAGCGGTAGGTGATCTTGAGCGGCTGGATCGCGACGTGGGGCAGGCCGGCGTCGGCGAGCAGCTGCGGCCAGTCGATGAAGCCGTTGTCGAAGATCATCTTTTGCGCCTTGTCGCCGGCGATCGTGACGCTGCGACCGGCGGTGACGCAGTCGAGCAGCACGCGGATCTCGAGCGGGCACAGGTCCTGGGCCTCGTCGATCACGATGTGCTCGTACTCGAAGCGGTTGCCCTTGATGAAGAGCCCGCCTTGCTTGGCCTGCATCAAGCGGACGAACACGGCGTCGTCCTCGCCGTCGAGCGAGGGCGGCGGCTTGGGCACGTGCACGACCTCGGTGTCTTCGTCCTCGTCGGGCTCGCGCGCGGGCTCGTCCTTGCCCTCGCGCCACTCGACGAAGGCCGCGGTCTTCTTGCCGCACCAGCGCACGATCGTGTCGAGGTCCTGCTCGTTGAACATGCCCGGCACGTGGCGCTCGAGCGCGCTGCGGATCCGCTCGGCGTCGCCGAAGAGCTCGACCCAGTCGTCGGCGACCTCGTCGACGCTCTCTTTGAAGCCGCGCAAGATCGACTCGGCCGCGGCCCGGGTCTTGGCCGGCAGGTTCTTGCCCTCGCCCTCGATCAGCCACTGCACGGCTCGCCGCGCGCGGGCGCTCGGCGGCAGCTTGGCGAGGCTGCGCCAGTGCGCGAGCACCTCGCTCGCGCCCTTCTCGGCCAGCGCGTCATCGACCGCCTGGAGATCCTCGGCGACCAGCTCGTCGATCATCTTCATGACGACCGGGTGCTTCTTGAAGCGCACGACCGGCTCGGGGGTCTGCTCGGTCCGCTTGGGCGGCAGGTCGAGCTTGAGCCGCTTGAGCAGGGCCGCGCTCCAGCGTCGGTAGGTCGTGACGGTCACGCCCTCGACCCCGAGCGCCGGCAACACGTGGCGGATGTACTCGACCAGCGCCTCGTTGAAGACGACGATCAGCATCTTGTCGGGCGCGAAGCGGCGCGGATCTTGGAAGGTCAGGTAGGCGACGCGGTGGAGCGCGACGGTGGTCTTGCCCGAGCCGGCGCCACCTTGGATCAGCACGATCCCGGACTCGGGCCGGGTGATCAGCTCGAACTGCTGCTTGTCGATCAGCGCGGTGATCTCTTGCAGGCGCTTGTCGGCCCGGCCGAGATCCTCGTCGTGGACGCCGAGTCGACCTCGAGGCACGCGCACGGCCGCTCCGCTGCCACCGGCCAGGGTCGGTCGGTTCTCCTGCGTCAGCTCCTTCCAGGGCCCGCGCCGGGTCTGGATCCACGAGCCTTGCGGCGCGTCGATCCGGCGCAGCTCGCCGCCGTTGACGACCAGGCTGCGCCGAACCAGCACCTTGCCCTCGATGTTGCGGTCGTCGAACTCCTCCTCGTACTCGTCGTGCTCGTCGTAGCGGTAGTAGAGCCGGCTGACCGGGGCGTTGCGCCAGTCGACGATCGAGAGCCCGTCGCCGTTGTCGAGCATGGTCCGCTTGCCGATCAGCACGTCGCGACGCTTGCCGCTCCGGCCTTCCTTGATCCGCAGATGACCGAAGTAGGGGTTGCTGGGATCGACCGGGACCGAGCGGCCCGAGCCGCGCTTGGCGTTGAGCGCCGCGAGCTGGTGCATCTGATCGAGCAGCGAAGGCAGGTCCTCTTCCTTGGCCTCGGCGATCTCGTCGCGCAGCGAGATCAGGTCGCCGTTGAGGTCGTCGAATTGGTGGACGCCCGCGGCCGCGTCCTTCTCGACGCGCGCGCGGACGCGATCGAGGATGCCCAGCTCTTCGTCGACGATCGCCTTGCCGCCGGGATCGAGCGCGTCGGTGATGTCGGTCGCGGGCGCCTCGGGTGCCTCGCCAGCCTCGGGCGCCTCGCTAGCCTCGCTCGGGCTCCCAGCGCCCTCGAACACGAATTCGGCCTGTTTCGACACGATCGCGGTCAATAGCAAAGGTTGGAGCGCTTGACACTACGTTTGAGCGCTCGGAGGTCACTCGATCGTCGCGTTCGCGTCAGGGTTTCGGCCCAAGCCGGCGAGGCGAGCGAGAAAACTCGCGGAGAGCCGGGCGCCATGGACGCAGGGTGCATGGCCTCTTTTCAGGCCCAGGCCTCAGACTGCACTCTCATGGGTTTCATGCTCCGCGCCCCTTCGCTGCCACGGACGGCCCTCGCTCTGATCTCGCTGCTCGCCACGCTCGCGTGTCGCCCCGATCCGATCGAGACCGTCACGCCCGAGCCAATCGTCGACGAGGTCGCCGAGCCCGAGCCCGAGCTCGACAGCGCGAGGATGGTCGAGGACATCACCTGGTTGGCCCGCGACGAGCTCCAAGGTCGCTTCACCTTCGACCCGAGCATCGAGACCAGCGCGGCCTGGCTGGCCGAGCGCTACCAGCAGCTCGGCCTCGTGCCGCTGCCCGAGCTCGGCCAGCTGAGGGTCCCCTACGCGCTGCGGACCAAGGTCGAGGCCGGTCCGGCCTCGCTGCTGACGATCAAGGCCAAGCCGGTCGACGCCAAGCAGTTCACGCCCCGGGCCGAGGGCAAGGCCGGCAGCGCCAAGGGAGAGCTGGTCTTCGTCGGCTACGCGGCCAAGCTCCACGAGCCCGAACCCGAGAGCGAGGCAGACGCCGACGCCGACGCCAAGCCGGCCGCGCCCTTCGAGCCTTATGACGACCTCGAGGGCGTCGACGTGAAGGGCAAGATCGTCTTGCTGCTCGATCAAGCGCCCAACAGCCCCGATCTGATGGCGCTCTTCGGCCGCATGCAGACGATCGCCGAGGAATTCGAACAGGCCGCCGCCCCGCTGCGCGAGCAGGACGAGCTCGACGCGCTGGCCAAGCTGCAGCAGCGCGCCCGCGAGCAGCTGGTCGATCTGGTCGCGCCCTTCGCCGACACCAAAGACCTCGGCGACGAGTTCTGGAAGGTCGAGGATCCCAAGAGCCCGCTCAACATGATCGCGCTCGGCTCGATGATCGCGGCCAAGCAGAGCGGCCCGCAGTTCGATCCCTTCGAGCACATGCTCTCGGCCAAGCTCGAGCGCCTCGCCGAAGCCGGCGCGGCCGGGGTCGTCCTGGTGACTGGCC
>JAMHUH010000598.1:0-4691 GCA_035904925.1 Nannocystaceae bacterium
TCTGCTCGAGCTCGGTCTGGACCTGAGCGTTGGTCGAGTAGCCGGTGTACTGACCGTCGGTGATCAGGATGTTGATGAACTGGGTCATGCCGTTGGCCGGGAACTCGGCGTTGGGCATCTGGGCGGCGGTCAGGTAGGCAGCCTGGTTGTTCTTGATCAGCTGGAGGCCCAAGTGGGTGTAGGTACCCGAGCCCGAGCAGAACAGGTTGTTGCCGTCGCACTTCGGCATGTGGCTGTCGGTCGGCCGGTCGAAGCCGGGCGGATCCTGGGTGCCGTCCTTGAAGGTCCAGGTGATCGGCGGGCCGCCCCACGGGTCGTCACAGCCGGGCATCTCGCACGAGGTGTTCGGGTCGAGGGCCCACGCGAAGTTGTCCTTCATGCAAGGACCGTAGTCGACGAGGATCTTCTGCTCGCCGGGCGCCGGCGCGTTGTGGCCGAAGACCGCGAGGCCGAGGTGGACCACGTCTTCGACGACCTGGCCGGGCAGGTTGACCAGCTCGACGTCGAAGAGCGAGTCGACATCGCCCGCGAGCGCGGCGCGAGCCAAGTCCCAACCGGTCGTGCCGGGGCCACCGGCCATCGTGCCGCCGCCGACGTTGAGCATCGACGACGAAGCGTCGAGCAACACCATGATGCGGGGCAGACCGCCGACGCACTCCGGCGCGACGAGGTCGTCGATGATGCTCTGCACGAGGGCCGCGAGCGCCATCTCGAGCAGCGCCGGGGTGTCGCCGTCGATCGCCGTCGGGCCGGTACCGCCCGCGGTCGCGAGCTGGTCGGCGGCCGCCTCGGCCTGAACGTCACCCGCGACGGCGACCACGTAGGTCGGGATGCCGTCGTTGTCGAACAGGTCGGTGGCGGTGATCGAGGGGTTCTGGTTGGCGGGCGCCAGCGGGGTGGTGCCGTCTTGGCCGGTCCACGCACCGTCGGTCACCACGACGTTGAGGTAGACGCGCTCGCCCATGTCCTCGGGGTGAGCGGCGACCGAGGCGTCGATGAGGGTCTTGGCGTAGTCCAAGGCGCCCTTGGTCCAGGTGCCGATGCCGACCAGGCTGCCGTTGATGGGATCGCCCGCGGCGTCGAGCGCAGCACCGATGGCGGCGCCGTTGCACTCGTACCAGGGGGTGTTCTGAGCGTCGTACCAGGGGACGTCGAGCTTCTGGCCGTCGACGATGCCCGAGGTGTCGTTCGGGATCATCGTGCCGGCGGCGGCCGAGGGGTCATGGCCGAAGCGCATCAGGGCGATGTGCGTGTTCTGGCTCAGGTAGCTGCCCGCCTGGGTGATCGTCTTGACCGACTGCACGACGACCTGCCAACGAGTCAGGTTGTTCTGCATGTCCCAGATGTTGTTCATGGATGTCGAGTAATCCATGATGAACATGACGTTCGGCTTCTTGAAGGTGCACTCGCCTTCGTCGGGGCAGTCGCCGCCGCCGTCCGCTTGTGCGGGCTCTTCACGCGTGCCGATGACGAACGCCGCCGCGATGCCGCCGAGGAGTCCGAGTTGAAGGGCGATGTGCTTCCAAGATGATCCGAGTAGACGCTTCATGTGTTTTTGCTTCCCGTAGTCAGGTAGAGGGGCCCGAGCATGCCTGCCTGTTGCGTGGCGCGCAATGCCAGACAAGCAGCAAATGAGTGCCCCGAAAGTCGAGGCGAATTTGCCCGTTGTGCGAGTGGCAACGTCGCGCTGGACCGGGTGGAGATATCCAAGCGACGACCCTGAGTCAGCTCACAGATTCGGGTAAGCTCGCTGCGGCCGCGCTGCACCGAGGATCAAAAGCCCATGCGACGACGATCACACCTGCTCTTCGGACTCGCTCTGACCGCATGCTCGGCCTCGCCCTCGCTCGGGCCGCCCGGCGAGAACCACACCTCGCCCGCCAACACGCTCGGTGGTGGCGGCGGCGACGAGGTCGCCGATCAAGGCGACACGAGCAGCGCGGACACGAACGATCTCCCCGGCTGCAACCCCGTCACCGACCCGACCGACGAGTGTGGTCCGGGGATGGACTGCGAGCCCTACTCGGGCACCTGCGTCGACGCGAGCGGAACGCTCGCGCTCGGTGAGGCCTGCGAGGTCGAGGGGATGGGCGACCTGTGTTCGGCGGGCCTGATCTGCAACGAGGGTCGCTGTCGATCGCCCTGTGATCCCTACGCCGATGTGCTCGATCCCAACGCGCTCGGCCTGTGCCTGACCACCGACGTCTGCGTGGTGGTCGAAGCCGACTGGGGCGTGTGTCTGAAGTCGTGCTCGTTGACCCTGCAAGACTGCACGGCCGCGGGCGAGGCCTGCAACCGGGCCGAGGGCAACAAGGCGACCGTCGCCGCGTGCACGCGCAACCCCGGCTCGGCCGTCGAGCTCGACCCTTGCTCGACCGACGGCGACTGCCTGGCGGGCTCGCTCTGCACCTCGCAGTCGCTGCACGCGTCGACCTGCGCCAACGCGGCCGCGTCGTGCTGCGCCAGCATCTGCGACAGCTTCGACGTCGCCTGCGTCGGGGCCGAGATCAGCTGCTACGCGCTCGGCATCGCCGGGCAAGAGACCGCGGGCTACTGCGGCGGGTTCTGATTCGCATCACTCGGGCCGCGTCGGCGTGCCGAGCCCGAGCGTCGCGAACTCGCGCAAGTAGTCGGGCGAGCTGGGCGAGAGCTCGATCAACGAGATCGAGCTCTCGACGGTATTCGCGACCAGCAGCCAGTCGCGCTGGGGATCGATCGAGAGCTCGTTGGGCCCCTGCCCGACCGCGATGGTCGCGACGACGACGAAGAGCCCGAGGTCGACGACCGCGATCGCGTCGTCGCCGTAGCAAGACACGAAGGCGAGACGCGGGCCCTGGCCGCGCTGATCGAGCGCGAGCAGGTTCGGGTTGCCGCACAGCGCGACAGTGTCGAGCACCTCGACGAAGGGCCGGCCCTCCTCGTCGAGCGAGGTGTCGACCCGACTCAGCGCGGGCGGACTCGTGTGCACGACCAGCAGCCGATCGCCGCGCTCGAGGTCCTCGAAGGCCATGCCCGCGAGCAAGGGTCGGGGCTCGACCGCCGCGAGGTTGGGGCCGAGCACCGTGTTCTCGCGACCCGAGATCACCACGTCGAGCCCCGGCGCGACCTGGAAGTCCCGCAGCCCCCACCAAAACCGCTCGCTCGCGAACAAGAAGGGCCGAGTGCACTCGAGCGAGGCCGCGGGGGCGTTGGCGTCGGCGACCGAGCAGGGCCGCTGCACGACCGCGAAGCCGCCACCGAGCTTGCTGTCGAACAGGCCGTCTTCGCGAAAGAACTTGTCCTCGACGTCGACGACGCTCGGCCCGGCCTCGCCCTCGAGCGCGAGCAAGGTCAAGCGGCTGCCGAGCAGGTGTGGCAAGTAGGCGTAGCGAAAGCCTTGCTCGTCGACGCTGATCCGCGCCGGGTCTTCGTTGACCGCGACCCGATACGCGGCCGCGCAGGCTCGCTCGTCGTCTTGCCCGCAGTCGAGGCGAAGCTCGCTGCCCGGAGCGCCGCCGTAGCCAGGCCCATGGAGATCGATCCAGCTGACGCTCGGCGCGATCCGAGTCGGGATCAGGAGGCGCAGCGGACCGAGCGGGCCGCTCGGACGATCGATCGCAAAATTGCCGGCCCCGGCCGGGATGCGCACGCCCAGCGACTCGTCGATCAACAGACCGGGATCGCACTCGATCCGCAGGCCATCGGCGTGGTCACGGCAAGGGTGCTCGGGCTCGAGCTCGGCCGCGGCCGAGCGCGGCGTGGCCAAGCCGGCTTCGAGCGCCTCGAGATCGAGCACGACCACGCCGCTGCTCGCGTAGCGGCGATCCCAATTGCCGTTGCTGATCAAGAGCCAGCGGCCCTCGGGCGTCTGGACGAGGCCCGTCGGCAAGGCCAAGCGATCGAGCGGCGCGGGCTCGGGCTCGCGAGCACAGCCCGCGAGCGCGAACACCAAGGCCCATGCGCTGCGCCGCACCGCGCCAGTCTGCCTCAACCAAGCGCCTGCGCCCACGCCTGTGGGCAAGCCGACCACGACGCCGCCAAGCCGAGCGCCGCGGCGCAAAAGCGCAGCCCCGGGCTCACGCCAGCGAGCAGCGCGGCCGCGGGAGCGGGCCCGCGACCGAGCGCCGCCACGCCGAGCTCGACCACCAGCCGGATCAACAACACCGGGGTCGCGAGCGCCAAGGCCAGCGCGGTGAAGCGGATCAGCGCGCCAGGCAGCTCGGCCAGCGCGAGCTCGAGCGCCGCCGACCAGAGCATCGGCTCGGCCAAGGGCAAGCGCGCGAAGCTGCCGAGCAGCCCGACCAACAAGGGCCGATGCAGGCCGAGCCCCAACCCGGCCGCGAGCGCCAGCGCCAAGCTCAATCGCGTCGTGCTCGGCGAGGGCCCCGTTCCCGCCAGCTCGATCCGATGGATCTCGGCCGCGCCACACAGCGCCCAGCCAGGCAAGGCCGCGAGCTGGCCGAGCACGCTGCCGAGCAAGAACTCGAGCCCGAGCACGACCAACGCCGCCGCCAGCGAGTCGGGCGGCGCGAGCACGATCGCCGCGCCCGACCACCAGACCAGCGCCAAGCCCAGCGCCAGCGCAGCCGCGATCGCTTCCCAGCTCGGCCCGACCAGCGCTCGCCAGCTCGCCTGCACGCGCAGGAGCGCCCAGATCCGTACGCTCGCGAGCGCGAGCGGCCAAGCCACGCTCATCGCTCGGGCTCCGCGTC
>JAMHUH010000599.1:0-7314 GCA_035904925.1 Nannocystaceae bacterium
GGTCCGGTCTCGACCCACGCGCTCTCGCTCACCAGCCCCGCGCTCGACGTCGCCTCGCAAGAGCAGTGCCCGGCGACCGACGCTCGTGGGGCGGGCCGTCCGGGCGGCGACGTCTGTGACATCGGCGCCTTCGAGCTCTCGCCCGACGAGCTCGACGGCGACGCCGACGGCTTCTGCGTCGGTCTGATGCTCGGCGAGGACACGATGTGCCTCGACGGCTCGATGGTCGGCGACTGCGACGACAGCGAGATGGGCTCGTTCCCGGGCAACGCCGAGCTCTGCGACGGGATCGACAACGACTGCAACGGCGAGGTCGACGATGGCCTCGACGTGTTCGAGTACTGGCCCGACACGGACAACGATGGTTTCGGTGACGCCGACGCGGATCCCGTGATGGTCTGCTCGATGCCGGAGGGCTTCACCGACAACGCCAACGACTGCGACGACTCGATGGCCGGGGTCAACCCCGACGCCGAGGAGGTCTGCGACAACATGATCGACGACAACTGCGACGGGCAGGTCGACGAAGGCTGCGAGACCACCGACACGACGACGGGCGACGGCGACACCACGACCGACACCGGCGGCGGCGACGAGGTCGGGACCGACACCGGCGAGACCGGCGGAGCGACCGACGGTGGCGGCGACGACTGCAACTGCACGAGCAGCGACGAGCGCAACCCGAGCGGGCTCGCGTTCGGCTTGCTGGCGCTCGGCTTCGGCTTGACGCTGCGTCGCCGTCGCTGAGCGACGTCGCGGGCACGACCCACGGGCGTGGGCGGTCATGCTATGGCTTGGCCGCCCATGCCCTTTTTGTCCGACTCGCCCGCCCCACTCGACCCCGAGCTCGCCGCGATCTTTGCCTCGCTCGCGGTCGAACTGCCCGCCCGAGCCTCGGGCCTCGCTTGCGAAGATCCCTCGCGCGCGCGCCTCGTCGCGCAGGTCCCCGAGGACGATCGAGCCAGCGCGCTGGCCAAGCTCGGCGCGGCGCACGAGTGCTTCGCTGCATTGCGCGTCCACCCGGGTCCGCAGCGAGGCGAGCTGGTCCGGCGCATGGGCGATCGCCTGCGCGCACACAAGCCCGCGCTCGCCCAGCTGGTCTGCCTCGAGGTCGGCAAGGGCATCGAGGAGGCGGCCGGCGAGGTCCAAGAGATGATCGACATCTGCGACTACGCGACCGGGCTCTCGCGCACGCTCGGCGGTCGCACGCTGCTCTCGGAGCGGCCCGGTCACCGGATGTTCGAGCAGTGGCTGCCCCTCGGCCCGGTGCTCTGCATCAGCGCGTTCAATTTCCCGGTCGCGGTCTGGGCCTGGAACGCCGCGCTCGCGCTGGTCTGCGGCGATCCGGTGATCTGGAAGCCGAGCCGCAAGGCCCCGCTCTGCGCGATCGCGGTCCATGGCTTGCTCGCGCCGATCCTCGCCGAGGCTGGCTTCGCCGACGCGATGCAGCTGGTGATCGGCCCCGACGACACCGTCGGCGCGGCCCTGCTCGACGACGATCGCGTGCCGCTGGTCAGCGCGACCGGCTCGTGCACGATGGGCCGGATCGTCGCCCCGCGCGTGGCCGCTCGGCTCGGGCGGACCTTGCTCGAGCTCGGAGGCAACAACGCCGTGATCGTCGATCGCAGCGCCGACCTCGAGCTGGCCGTGCGGGCGATCGCGTTCGGGGCCGCGGGCACGGCCGGCCAGCGCTGTACGACCACGCGTCGGCTCTTGGTCGAGCAGCCGATCGCCGCGGCCCTGACCGATCGCTTGGTCGCGGCCTATCGCCAGCTTTGCGAGCGCGTCGGCGACCCGCGCGAGCGCAACAACTTGATCGGCCCCTTGATCGACGCCGACGCGGTGGCGGGCTTCGAAGCCGCGATCGCCCGGGTTCGCGCGCTCGGAGGCGAGATCCTGGCCGGCGGCGAGCGGGTTCGGGATCGCGGGCCGGGCCACTATGTCCAGCCCACGCTGGTTCGCGTGCCCGACTCGCTGCCGATCGACCAAGCCTTCGCGCCGATGCAAGACGAGACCTTCGCCCCGATCTTGTACCTGCGCAGCTTCCCCAGCGGCGAGCTCGATCGCGCGATCGCTTGGAACAACGGGGTCGAGCAGGGCCTGTCGAGCGCGCTCTTCAGCGACAGCGTGCGCGCGGTCGAGCAATTTTGGAGTCCGCTCGGCAGCGACTGCGGGATCGCCAACGTCAACCTCGGGACCTCGGGCGCCGAGATCGGTGGGGCCTTCGGCGGCGAGAAGGCGACCGGTGGCGGGCGCGAGGCCGGCAGCGACTCGTGGAAGTCGTACATGCGTCGGCAGACCTGCACCGTCAACGGCAGCGGCGCGCTGCCCTTGGCCCAAGGCATTCGCTGGGACTGATGCTCGCGTTCTCGACGGCCCTGGCGGCAGCGCTGGTGCTCGGGGAGCCGAGCTCGAAGTCCCTGCATCCTGCTGGCCCGCGGCTCGAGGGCGGGCTGATGCTCGGCACGGATCTCTACGCTCGCGGCTCGCCCAACCAGACTCAATACGCCCCGCAGACCCGCCTGCGGCTCGGCTTCGGCCTGACCAAGATCGGCGTGCTCGCGCACTTCGGCGTCGGCCCCTTGCTCGACCCGCGCAAGTCGATCGCCGAGCGCAACCGCGGCGTCGTGCTCGAGCAGGCGATCGGTTTGCGCAGCATGCCGGTCCAGCGCAGGTGGTTTCGCTTCGGGCTCTGGGTGCTGGCCAGCTACGAGCGGATCGATCGTCACAGCGAGCTCGATGTCCCGAGCGCGAGCGACCCCGACCAGCTCGAGCGCTTCGATCAGCGCGTTCGTAGCCACCAGATCGCGCCCGAGCTCGGGTTCGAATGGGTCGTGCCGCTGCCGATCCCGGCCCTGCGCGAGCGCGACATGAGCCTCGCGCTGACGCTCACCCACGCGGTCGCCTTCGTGTTTCCGCTGGCGAGCAAGCGGACCTTGGTCGACCCCGACGGTACGACCAGCGTCACCCACCATCGCCACGCCGAGCTCGGTCTCGTCGGCCCGGCCGGCGGCGCGACGATCGATCTGATGCTCGGCCTGACGCTCGCTTGGGACGGCGTCACTCGCAGGCCAGCGGGTCGCTGAGCGGAGCCAGCCAGTCGGCCTCGGGCCAGAGCAAGTCGCAGACCAGCGCGCGGTGGTCCATGCGGTCGTCCAAGTCTTCGCCGCCGAGCGAAGCGAGCGAGAAGCCAGAATCGAAGCGGCCGAGCGGAGCCGCGCAGCCGAGGCTCGTGTGCTGGTCATGGAAGACGCGGCAGCGGCCCTTGGCGAAGTCGCTGACCACACGATCGACCGTCGCGAAGTCCGAGGGCGAGGTCTTGACTCGGGCGCACTCGCGGTCGCGCTCGTCGTGCTCGCGCAGGCGCCTCGTCGGCCCGACGTGCGCGTAGTAGAGCAGCTCTTCGACGGGTTGGCCGAGGCGATCGGGGTCCATGTTCCAGTCGCCGAGCATCAATGTGTGGACGGGCTGCTCGCTCGACTCGCCCGATTCGTTCGACCATGCCTCGGTCGCGTGGCCGAAGGCCTGCTCGAGCTGGGCCTCGCGGCAGGTGTCGCCGATCGCGGTCGGATGCACGTGCACGGCCCGGATCCGCTCGCCCTGGACGGTCAGGATGTCGGCCCAGAGCAGCGAGGACTCGGCGTCGCACTTGGCGACCTTCGTGTGGCACTCGCCCGCGATGTAGCTGCAGGTTGCGAAGCCCTCGACCGGCCCCGCGCTGTTCGGCCAGATCGGCTGATAGCCGCCGAGCGGCAGCCCCAGGATCGAACCGAACTCGACATGCACGGCCAGGCAGTCGACCGAGGCCGTGCTGTCGCAGACGATCGAGTAGTCGGGCCCCAGCAAGCGCCGGACCGCGTCGTCGCGGCCGAGCGCGTCGAAGCAGGTCCGCTCGGCCTCGTTCTCCCAGCTCTGTCCGCCGCGCAGGCAGGTGTGCCGGGGCAGGACCTCTTGCAGCCCGACGATCGCCGGCCGCAGGGTCTGGATCTGCTGGGCGAGCGCGGCCTCGTAGACCTGGTGATGGATCCGAAGCGCGTAGGGCCGGAGGTTGGGGTCGCTCCGGTGGAGCCGTCCGTTGCCGACGTTGACCGTCAGGATCCGCAAGTTGGCCGGGTTGTCGGGCCAGAGCCGCCCGGTCTCGGGATCGACGAGGTCGAGCTCGATCAGGTCGGGGTCACTACGCTCGATGCACTCGCGCACGCTCGGGGCCTCGCAGGCGAGCAAGCTCGCCGTGACAATCGTCAGCAGTGCGGTGGTTCGGAGCCCCTTCACGAGGTTGGATCTCGGCGTGGGCTATCGGGAGCCTCGGCGCGGCTGATAGGATACCCGCACTCGCGCCCCCGCGCGATCGACCTCTTTCCCTCACGAAACTCCACTCATGTTCAAACGACAACTTCTTCGTGCCACGCTCCTCGGCTTCGTCGGTCTGACCAGCGGCGCCCTGCTCATGCTCGCTTGCTCCGACGACGGCTCGGGCAACGACGAGGCCGGCGGCGGCCAGGCCTTCTGCGACCTCACCTGCACCGCCGACGCCGACTGCAACCCCGGTGGACCGGGCGACGCGACCTGCAACGCGGGCTTCTGCGACTACCCCGACGTCCAGCCGACCGAGTGCGATCCGAACGTCACCGATCCCATCGACCCGATCGGCTGCTTCGGCGTGCCGGACAACTGCCGCCCGGTCGATTCGCTGCAGGTCTGCGTGCTGCCCTGCATGGCTGACGCCGACTGCCTGGTCGACACGCTCAAGTGCACCGGCAGCGACGACAACGGCAACGGCTACTGCTTGCCCGATCCCTTCAGCTGCACGCCGGGCGAGGCCTGTGCGGGCGGCTACGGCGTGTGCAACACGGCGGGCGACGCCTGCACCTGCACCGGCGACGCGGACTGCACCGCGGCCGGCACCGCTTGCCACACGCTCTGATCGGGTTCGCAATCGCGAGGCCTGACTCGACCCCGATCCACCGTGCGTGGGTCGGGGTCGAGCCTTGGGAGTCAGCCGCCGGCCGAGTATTCGTAAGCACCCGCGTCGCAGGCTCCGACGCGGGGCATGCCGCGTTGGTCGAACATCGAGCACTGCGCGGCCACGTCGATCGCCGGGCTGCCGCTCCCGAGCGCCATGGTCTTTGTCGCGCCACCGTTGTC
Organism: Nannocystaceae bacterium; assembly: GCA_035904925.1. Classification (GTDB taxonomy): domain Bacteria; phylum Myxococcota_A; class Polyangia; order Nannocystales; family Nannocystaceae; genus Plesiocystis. The sequence goes on from JAMHUH010000599.1 coordinate 5,146, forward strand.
GGCGAGCGGCTCGAGCAGGGGATCGGCGAAGATCACCGACTCCGTGCACGCCAGGTCGGGGTTGCCGCTCGGCTTGATCTCGGGCCACTGGATGTTGCCGCCGCCGTCGACGAAGGTCTCGTGGCAAGCCAGCGCGCTGAACTCGTTGGCGGTCGTGTTGTTGGCCAGGATCACGTTGGTCAGCGTGACCGTCCCAGCGTCACCCTCGAAGATCACCGGGCCATAGTCCGCGTCGTTCTCGGCGAAGGTGGTGTTGCGGACCGCGACCTCGCCGTTGCCGGCCCACAGCGCGCCCGCGTTGCCCGGCGTCGAATTGCCGACGAAGGTGCAATTGCCGATCTCGGCGTCGGTGCCCCCGCCCAGGAAGAGCCCGCCCGCGTGCGCGCCAGTCGAGTTGTTGGCGAAGGTCGAGTTGATCAGCAGCAAGGGCACGCCCTCGTGATAGACGCTGCCGGTCCCGCCGCCGGGGCTGCCGTCCATGTCGTTGTCGGCGAAGGTGCAGCGATCGAAGACCGCGCCGCTGGCCTCGAGGTTGTACGAGAACAACGCGCTGCCATGGACCGTGGCGTGGTTGCGCTCGAAGATGCTGCCGCAGATCACGAAGTCGATCGGATCGTCGAGCCACATGCGATCGATGTAGAGCCCGCCACCGTTGCCGTATTGACCATCCTCGGCCCAGCTCGTCGCGCTGTTCTCGACGAAGACCGAGTCGATCACGTGCAGGTTGCTGCTCCGATTGAGCACCGCGCCACCCGTCGAGCCGCTGTTGTTGGCGAAGGTGCAGCCCGAGATCACCGCCTTGGTCAGCCCGCCAGCGTAGAGCGCCCCGCCGCCGACGTCGTGATCTTGGCTGGCGCTGTGGTTGTTTTCGAAGGTCACGTCGATCAGCTCGAGCGTGCCGAACCAGGGGTGGAGCAGCCCCGCGCCGCTCTCGTTCTCGCTGCCCGCCGCCACGTAGCCGTCGCGGATGGTCAGCCGCTGCGCGATGAAGTCGACCTCGTTGGCCAGCTCGATCACCCGAACCGCTCCGCCGCCGCTCAAGCTGATCAGCCCCTCGCCATCGAGCAGCATCGTGTTGGTCACGTAGACCGAGCTGGTCAGCGTGATCGTCAGCTCGCCGCCGCAGTCGAAGCGCAGCGTCCCGCCGCCAGCCGTCGCGTTGATCGCCGCGACCGCGTCGTGCAGCGCCTGCTCGGTGCAGCTCGCCGCCGTGCCATCGCCGACCGTCTCGACCGCACCGATCGCCGCGTAGGGCTCGAGCTTGCCCGCGCAGTCGGTGTTCGGATCGTCGGGGTAGTCCGTCGTGTCGGCGTCGCCCGCTTCATCGGCGGACTCGCTCGAGGCCTCGTCTTGCGAGGCGGCCTGACAGCCGAGCAGCCCGAGCCCGAACGCGAACCATGCCCTTCGATTCTTCATCGGGGCGACCATAACAACATGGACGGCCCTGTGTTCGTGCCCCTTGGTGGTTCGAAGGCTTGCGCTACCCGGCCCGCAATGACGTGCTCGAGCATGACTGGCCCGCTGACCTGGATGACCTGTCTCGCCTTCACCCTTGCCGCCTGTGGTGATGGCTCGCCCAGCGCCGAGGACACGACGAATGACGAGATCGGAACGGAGTCGGGCACCGAGACGACAGGCACCGAGACGACGGGCACCGAGTCGACAGGCACCGAGTCGACAGGCACCGAGACGACAGGCACCGAGTCGACCGGCACCGAGACGACCGGCACCGAGACGACAGGCACCGAGACCGGCACCGAGACGACAGGCACCGAGACCACTGAAACAAGCACCGAGACCGACACCGGCGGAGCCTGCTCCATGCCTGGAGTGCCTGGGTTCGCGGCTCATACTCCCGTCGGAGACCTGCCGTGGCCCGAGTTCGGCGTCATGGTGGCGAGCTTGTCCGTGCTGACGACGGCCGAGGAGTACAGCAGCCACTTCCAGGCTCCGGCCCCCGGCGAAGTCGACTTCCCCAACGAGTGGTTGGTCAGCACGAGCGCCTTTGACCCTTTCCCTGGCAGCTCGATGTTCATCGCTGCGGTCGAGGTCACCGGGGACTGCGACCTCACCGTCGAGATCGCGCGCAGCCTCCCAGGGCCGACCTGCGAGACCTTCGAGACCCCGCTGCTGCACCACGCCGCGTCCCGCTTCGACGCACCCTTTGGC
>JAMHUH010000600.1:0-4236 GCA_035904925.1 Nannocystaceae bacterium
CGCTCGGATGCTCGGGGCCATGGCTCTCGCGCAGCAGCTCGAGCGCGCGCGCGTGGGTGTCGAGCGCGGCCCGGTCGTCGCCGCGCATGTGCTGCAGCGTTCCGTAGTGGTTGAGCGCCTCGGCGTAGCGCGGGTGCTGCTCGCCGAGCTCGCGAGCGAGGATCGCCAGCGCGCGATCGATGCTGGTCCGGGCTTCGTCGAAGCGATTGACGTCAATCTGGGTGTCGGCCAGATCGCTGAGCGCCGTCGCGACCTCGACGTCATCGGGTCCGTGCAGCCGCTCGTCGAGCGCGACGACCCGCTCTTGCTCGACGAGCGCGCTGGTGTAGTCGCCGCGTTCGCGGGCCAGCATCGCCTTGGCCCGGCGCAGCCCCGCCTCGAGTCGGGCGTCGCCGCCGAGCCGCTCGAGCGTCGCCTCGCCGAGCGCGGCCCAGTCCTCGGCCGAGCCCGGATGCCCGCGCTCGAGCTGCAGCTCGACCAGCGCCGCGCAGGCTTCGACCGCCAGCGCGTCGAGCCCCTTCGCCTGGGCGCGGAACACCGCTCGGCGCAGGGTCTGCTCGGCCGCGTCGAGATCGCCGTGTTGCTGGCGCAGCTTGCCGAGCAGCAAGGTCGCTTCGGCGACCAGCTCGGGCTGCTCGGCCGCGATCGCCTCGCGCTCGACCGAATCGGTCAAGCCGATCGCCTGCTCGAGCGCGTCGGTGTGGGCGAGGCCGCGGGCGCGGGCCAGCTTCGAGCGCTGCTGCGCGATCGTGGGGTCGCCGGACTCGGCCGGTGCGAGGCCGCGCTCGAGCAGCGCAGCGGCCTCGCACTCGCCCGGATCGGGCAAGTCGAAGGCGGCTCCGAGCGCGAGCTCGAGCCGCTTGGCGAGCGTGTGCTCGCGGTCGAAAGGGGCCGCGAGCGACTCGGTCAGCGCCGCGATCGTCTCGGCCTGGCGGTCGAGGCAAGCGATGCGAAGATCGAGCAGCGCCGGCGACTGCTCGGCGCGATCGTGGGTCGCTCGACACGCCTCGGTCCGGGCCTCGACCCAGCCCGAGGCCCAGCGATCGAGCTGACGCTCGACCGCGGGCCAGTCTTGGCTCGCTCGACCGGCGACTTGGAGGCGCCCACGCAGATCGGCGCGGATCGACTCGTCCCACACGCCCGCGAGCCGAGCATCGGCGCCGCTGCAGGGCGAGCTCGGAGCCTCGCGTCGAACCACCAACGCGAGCGCGAGCGAGGCGCTCAGCCCGATGCCGACGCCGATGCTGGCCCAGCGACGCCCGCTCCAGCGCGGCCGCTCGAGCGCGCCGAGCAGCGCCTCCATGTCGGGGAAGCGCTCGCTCGGGTCGGGATCGAGGCCACGCTCGATCGCTCGCAGCACGTGGTTGGGCACGTCGACCATGCCCTCGCGTCGGCGCAGATCGATCGGTTCACTGCTGCCCTCGCGCGGCCGCGGACGCTCGCCGCTGATCGCCTCCCAGAGCGAGACACAAAAGCTGTACTGGTCGGCGCGAGCGTCGGGCGCTTCGCCGCGAGCCTGCTCGGGCGCCATGTAGGCCGGCGTGCCCATGACTTGGCCATGGCTGGTGATCGGCTCGTCGAGCACGCCCAGGCGTTGGTTGCCGGCGCTCGAGCGCGTCATCGAGTCGCCGAGCGGGAGCCGAGCGCTGCTGCTGGCGTCGAGCGCTGGCGTCGCGAGCCCAAAGTCGAGCACCCGCACGCGGCCGTCGTGACCGACCAAGACGTTGTCGGGCTTGAAGTCGCGGTGGACGATGTCGGCCGCGTGGGCGGCCGCGAGCCCGCGCCCGGCTTGCAGGTACTTGTCGAGGATCTCGGCGGCGATCCGCGGGCGATCGCGGAGCCAGCGACGCATGGTCGCGCCCTCGACGAACTCCATCGCCACGAACACGCGATCCTCGAACACGCCGACGTCGTAGACCGGGACCACGTTGGGGTGCGAGAGCCGAGCGAGCGCCTGAGCCTCGCGGACCAAGCGAGCCCGCCGTCGTTCGAAGCGAGGGGTGAGGCGCGGCCCCGGGCGCAGCAGCTTGAGCGCGACCTTGCGATCGAGGTCGGGATCGTGGGCCGCGTAGACGACCCCGATGCCACCGGTGCCGATCACCTCGATCACGGTGTAGCGGTCGACGTTGATCCCGACCTCGAGCAGCGGCGCGTTGACGTCGGTCTCGTCGCCGACGACCGTGAGATCACCGAGCACCGAAGGGCGTTCGCCCTCCAGTTCAGCCTCGATCTCGCGCGACTCGGCTGTCGACATCCGACCGTCGAGTATAGACGTTGGCGGGCCGCTGGGGCCGCAAACGCCGGTTCAGCGAAGATCGTCGATCACTGGATTTTTCCACGCATCAACGATCGAGTCGCGCTCGCGCCCCGGTTCAGGCCGGATGGAGCGGGGCCCGCCTCGGTGGTCGGCGCGGCAGGGCAGGGGACGAGCGCTCACGAGTCGGCTCGCAGCTCGCGGTTGGTGGGCGGCCGCTTGCCCGCCGATCGCAGCCCGACCACGCGCGAGAGCAGGTCGAACCAAAAAGGTGCGCCCAGAGTGATCGCCAACACGGTCACACCGAGCCCGAGCAGCTTGGTCAGCCAAGCGAGACAACCATGGGGCGGGCGGCGGCGGTCGAGCGGCGCGTCCGAGCCGGCCCAGCCGAGCGGGAACGCGTCGAGCTCGCGCAAGGTCGAGACCGCCGCGTCGACGCCAGGATCCTCGCTCGGCTCGGCGTTCTCGCTCGAGTCCGGCTGGTTCTCGCGGGCGAGCGAGCTCGCCGTGGCGCTGGCTTGCTCGACCACCGTCGCGCGCAAGCCATCGTCTTCCCACAGCGCGTCGGCGATCATCAGCGCGTCGGCGTTGAGCGAGCAGGTCAGCATGGTCGCGAACCCGAACGCCGCGAGCTGGGAGCGGCGCCCGTACCAACCACTGAGTCGCTGCATCGCGCCATCGAACCAGTCGGCGACCGCGTGCTCGGCCGTGGCCAGGTCGTCTTGCGGGTTGAGGCACAGGTTGCTCAACGCCTGCCGCAGCGGCCCCTCGCCGAGCCCCTCGATCACCGCCCTGAGCTCGGCGAAGCTGCGCGGGCGCTTGGTCGAGTCCGGCGCGAGCGTCTCGAAGAGCACCATCACGAACACCTCGGAGGGGATGTAGTCGGGCCGCTTCTGGTTGGGCGGACACAAGCTGTGAATCAAGGGGTGCGAGAGCACTGCGTCGGCGATCTTGCGCTGGTTGGCGTCGGCCGCGTCGCCGAGCATGTGCTCGATCCAGACGCCGAGCGCACGCGAGCGCCGACGCAGCAGGTTGGCGGCGCCCTCGGTGATCGACGTCGTCACCAAGCTCAGCAGCGCGAAGGTGAAGATCAGGCCGATCGCGACATCCAAAAACGAGCCTTGGAGCATGGCACCTCGCCGCCGACGATATCAGCTCTGCTCGAGCCGGCGTGACGAGTTGCATCGCGGGCTGCTACGCTCGGGCATGCCTCGACCTGTGGCGATCCGTGGCGGGACAGTGTTCGACGGGCTCGGCAGCCCGGCTCGCGAGCTCGACGTGCTGGTCCGCGATGGCCTGGTCGAGGCCCTGCTCGCACCGGGCACCGCGGTCGACGAGGCCGAGTCGATCGACGCGAGCGGATGCTGGGTGACGCCGGGCTTCATCGATCTGCACACCCACTACGACGCCGAGGTCGAGCTGTGGCCGGCGCTCGGCGAGTCGGTCCGTCACGGCGTCACGACCATCTTCTTGGGCAGCTGCGGGCTGAGCCTGGCGATCGGTCGGCCGGTCGACCTCGCCGACATGTTCTGTCGGGTCGAAGGCATCCCGCGCGCGGTCGTCAAGCCCTTGCTCGAGCAGCGCAAGGATTGGGACGGACCCGCCAGCTACCTCGACCACCTCGACGCGATGCCGCTCGGGCCCAACGTCGCCGCGCTGCTCGGTCACTCGGCGATCCGGGCCGCGACGATGGGGCTCGGGCGCAGCCTCGATCTGGGCCAGCGACCGAGCCGCGACGAGCTGGCGCGGATGCAGGCGCTGCTGGGCGAGGCGCTCGACGTCGGTTACCTCGGGCTCTCGATCAACACGCTGCCCTGGGACAAGATGGACGGCGACGAATTCCGCAGCCGGCCGACCCCCTCGGTGTTCGCTCGCTGGTCCGAGTATCGAGCGCTGGCCGAGCAGCTGCGCAGCCGCGGCCGCGTGCTCCAAGGCGTGCCCAACGTGTCGACCAAGTTCAACGTGCTGCTCTTCGCCTTGCT
>JAMHUH010000601.1:0-12064 GCA_035904925.1 Nannocystaceae bacterium
GCGACGTGGTCGTCGCGGTCGAGAGCTGCGCGGTCGGCTGGGTCGACCTGTTGATGACCAGCGGCCAATACCAACACATGGCCGCGCCGCCCTACACCCCGGGGCTCGAGTACGCCGGGCGCGTGGTCGCGATCGGATCCGAGGTCGACACGCTCGCGCTCGGCGATCGCGTGCTCGCCGATGGACTCCTGACCGGCCCGCGCTCGCTCGGCGCCTACCAGCGCTGGGGCGGCTTCGCCAGCTATGCGGTCGCGCCCGCCGAGGCGCTGCTGCCCTTGCCGGCCGACTGGAGCTTCGACCAAGGCTGCAACCTGCTCGGCAACTACGAGACCGCCTACCACTGCTTGATCGCCCGCGGCCAGCTGAAGGCGGGCGAGACGGTGTTGATCCTCGGCGCCTCGGGCTCGACCGGGCTCGCGGCCGTCCACATCGCCAAGCTGGTCGGCGCCAAGGTGATCGCCGTCGGGCGCTCGGCCGCCAAGCTCGAGCAGGTCCGCGCGCAAGGGGCCGACCACGTGGTCACGATCGAAGACTCGCGCTTCAAGGATCAGGTCAAGGCGCTGACCGGCGGGCGCGGGGTCGAGGTCGTCTATGATGGCGTCGGTGGTGAGGCCTCGAGCGAGGCGCTCGCGTGCATGGCCTTCGCCGGCCGCTTCTTGATCGTCGGTTGGGCCGCCACGCCCTTCGTCGCGCGCGGCAAGGGCCAACGCGGGGCGCCCAACGTCAACCTGCTGCCGACCAACTTGATCTTGATGAAGTCGCTCGACGTGCTCGGCTGCCCGACCGCGATCGCCACCCACCGCGATCCCAGCATTCGCGCGGCTCGGCTCGCACAGATCCTCGCCTGGGTGAAGTCGGGCCAGCTGCGCCCGCACGTGGCCGAGGCCTACCCGCTGCGCGAGCTTCGAGCGGCGATGCTGGCCAAGTGGGAGAGCCGCAGCGTCGGCGGCATCGTCGTGCATCCTTGGGCCTGACTCAGCGGGCCAAGTCGATCCGCTCGGCGCCCGCGTAGACGCAGAGCCGCTCGCCCCGAACGAACCCGACCAGCGTGATGCCGGCCGCCTTGGCCAGCTCGATCGCCAGCGAGCTCGGGGCCGACACGGCCGCGATGATCGGGATCCCGAGCGCCGCGGTCTTTTGGGTCAGCTCGAACGACACCCGACCCGACACGAACAAGATCAGCGTGGCGAAGTCGAGTCCCTGCTCCGCTGCCCAGCCGATCGCCTTGTCGACGGCGTTGTGCCGGCCCACGTCCTCGCGCACGACCAAGGCCCGACCTTCGCGATCGAACAAGCCCGCCGCGTGGAGGCCTCCGGTCCGATCGAAGACCTGCTGATCGGCGCGCAGCCCCGCGGGCAGCCCGAGCACGATCGACGCGGCCACGCGCAAGCCTGGACCGACATGCAGGCCACGCGAAGGCGCGAGCGCGGCCGCGATGCTGGCCTTGCCACACACGCCGCACGAGCTGGTCGTGTAGAGGTTGCGGCGGAGGCTGGCGAGATCGAGCTCGACCTCGTCGGCGAGCCGGATCAACAAGATGTTGTCCTCGGCCTCGGCCGCGTCGACGGTCGTGCAGTGACGAATGCTGACGATCTGCTCGGAGCGGGCGACGATCCGCTCGCCGAGCAAGAACCCACGGGCCAGCTCCTCGTCGTGCCCGGGCGTGCGCATGACCACCGCGATCGCGACTCCACCGACGCGCAGCTCGAGCGGCTCTTCGCGGGCGACGAGGTCGAGCGCCTGCTCGGCTTGGCCCGCCGCCCACTCCATCCGCTCGAGCGCGACGAAGCGCGGGTCGTCTTCGGAGGCCGGCATGCTCGGAGGATAGCGTTCGCGTTATCCTCCTGGCGATGGACCGGCTGCTGCGCCACGGCTTGCTCGCGCTCTCGCTGCTCGGGCTCGGCTGCGCGGGCCGCAACGCGCGACCGAGCTACAAGTCGCTGGCCGAGCTCTCGCACTGCAAGGCCGACGAGTGCGTCGACACCTCGCTCGAGTTCATCCGCTGGGCCGACGCCGCGTATTTTCGCGGGCGCATGCCCTACTACTGCGATCCGGGCAGCGAGCTCGATGGCCCGCCCGATCACGAGGTCAAGCGGATGATCCTGGTCTTGCACGGGGTCGTCGGCGTGAGCGAGGCCGAGCTGGCCAAGATGAACCTCGCGCCGGGGCTCAACCAATTTCGCAACGTCATGACCGCGCTCGACAAGGCCGAGCGACTCGATCCCGAGCTCGACCGCGAGTCGATCGCCGTGATCTCGCCCAACGTCCAGCGCACCGATCAGTGGCAGCCCTGGACCGACGAGGACAAGCGAGCCTGGACCTGGACGCGCAGCACCTGGAACCAGGGTACGCGCTCGATGCTGCGCGAGACCAAGTCGGGCGCGATCAAGGCCGACTCGGTCTCGAGCTTCGACGTGCTCGACGAGTTCTTGCGCGCGGCGCTGATCAAGTTCCCCGAGCTCGAGCAGATCGTCGTGACCGGGCACTCGACCGGTGGCCAAGCCGTGCATCGCTACGCGCTGCTCGGCGTCGGCGTGCACGAGCGGATCGAGGCCGCGGGCGTCTCGATTCGCTATGTCAGCGCCAACCCGGGCGCCTACGCCTTCCCGCTGATCCGCCGCAAGCTGCCGCCCGGCCAGACCGCGGTCAGGGCCGGGATCGGGGCCGGCGACACGCTCGACTGGAAGTGGGGCGTGCCCAAGGGCTGCGCCAACTGGGATCGCTGGGGCTATGGCCTCGAGGGTCTGCAAGACAACGAGCGGGCCGTGCGGGCGGCCGACTACGCGATCGACACTTACCTGCGCCCGGTCGATCGCAAGCTCGCCCGCCAAGGTTCGCGCGAGGTCGGCTCGCACGAGTGGGCCAAGGCCGCTCGCAAGGCGCTGGTCCTGCAATATGCGGCGCGCGAGATCTGGCACGTGCAGGCCTCGGGCGACCACGCCAACACATTCGAAGGCGACTGCGCGGCGACACTTCAAGGCCGCTCGCGCTTCGAACGCTTTACGAATTTCCAGGAGGCGTGGGAGCGACTGCTCGGCGTGCCAGCGCCCGAGCTGCACTTCGTCGCGATCGACGGGCTCGCCGATCAGCACAGCTCGCGCGCGGTCTACAGCTCCGAGGCCGGCATCTACGTGCTCTTTCACTGACGCCGCAGACGGGCCAGCCAAAACCCGTCGCATTGGTGCTGCTCGGGCGTCCACGCCTGCTCGAGCTCGAGCGTGAACTGCCCGGCGAACTCGGGCTCGGCGAGCAGGCCTTGCACGACCCGCGGGCCCTCTTCGGGCTCGAGGCTGCACACCGCGTAGACCAGCCGCCCGCCGGGCTCGACCAAGCGAGCGCAGCGACGCAGGAGCTTGGCTTGCAGCTCCGCACAGGTGCCGATGTCGGCGAACTCGGCGGTCGAGCGCAGCTCGGGGTGCCGCGCGAGGTTGCCCAAGCCGGTGCAGGGCGCGTCGAGCAGGACCGCGTCGTAGCGAACATGGCTGGGATCGAGCGGGCCGCCGGGCTCGGGCTCGGCCGCGACGTCGGTGACCAAGGCGCCGAGCTCGAGCTGCTCGCGCTCGTCGAGCCCGGCGCGCTCGCGAATGCTCTCGAGCTCGTCGAGGCGCTCGGCCGAGGCGTCGACGGCGAAGATCGATCCGCGTTGCATGAGCTCGGCGATCTGCAAGGTCTTGGTGCCCATGCCGGCGCAGGCATCGAGCACGCGCTCACCGGGCTTGGGGTCGAGCGTGCGCACGGCTTGTTGGCTGCCGAGGCTCTGGATCGTGAACAGGCCCTCGCCGAAGAGCGGGCCATGAAAGAGGTCGCCGCCGCTGCGCACTCGCATGGCCTGGGGCTGGGCGCCGACGCTCTCGGGCAGCTCGACGAATTCGATGCCGGGGTGATCGGCGAGCAGGCGCTCGCGCAGCTCGTCGCGGGAGATCCGAGCGAGGTCGACCCGCAGATCGATCGCCGGGATCTCGGCGACCGCTCGTGCACGCGCCCGCGCTCGTTCGGCCCCGAGCTGCGCGACCCAGCGGCCGGCCAACCAGCGTGGCAGCGACCAGCGACGCTCGAGCGCGTCGATCGGATCGCCGTCTTGCAGCGCGACGTCGAGGATCGCCGCGTCGCGATCGATGCCCTGAAGCACGCCCGCGATCAGCCCACGCAGCAACCCCTGGGGGTCGAGACGCGCGGCCAGCTTGGCCGCCTCGGCGCTGGCGATCCCGAGCGGCCGCTCGAGCTCGACGATCTCGTAGGTCGCGACCCGCAAGATCGTCCGCAGCTCGCCTTTGATCTTCTTGGGCTTGTGGGCGAAGGCGTCGATCAGCGCGTCGAGCCGAGTCTGCTGACGCAGGACCCCGTAGACCAGGTTGGTCGCGAGCGCGCGATCGCGAGGGTCGAGGTCGAGGTGGCGCTCGAGCTGCTCGGAGAGCAAGCGGTTGGAGAAGCCCTGGCGCTGCTCGATCTCGCGGAGCGTTCGCACGGCCAGCTGCCGCGCCGAAGGAGTGGACCGCCTGCCGGGCTTGCTCACCGGCGGGAGTCTACTACCGTGGCTCGGGCATGCGCCGCTGGTGGACGGACATCGAGGCGCCCGATCGACCCTGGACGGGCCTGCACTTGGTCCTCGAGGGGCTCCGCGGCGCGCCGCCCTTGCACATGGAATCTCGCCGGGGCCCCGACTTGCACATGGGGGCGCGACGGCTGATGCATGGCGAGGTCGCGCGCTACTACGAGGGGGTTCGGATCGAGCGTGACCTCGACGTCGCGGCCGAGCTCGCCTTCGACTTTCCGCTGCCACCGATCCGAGCCGAGGATCTGCGGGCTGCGCCAGCCGGGCTCGGGCGCGACTGGCAGCGGCATTGGTGTCGATGGGTCGCCGAGCGGATCGACGGTCACAACTTCGGCTACGGCGGCGATTGGGCGATCCAAGTCGCGCGGCTCGGCACGCGGCCCGATCACGACTGGGAGGCACGCGGACCCCTGGTCTGCGATCCGGAGCTCGCGCTCGACGAGCCCGCGTCGATCTGGAAGAGCTGGATGCTCAACGGCAGCAGCGCCCTGCTGCCGCTGCGCGCCGCCAAGCCAGCCGAGCACGAGGGCCGGGTCAAACATTGGCGCAAGCAGTGCCGCGCGGGCCGAATGCCGCCGATCGTGGTCTGGTGGATCTCGGCCTTCGATTGTTGGTTGTTGGTCGATGGTCACCGCCGCCTGCTCGCGGCCCAGCTCGAGGGTCAGCGCCCCGCGACGATCGCCGTCTACTCGTTCGTCGAGCGGCATTGGCCGCGCAGCCAAGAATCGCTGGAGGAGCTCGAGCGCGAGCGTGGGTTTCGCGAGCGCGATGCTGCGCTCTCGCCCGACGCGATCCGAAGGCTCGACCAACGCTTGATCCAACTCTTCGACGATCGACCCTTCTGGGGCCCGTCGACCCGCGCCTGGGTTCGAGGGCCCAAGACGTGAAACAAGACGTAAAAAGGGCCCGCACCAATCGGTGCGGACCCTTTCGTTGGCCCGAAGGCCGAGCGGCTCACATGTCCATGCCGCCCATGCCACCACCGCCGCCAGCGGGCGCGTGGGCGTCCTTCTTGGGCAGCTCGGCGATCATCGCCTCGGTGGTCAGCATCATGCCGGCGACCGACGCCGCGTGCTGGATGGCCGTGCGCACGACCTTGGTCGGGTCGATGACGCCCTGCTCGACCAGGTTGCCGTACTGCAAGGTGCGGGCGTTGTAGCCGAACGCGGGCGGGCTGCCCTCGAGCACCTTGTTGACGACCACGCTGGGCTCGCCACCGGCGTTGGCGACGATCTGGCGCATCGGCTCCTCGATCGCCCGACGGACGATCGCGACGCCGACCTGCTGCTCGGCGCTGCTGGCCTTGAGCGTGTCGAGGACCGTGCCCGAGCGAAGCAGCGCGACGCCGCCACCGGGGACGATGCCCTCTTCGACGGCCGCACGCGTGGCGTGCAGAGCGTCCTCGACGCGGGCCTTCTTCTCCTTCATCTCGACCTCGGTCGCGGCGCCGACCTTGATGACCGCGACGCCGCCGGCCAGCTTGGCCAGCCGCTCTTGCAGCTTCTCGCGGTCGTAGTCCGAGGAGGTCTCCTCGATCTGCGCGCGGATCTGCTTGATGCGGGCCTGGATGTCCTCGGTCTTGCCGCCACCGTCGACGATGGTGGTGGTGTCCTTGTCGATCGAGATCCGACCCACGGTGCCCAGATCGCCGAGCTGCAGGCTCTCGAGCTTCTCGCCGAGGTCCTCGGTCATCGCCTTGCCACCGGTCAGCACGGCGATGTCCTTGAGCATCTCCTTGCGCCGATCACCAAAGCCCGGGGCCTTGACGGCCGCGACCTGAAGGGTGCCGCGGATGCGGTTGACGACCAAGGTCGCGAGCGCCTCGCCGTCGACGTCCTCGGCGATGATCACCAGGGGCTTGCCCTGCTTGGCGACCTGCTCGAGGATCGGCAGGAGGTCCTTCATGCTCGAGATCTTCTTCTCGTGCAGGAGGATGTAGGCGCCGTCGAAGGACACCTCCATGCGCTCTTGATCGGTCACGAAGTAGGGGCTGAGGTAGCCGCGGTCGAACTGCATGCCCTCGACCACGTCGAGCTCGGTCGTGTTGGCCTTGTTCTCCTCGACCGTGATCACGCCCTCTTGGCCGACCTTGGACATCGCGCGAGCGATCAGCTTGCCGATCTCCTCGTCGCCGTTGGCCGAGATGGTGCCGACCTGCGCGACTTCGTCTTCGCCCTTGGTCTCGGTCGAGAGCCCGTGGACGAACTCGACGACCTTCTCGACCGCGAGGTCGATGCCGCGCTTGAGCTCCATCGGATCGTGACCGGCGGTGACCATCTTGAGGCCTTCGCGGTAGATCGCCTGGGCGAGCACGGTCGCGGTCGTGGTCCCGTCACCGGCGACGTCGGAGGTCTTCGAAGCGACCTCCTTGACCATCTGCGCGCCCATGTTCTCGAACTTGTCCTCGAGCTCGATCTCCTTGGCGACGGTCACACCGTCCTTGGTCACCGTGGGCGACCCCCAAGACTTCTCGATCACCACGTTGCGACCGCGCGGCCCGAGGGTGACCTTCACTGCGTCGGCGAGGGCGTTGACGCCGCGAAGAATTGCGCTGCGCGCATGGTCGTCGAATCGGATTTCCTTGGCTGCCATGATTGTTGCTCCTGAAGCTGGCTAGAACTGAAAGGGGGTTGAGTGAGGCCGAGCTCAGCGCACGATCACGGCGAGGATGTCTTCCTCGCGCATGATGATGAGCTCCTGGCCGTCGAACTTGATCTCGGTGCCGGCGTACTTGCCGAACAGGATCTCGTCGTCCTTCTTGACGTCGAGGGTCTTGCGCACGCCGTCGTCGTTGAGCTTGCCGTTGCCGACGGCGATCACCAGCCCACGGGTGGGCTTCTCTTTGGCGCTATCGGGGATGAAAATCCCTCCAGCGGTCTTGGTCTCTTCTTCGAGTCGCTTGACGAGCACGCGGTCATTCAGTGGACGGACGTTCATGGGGTCGCTGTCTCCGATTTTCTGGTCGGTGAGAGATTGAGCGGTTGGGTGCGCCGGACTCTCCGCCCTTGGAGGCGGAGCACGAATTCTCGTGAATTCGTGCGAATCCAGGCGAAGTTCGAGGCTTGGCAATCGACCGGGTCGACTGCCAGCGGCCGGAGGTTAAAGCCCCACCCGATTCGATCAACCCCTCGGGGCACTCCATGAACGGCGAGGCTTCTCACATCTGGGCGTCGCGCACCCTACCGCGAGCGGGAAGCCCTGCTAGCGTGAGAATTGCGACGACAAAGGAGAGCCCATGAGCAGCGACCGTGACCCTGGTTTGGCCTTCGAAGGAACCCTCGAGTCGTTTTTTTGGCAGCAACTCGGCGCCGCGCAGGCCAGCGAAGGCACCGAGCTGCCCGAGTCGGTCGAGGCCTATCTGGTCCACCTGCTCGCCGCCCATGTCCGCCGGCCCGAGGTCGCCGGACGCAAGAGTCCGGCGCTCGCGACCCAGCTGCTCGCCGCGCGCGAGCGCGGGGCGCTGGCGCTGCGCGAGGTCGGTGACCGAGCGCTCTACATCGCCGGCGTGGTCCCGCGCTGCCTCGACCGCACGCCCGTCGACGTCCGCTATGTGTCGGGCATCGGCGAGACCGCCTACCGCGAGGTCCATGCTCGCTCGAGTCGGCTCGAGGTGTTCGAGGCGCTGGCCGATGGCTTCGGCGAGATCGTCGGCGTGCTCGCTCGCGTCGTCGAGCCCGAAGGCGCGGAGGGCAACTTGCTCGAGCTCTACGAGCGCTGGCGACGAGCCGGCGATCCTCGTGACGCCCGCCGCCTGATCGCCGCCGGTGTTCGGCTCGATGCGCGCGGCAGCGACACCTTGCAGTGACGCTTCGGAATATTCATGCGCGAGCGAGGTAGCCCGCCCCCGAGCGAAGCCATGCGTAGCAAGAAGCCGAGTGTCCACGGTCTGTTCTTCCTCAGCTTTTGCTTGCTCGGGTCACCCGCGCTCTTCGTCGGCGGCTCCGGCTGCTCGCGCGACGCTCATGCTGGGCAGCCGACGGCGCCCGACGAGGCCGCCAAGGCGGGCGCGGGCTACTGGCGCGAGGGCGTCGCGGTCGACGATCCCAGCTACGATCCGACGCTGAGCCTCGCGCCGATGCTCGACGCGGTCCGGCCCGCGGTCGTCAGCATTCAGACCACGCGAGAGGGTCGCTTCGGCACCACCGGCATGGGCATGGGCAGCGGCTTCATCATCAGCGCCGATGGTTTGGTCGTGACCAACAACCATGTCGCCGCCGCGGGTGAGCACTTCGAAGTCGCGCTCGACGACGGCCGCGTGTTCGAGGCCAAGGTCGTCGGCAGCGATCCTCTGACCGACCTCGCGGTCCTGCGCCTCGAGGGCGGCAAGGACCTTCCGACGGTCGTGCTCGGCTCGTCCGAGGCGCTGCGAGTCGGCGACTGGTTGGTCGCGGTCGGCAGCCCGATGGGCCTCTCGCAGACGGTCACGCGCGGGATCCTCTCGGCCAAGGGGCGCGGCAGCTTGGGCCTCTATCGCGACGGCTACGCCGACTTCTTGCAGACCGACGCCGCGATCAACCCGGGCAACAGCGGCGGTCCCTTGTTCAACTTGGCTGGCGAGGTCATCGGCATCAACACCGCGGTCGGCGGCCACGACGGGCTCGGCTTCGCGGTCCCGATCGATCAAGCCAAGGCCGTGCTGCCCCGGCTGATCCGCGACGGCAAGATCACGCGCGGCTGGATCGGCATCTCGGGCGGCGCCGAGGGCAAGCCTGCCTACGGCCAGCATCCCGAGCCTGGCGCCCAGATCGGCGAGATCCACCCCGACACTCCGGCGGCCAAGGCCGGCTTGATCTCGGGCGATCGCGTGGTCGAGATCGATGGCCAGGCGGTCGAAGACTTCGAACAGCTGCGCGCGCGGATCGGCGAGTTCGCGCCCAAGGATCGCGTCGCCCTGACCGTCATCCGCGAGGGCAAGCGCAAGCTCATCGACGTCGAGCTGGCCGAGCGGCCCGACCCCGACGCGATCGAGAGGATGGCTCGCTCGCCGCTCGATCGCCCGCAGTCGAGCCCGAGCGACGACCTCTACGCCGGCAAGCCTGCGCGGCTCGGGGTCGAGATCGGCGCCGACCTCGGGGTCGTCCGCGTCGGCCCCGGCAGCGTGGCCGAGCGGCTCGGGCTGCAGGCGGGCGACGTGATCCAAAAGGTCAACGGCAAGTCGGTCGACTCGGTCGATGCGATCGTCGCCGCGCTCGAGCAGGATCGCTCGAAGCTCGAGGTTCAGGTCCAGCGCGGCGCGGGCTCGTACACCGGGAGCTTGTCGGGCAAGTGATCCAGCGAGTCGTCGCAACCACCCCCGTGCTCATCCTGCGCGTCGGCGCCTCGCTCGGCGCTTGCGTCAGCGAGTCCGCTGCATGGATGGGTCCTCGACCCGGCCGCGGACCCAGTTGAGGCCGAGGAGGCGCTGCCCTATAGTCCCGCGGCTACCGCCATGTCAGCGAATATCGAAGTCGGAGTCCTCGCGACCAAGGTGTTCGACGTCATCATCTGCGGTTGTGGGCTCGCCGGGTTGACGCTCGCACGCCAGCTTCGCCGCGAGTTTCCGGACCTCGAGATCCTCGCGATCGACAAGACCGCGCGGCCCCTGCCCGACGCCTGCCACAAGGTCGGCGAGTCGAGCGTGGAGTTGGGCTCGCAGTACCTCGAGCGACTCGGTCTGACCGACTACTTGCTCGAGCACCACATCATCAAGTTTGATCTGCGCTTCTTCCCCGGCGGCGGAAACCTGCCGCTCGAGCAGCGCACGGAGATCGGCCCGCCGAAGAACCCGATCGTCCGCTCCTACCAGCTCGACCGCGGCCGCTTGGAGCAGGATCTGCGTGCGATGGTCGAGCTCGATGGTGTGGTGCTGCTCGAAGGCGCGACGGTGCGCCGGACCGAGCTGGCGGGTCAGTCCGAGCCCCACGCGGTCATCGTAGGCGTCGGTGAGCAAGACATTCGGATTCAGACGCGCTGGATCGTCGACGCCACGGGCCGTCGCGCGCTCATGCGCCGCGAGCAAAAGCTCGAGCGCGACCACGGGCACCACGCCAGCGCCGGCTGGTTTCGGGTCCAGGGCAAGGTCGACATCACCGAGATGGTCGGGCGCGAGGAGGTCGCGTGGCACCGCCACCGCTGGACGGAAGAGCGCTGGCGCTCGACGAACCACTTCATGGGCGAGGGCTACTGGGTCTGGGTCATCCCGCTCGCCGGAGGCCGAACCAGCATCGGCGCCGTGGTCCACACCGACACGCACTCGTTCGACGACGTCCGCACGCTCGACCGCACGCTCGGCTTCATCGCCAAGCACGAGCCGCAGTTGGCGAAGTTCCTCGAGCAGTTCGAGGTCCTCGACTTCCTCTGCCTCGGCGACTACAGCAACGGCGTCGAGCGCTCGTGGTCGGCCGATCGCTGGGCGATCGTCGGCGTCGCCGGGGCGTTCGTCGATCCGCTCTATAGCCCGGGCACCGACTTCATCGCGATCGCCAATACCTTCACCACCGAGCTGATCCGCGTCGACCGTGAAGGCGGCGATCTCGAGACCCGCGTCCGCGAGCTCGACACGCAGTATCGCGAGCTGGTCGACGGCAACGTGAATCTCTTTCGCCGCGCCGCCCCAATCTATGGGCACGCCCGGGCGATGGCCGCGAAGGTCTATTGGGACAACTTCGCGTATTGGAACTACCCCTGCCAGTACTTCCTGCAGGGGATCTATCGGCTGTCGGGCGCGGCCCATCAGCCCTTCCTGACCGTGGGTGGGCGCTTCTTGGCGCTGGGCCGCCACGCCCAGGATCTGATCCGCGGTTGGGCCCGGCTCGCGCCCAACGTCGTCGAGCCCGGCTTCATCGCGATGCCGGACTTTCCCTCGGTGCTGGTCGACTCGCACATCGATCTGCAAAAGAGCATGAGCGCCGACAAGACGCTCGAGTACATGCAGCTGCGCGCGCAGCAGGGCGAAGAGATCATCGCGGAGCTGGTCATTCGCGTGGTTCAGGAGCTCGGTGTCGAGGTCGGCGCCGAGTTGCTGGATTCGCTGGGGGCCCACGACTGGCGAGTCCGCATCGACCCCGCCCGACTCGACGCCGAGGCGGGCACCGGCATGACCCGCCGCCGCGCGCTGTCGGCCATCGCCCGTGACGTCGAGCGCACGCTGGGCCCGGTCCGGCGGCATGAGACCGCGGCCGAGGGCCGCACGCTCTTGCTCGAGCGCTTCGGCCCTCTAGACTAGAGCGCCGACCGGTTTGAATTCACGCGCTGATGCACGCCTGGTGCCGCCCGTGGCGGTGTCGCTCGGCGCTCGACGTATGTCGAATACGCCTTCGGCCTCGCTCCTACCCACGGACGGCCCCAGACGCACCTCAGCACGCGAATTCAAACCGGTCGCCGCTCGAGACGCTTGCACGATCGTTCGAGTGTGCAGGTGCGCAGCGATGCTGCGCGGGCTACCGTCCTCGACGTGTCCGCGCCGGACCGCGTCCAGCAAGTGCTGCCCACGCGCGAGCGGGTCGCCGAGCTCCTGCGCGCGCGCGTGCGCGA
>JAMHUH010000602.1:0-2249 GCA_035904925.1 Nannocystaceae bacterium
GGCCGGGGTCAGCTCGGCCTCGCGCTCGAGCGAGTCGACGAGGATCGCCATGCGCTCGAGCAAGGCCTCGTCGTCGAGTCGCTCCAGCTTGGACTTGGCCCGCGCGCGCGCCAGGATGTCGTCGACGCCGAGCGTGTTGCCAGCCCCGACCTTGCGCAGCCCTCGACCCACACCGTTGATGGCGCGCATCCACCAGGGCCGATGCGGATGCGCGTAGTCGCGAGAGGTCTGATAGCTGGCATCGCTCACCCGATCGACCTTACCCGATCAAGTTGAAGCGCTCGCGATATCCCTGGAAGCGCTCGCGCAGCTGGGCTTCGTCGAGCCCGAAGTCGCTGGCCGCGTAGCGATGCACGCCGTGACGATGCTGGCCCTGCGTGGCCAGCCAGCCGCGCAGGTCAGGATCGCGGGCCAGCGGGCCCGACTTGGTCGCGACCGGCAGCTTGGCCTCGGCCACGATCCTGTCGAGCACGACCAGGGGATCGCGGGTCAGCTCGCCGTAGTCGACGTCGATGAAGCCTGCGCCGGAACGGGCGTCGCGGACCGCGATCGCACGATCGAGCATGCGCTCGATCTTGCTGACCACGTAGTCGCCGATCGCTCGCGGATCGACGCGGTCGCTCATCAGCCCGCGCAGGTGACCGACCATCGAGCAGTACGAGGCGATCGTGGTGCTCGGATCGCGGTGGGTCTGGACCACGATCGCGTCGGGGAAAGCTTCGAAGAGCACGTCGAGCCACTCGAGATGCTGCGGCGTCTTGAGCACCCAAAAGTCGAGGCGTCCGCCGACCCCAGGCCGCTGCCAGGCCAGGAGTTGCATCGCCCGCGCCAGCCAGTCGTAGGCGGGCCGCTGATCCTGAGCCTCGAGCCAGGTCCGGTAGCTCGGCACGTGGTAGGTGACCTCGGAGACCTGACTCATCCAGCCGTGGTCCATCAGCACGGCCTCTTCTTCGGGCGCCCTCGCGTCCATCGGATGGACCGCGAAGAGGTCGGGGCTGAGCCGCTGCATCCATTGCTCGGCCCGGCGCGCGCGAGCGAAGCGAGGGTCGGCGTCGCGGGTCGTGCCGGGTCGCCAGTCGAGCTCGGGCGCCGGTTCGAAGGCCTCCCAGGCATCGATCGCGCGGGCGCCAGGCAGCTGCGCGAGCATGCGCTGCAGCAAGGTCGTGCCGCTGCGCTGGAGGCCGGTCACGAAGATCGGCCGGGCGAGGGGAGTCGCCCGGATCTCGGGCACCCGCTCGAACCAGGCCTGCGCCCGCAGCCGCACACGCAGGCTGCCGAGCAATTTCTCGCGCGTCATCACCTTGCCGAAGGCGCTCAGCTGGGCCTCGCGCGCGAGCGCGTCGAGCATGCGATCGAGCGGGAGCCGAAACTCGGCCTCGTCCTGGTCGAAGCGCTCGAGCTGCTCGGCTCGGCGCGCGGCGGCGATCAACGCGTCGGCGCCGAGCGGGCGATCCGGGGTCAGCTTGGCCAAGCCATTCCACAGGCGCACGAAGGCCGGCCGGTGCGGCCGCGTGTAGTCGCGCGAGGTCTCGCGAGCGAGGCTCGTCATGCCGCACAGCTACGCCGAGCGCTCGTGGTCCGTCAACCCAGCGCCGAGGGCAGCACGCCCTGGACCGGATTGCCGAAGCGCGCAGCCGTCGTGAGCATCGCGTCGAGTCGCCCGCTGGGATCACTGCGGCGGCTGAGCTCGCGGACCAGCGCGAAGCTGCGGTTGATCCAGGGGTCGTGCCCGCCTTCGACCTGCTCGTCGGCCGGAACGATCGTGCTGATCGCCTCGCGCACGCGCGAGATTGGAAAGCTCGACACCGGCAGCCCGGCCCACGACAGCGCGGTCACGATCCCACGGCCGATCACGCTGTCGATCGCGGCCCCGAGCGCGCGGCCACGCAGCGGCTCTTGCAGCCAGCGACGGCGCGCCGGTGGCAGATCGACGGTGCCCAAGATGATCAACAAGACCGAGCGCGGCTGCTTGCGCATCAACACGCCCGCGAGGTCCTGCCAGCGCCCCTCGTCGATCTCGCCCGGTCGCAAGAGCAGGGCCAAGAAGTCCGCCTCCACGGCCCACGTGAGGGACGAACCATGGGCATCGCGGCCGACGTCGAGGGCTGGGTCGTCACTCACGCAGGTGATCGAAACACGCCTGATCGAAAGATCAACGAGCGACGCGAGCGCCCGATCGGCTGCATATCGCGGTGTGCCAGCGGCTCGCGCTCGAAGCGATCAGCCGAGCGGGATCGGCTCGCTGATCG
>JAMHUH010000603.1:0-6437 GCA_035904925.1 Nannocystaceae bacterium
TCGAACTGCTGCGGGAACGCGTAGATCTTGCCGCGCGCGTCGAGCCGTCGCTCTTCGCCGAGCCGCCGGAAGGCCCGCTGCTCGTTGCGGTCGGCCAGGCGATCGAACTGATCGGCGAACACGCCGATCGGATCGCTGCCAGCCCCGCCAGCGAGCACCGGCAAGGTGAAGCCCCAGATCTGCGCGCGCTCGGTCTTGCCCATCTCCGAGTACATCTCGACGAAGCCCGGGAGCAGGTCGCACTTGGTGAAGAGCACGTAGACCGGGACCGACATCTCGAGTCGAGCCGTGACCTCGTCGATCCGCGCGCGGATCTTCTGCGACATCACGTTGATCTCGTCTTCGCTGGCGACCGCGAGATCGGTGACGCTGACGGCCAGCATGATCCCGTTGATCGGCCGCTTGGGCCGGGTGTCCTTGAGCAGGTCGAGGAAGGCCAGCCACTCGTCGCGGTCGGTGTCCTCGGTCGTGTAGCGGCCGGCGGTGTCGACGATGACCGCTTGGTTGGTCATCCACCAGTCGCAGTTGCGGGTGCCGCCGATGCCCTTGACCGCGCCACCGCGGCGATCCGAGAGGTAGGGGAATTGAAGGCCCGAGTTACGCAGCGCCGTGCTCTTGCCGACGCCGGGCGGGCCGATGATCACGTACCAAGGCAAGGCGAAGAGCGCCTCTTTGCCGAGCTTCGAGCCCTTGAGCGCGCCGACGGCCTTGTTGAACTCGCCCTGCATGGCGTTGACGTCCGCCTGCATGTCGGGGCGGGCGTTCGCGGCCTGCTTGGCGCCCTGGTTGGCCAGCGCCTTCTCGATCTTGTTGGCCGCCCGGCGGGCCTTGAGCACCCCCCAGACGATGATCGTGACCAGGATGAGGATGATGACGACGGTCGAGACGATCGCGATCCACAGCGGCAGCTCGAGCCACCACCACAGACCCCAGACCGCCAGGATCAACAGCGCCGCGAAGATGTATTTCAACATGGCCTACTTCCCTCCCCCGGCGGCTTGTTCGGCGGCGCCGAGCGGCTCGAGGCGATCGACCACGCCCTCGGTCTGTCGGTTGAGACCGATCCGCAGCACGATCAAGAGCCCGAGCGAGAACAACAAGAAGAAGAGCGCGATCCAGACGATCGGCAGGCCCTCGCGACGACCGTCGTCTTCGCGCGGGCGGTTGGGGTTGACCGAGAGCGGCTCTTCCTTGAGCTCCTTGGCCAAGGCCCGCTTGACCTGCTGGATGGTCGCGTCGAGCTGCAGCTCGCCGCCCCGGATCGCGTACTGGCCCTGAAAGCCGAGCAGCAAGCAGGTGTAATAGACCCGGAGCACGTCGACCCGCTTGGGGTCGTTCATGACCGCGGCGAGGCGGTGGAAGAAGCCCTCGCCGGCCAAGTTCTCGTTGAAGTAGTGGAGCTGGAGCGGCCGCTGCATCCACATGTCGCGGACGCTGCCGCCCTTGTGCAGCGCGACCTCGTCCGCCAGGGCCACGATCGCGTAGGTCATGTCGACGACGTCGACCTCCTCGTAGCGAGCGGCCCGAGCCTTCTGCAGCATCTGATCGATGAAGCCCATCAGCCGCTGGTAGGGCAGCTGGGGCGAGACGGCCGACGCCGTGTCCAACGCGCGGAACTGAATCAGCGCGTTGAAGCAGTCCTTGGTGACCTCGTTGATGCGTTCCATGGCCGCGCGATCACTTGTCCGTTCGCGGGATGCCCATCAGGTTGAGCGTGGCCTGCTTGGGATCGAAGGGCGGTGGGATGTAGACGGCGATGGTTCGCTCGGCCAGGATGTCCCGCCAGTACTGATTGTCCTTGGCGATCATGAAGTAGACCTGGCCGGGCTTGATCGCTACCTCGGGCGGCGGTCGATGGGTCGGGGCCAGCGGCACGCCGGGGGTCGCCGACTTGACGATCGCGGCGATCTGCTTCCACGACGACATCTTGCTCAGCTGCGGCAGCTTGTTGGCGACCTGCTGCTCGGATTGGTTGGGCGCCTCGACGGCCATGACCCAGTCCTTGCAGTCGACCATGCGCTGCTCGGAGAGCCGGCCGATCCACATGCCGTCCTCGCGGGCCTCGAGCGGGATCTTGATGCAGAGATCCTTGACGACCGCGCCGAGCATCGTCTTGATGTTCTCGAACATCGGCAAGAAGCACGAGCGCAGGTCGAGGAAGGCGAAGCGCGGGAAGGTCGAAGGATCGATCTCGCCGGTGAAGCTGGTCAGCCCGCCGGCGTAGGCGAGCAGCATCAGGTAGGCGGCCAGCGACGAGGTCTTGGGATCCTCGGCGGTGTGGCGGACCAGCGGGACGTTGGTGTTGATCGCGTTGAGCAGCAGGTAGCGGGTGATGTCGGCCGCGTCGAACTCGATGGTCGCGGCGTCGCGCTGGCGTCGGCCCGCCGTCAGCGAGCGCTGCTTGACGACCGAGAGGCTGAGGATCTCGCGCAAGCCGGCCATCAGCACCGGCGAGGCCTCGATGTGCAAGACCGGCGGGATGTAGCTGGTCGAGAGCATGAACGAGCCGTCCTCGTCGCGGACCAGCTCGGCGATCTTGAGCTTGACGTGGTCCTCGTCCTTCTCGGGCCCGAACAAGAGCACCGGCGCCGGTCGACCGAAGTCGAGGTTGCGGTTGTTCTTGCTCATGGTCAGGTCGCCGACCGAGCGCTGCTTGACCAAGAAGCGACCGCGCCACTCGTTCTCGGCCTCGTGGAAGTTCGACACGCCCTCGCGCAAGACCGGGACGCCGAGGAAGACCTCGAGCGCCTTCGAGGTGACCGGGAAGGCGTCGCCGATGGTCCGCGAGGCGACCCCGAGATCGCCGCGCAGATCGATGCCGTCGGGCATGACGCCGGCGAATTTGGTCAGCTCGAGCCGGCCGCTCTTGAGCGCGCCCGGGTCGAATTCGACGGTCTGCACGCCCCAGGTCAGCGGCGCCGCGGCGGACAGCCGCTCGTGCAAGACCTGCTCTTCCCACAGCTCCTGCTGCTGGAGGTGCTGAGGCGAGATCAGCATGCCTTCGCGCCAGATCACTCGGTCGTATTGCTTGCGGTTCATGATCGGAGGACGAGTCGGAGGGGAGTCGACGGGGGGAGCGAGTCGAAGCGAGTCGGGGTGCGAGTCGAAGCGGACGAGCAGCCGGGCTACTTGTCTTTCTTCTTCTTCTTGCCGTCGTCTTCGGCGGCCGGCTTCTTGGCCGTGTAGAGCGGCGTGCAGGTGGTCTCGAGCTTGTCGTCGTCGAAACCGGGCGGGACGTTCTTGCCGCCGTCGATCTGGTTGCGCTCGAACATCAGGTAGACGCAAGGCTGGCCGAGCGTGGCCGGATCCTTCTCTTGCTTCTTCAGATCGCAGGCCTGGTCGCCGTAGGTCTGGGGGATCTCGTAGACCTGGAACCAGGTGTTGCCGACTGGTTGCCGGAAGATCCCGACCGCGAGGATGTGGGTGGCTTTGGGGTCGACCGGCAGCTCGATCAGCTCGCTCGCCTCGGGGTAGAGGCTGAACTCCTTGTCCGAGATGTACTCGTCGCCGAGCGCGGTCTTGCCGTCTTCCCAGACCTCGTCGAAGTCGAGGCTGCGGGTCGAGAGATCACCCGAGAGCAGGTAGAGCCGGACCTGCATCGGGACCGAGTTGCCCTCTTCGTCGAGGTTGAGCTGATCGCCCGATTGCAGGGCGATCGCGACCTTCTCGAACGTGTAGTCGGCGGGCTTGCAGGTGTCCTTGTTCTTGTTCTTGCAAGCGGCCAACCCGAGCGAGCAGGCGGCACCGATCAAGGCAGCGAGGGTGATGGAGCGAACGACGAGTCGAGACGACATGGTGGTTGAGAGTGGTGACGAAGCCGTGGCAAATGGAGATGGAGCGATCAGGTCACGAGCGCGGTCAAACGGGCCGCGTCGAAGGTTACACCTCGGCGCGCCATCTCGGCCATGAAGGCCAGCTTGCCGCTGCGCTGCCAGCCTCGCCCTGCGGCGGTTCGGGACAGGATCGGCCGAGCGACGCCGGAGCCGTCGAATTCACCGACCAAGACCAGGCTCTCGCCTGCCTTGCTGGTCGGGTCGGCGGTCACGACCAGGACCATGTCGATCGTTGCAGCGACGTTGCGACAAAGAACCGAGCGATCGCGTCCGTGACCGGCGAGGATCAGCCCGTCGAGGCAGGCCTGCATGCCGGCACTGGCATCGCTGGCGTCGATGGTCAGGACCAGCTGGTCGAGCCCGGCGACGCGCGAGCGAGCCGCCAAGGCGGCGGCGATCGAGGCCCCCGAGCCGTGCTCGACCAGCATTCGGCGAGCGCCGGCCGAGCACGCCAAGCTGATCGGCAAGCTCGCGAGGCCCGGCTCGGTGTCGAACACCATCGCCCCGAGCGGCGGCCGCACGGCCACGCGCGTGCGGACCAGCGCGAGCTCGCTCGGGTCGCCGAGCTGCGCGAGCTCGTCGGCCAACGAGGACGCGAGCGCGCTGCCGTCGACGCCTTCGTCGAGACAGACCAGGAGGTTGACCCGAGCGCGCAGGGCCGCGCTCAAGAGCTCGGCGATCGGTGCCGGCAGCACGCCGTTCTCGACCGCGCCAGCCAAGCCGCTGCCGGCCAGCTTGCGCGGGCGCTGGACGACCAACACCGGACCGCCCGGCGCCACGCTGACATGCGCCGCTCGCAAGCGCGAGCCGTCGGGCAGCGCCTGATCGAGCCAGGGGTTGTGGACGTCGAAGTGAGGCCGAGCGCCGATCAGTCGGCGCAGGCAGAGCGCGACCGATTCGCCGCTCGCAAACCCGCCCGGGCTCGACTCGGGCCCGCTGCCGCGATCGACGAAGAGCGTTCGCGGGCCTCGCAAGACCACGCCGCGAACCTCGGCGTCGGCCAAGAGCGCGGTCAGAGGTCCCGCTTCGAACAGCTCGGCGAGCAGCTCGCTGGTCTCGCGCGCGACATCGAGATCTTCGACGACGTTGACCAGCGCAGGCAGCCGGGCCTTCAGCTCCGCCTCGGCGCGCGCTCGCAACGAAGGATCGGGTGGCTGCTCGACCGAGGCGCCGAGCGTGTCGAGCAGACCTTGGAAGAGCCGAGCGCGAGCCTCGAGCTCGTCGGCCCTCGGAGGGACCGGCGCGAGCGCGGGCGGCTTGGGCTTGGCCGGCGCGGCAGCCTTGACCGGCTCGGGCGGGAAGTCGGGCACCACCGCCTCGGTCGTGGTCAGGTCGGGATCCTCGGCCTCGGGCGGGAGCGTGACCTCGCGGCTCGGCGGCGTCGACTTGGGCTCGGGGCCCTTTGCGGCGGGCTTGCTGGCGAGCTTCGCCGGCGCGGCGTCGAGTCGCGGCGGCGAGGTCAGGTTCGGCGGTCCCTGGCTCGGCGGCGCGTCGAAGCTCGGCGGGCCATCGAGGCTGGGCGGACCGGCGAAGCTCGGCGGTCCGTCCATGCTCGGCGGCGCGTCGAAGCTCGGCGGTCCGTCCATGCTCGGCGGCGCGTCGAAGCTCGGTGGCCCGTCCATGCTCGGCGGTCCATCGAAGCTCGGCGGTCCATCGAAGCTCGGCGGTCCATCGAAGCTCGGCGGTCCATCGAAGCTCGGCGGTCCATCGAAGCTCGGCGGTCCATCGAAGCTCGGCGGTCCGTCCATGCTCGGCGGTCCGTCGAAGCTCGGCGGTCCGTCGAAGCTCGGTGGTCCATCGAAGCTCGGCGGTCCCGCGGGCTTGCCCTTCGGCTTGGCCTCGCCACCGACCGGCCGCGGCGGATTGCGACCCGGCGGCTGCGGCGGTGGACGTCGGCCGCTCTCGACCTTGACGGCCGGCTCGGGCTCGACCAGGGCCGCCGCCGCCATGCGCTTGACGTCTTCACCGAGGATCTCGACGTCGCCCGGGCCGAGCGTCGGATGATCGAATTCTTCTTCGTCGTCCTCGGGCTCGATCTCCTCGGCCTCGATCTCCTCGGCCTCGCCGCCCTCGTGATACGCGACCGCAGGTTGGGCGACGTAGCCGGACTGTGCGTAGGGATCAGGCGGCGCTTGGCCGTGCTGCGCGTAGGGATCGACGTGTTGCTGCTGAGCATGCTCGGCATGCTGAGCATACTGGGCATGGGGATCCGGCGGAGCATAGTGCCCCGGCGCGGGCTGATGCTGCGCGTAGGGATCCACTCCAGGCTGAGCATAGGGATCCGCCGCAGGCTGGGCGTAGGGATCCACTCCAGGCTGAGCATAGGGATCCACCGCAGGCTGGGCGTAGGGATCCACCCCAGGCTGAGCGTGAGCCGGTTGGCCGTAGCCCGGTTGACCGTAGCCCGGTTGACCGTAGCCCGGTTGACCGTAGCCCGGTTGACCGTAGCCCGGTTGACCGTAGCCGACTTGACCGTAGCCGTGCTGCGCGGGGTCGTAGCCATAGCCAGGCTGCCCGGGTTGAGGCTGGGCTTGCTGACCCCAAGGCGCGCTCGCGGGCGCCTGCTGCTGCTCGCCCCACTGCCCTTGCGGCTGCGCGGGCGCC
>JAMHUH010000604.1:0-3437 GCA_035904925.1 Nannocystaceae bacterium
GGGCTCTCGTCGGCCTTGTTGGTCGCGTTCTTCCACGATCGCCAAGGCCCGGTCCGCAACGGCTTGCGGGCGTTCATCACCTATCGCTTCTGCGACATCGGGCTGCTCAGCGCCGCGGTCTGGCTGCATCACACGATGGGCGACTCGGCGACCAGCTTCAGCCTCAAGCTCGACTGGGCTGGCTACTCGGTCCCGGTCACGGTCGGCGACGCGACGATCGTCGGGTTGCTGCTGCTCTGGGCCGCGATGGGCAAGTCCGCCCAGGTCCCGCTCGGTGGCTGGCTGCCGCGCGCGATGGAGGGGCCCACGCCCTCGAGCGCGGTCTTCTATGGCGCGCTCTCGATCCACCTCGGCCCCTACTTGCTGCTGCGGGCCGCACCGATCCTCGAGCGAGCCCCGATCGCCGCAGCCGCGGTGATGATCATCGGCGCGGTCACGGCTGCCCACGCGACCTTCGTCGGCCGCGTCCAGACCGACATCAAGAGCGCGCTGGCCTACGCGTCGATGACCCAGGTCGGGTTGATCTTCGTCGAGATCGGGCTGGGCCTCTACTGGCTGGCCGTCATCCACGTCTTCGGTCACATGGCCGTGCGGACCTTGCAGATCCTGCGGGCGCCCAGCGTGCTGGCCGAGTTCCACGGGATCGAGCGCGCGCTCGGGACCACGCTGCCGCGCACCGGCGGCCACATCGAGCGCCTGGTCCCGGACCGGCTTCAGCCCTGGCTCTACCGGCTCGCGCTCGAGCGCGGCTACTTCGACTCGCTCCTGCGCGATCACGTGATCGGCGGGCTCGTCCGCGTGATGCGAGGGATCGACGGCTTCGAGCAGCGCTGGATCAGCTTGCTCTCGGGCAGCGAGAAGCGCCCGGCCGAGCCGCTCGAGTCGTCCGAGTCCATCGACGAGAGCGCGGCCCAGAGCGTGGCCCAGAGCGTGGCCCAGAGCGCGGCCCAGGAGGTGGTGCGATGATCACTCTCTCGTTCGACCTGCTCGCCCTCGCTGCGCTGCTGACCGTCGCGGTGCTCGCTCGTAGGACCAGCGACGTCGTCGAAGCCCGGCGGATCGGCATCGTCGGTTCGGCCACGGCCTTGATCGCGACCGTGCTCGGCGTCGTGAGCCGTGTCGTGGGCGTGCCCACGCTCGTCGACCCGCCTGCGCTCTTCGCCTATGGCCACGCGTGGACCGTCCCGCTGCCGACCTATGTCGCGTTGATCGGGCTGATCGCCGTCGGCATGAGCCCAGTCTTCGATCTGCGCCCGGTCACCGTCGCACGGATGGCGCTGATCAACGCGCTCTCGCTCTCGATGCTGCTGGTCGGCGACCCGGTCGCGCTGGCGGTGTTGTGGGTCGGCGCGGCCTTGCCGATCTGGCAATCGCTGCGCGAGCGATCGGCCGAGGGTGGGCCGCGACGCGGCGCCGATCGGGTGTTCGCGTTCTACATGCTGCCGAGCGGCTTGCTCGTGCTCGCGGGCGCGATCTTGCTCTCGCTCGGCAACACGGTCGCGGCCTTGATCCTGCTCGCGGGCGGCATCGCGGTCCGCGAGGCCGTGGTCCCGGTCCACGGCTGGTTCCCCGACCTCGTCGAGCGGGCGCCGCTCGGCCTCGTCGTCGCCTTCACGGCCCCGCAGTTGGGTGTCTATGCCCACTTGCGCTGGATCTCCGAGCCGCTGCCGACGGAAGTCGGTGAAGTGATCGCGCTGCTCGGCGCAGTGACGGCGATCTTCGCCGCGCTGATGGGCTCGGTCCAGAGCAAGGCTCGCCGGGCGCTCGGCTACCTGATGATGAGCCAGACCGCCCTGGTCGCGTTCGGACTCGAGACCCACTCGCAGGTCGCCCGCACGGGCACCCTGGTCGCGTGGATGGTCTCGGGCGTCGCGGTCTCGGGTTTCGCGATGGCCTTCGCGGCGCTCGAGGCCCGTCGAGGCGCGCCGCTGACCCTCGACCGACCCTCGGGCTCCTTCGATCGGATCCCGATCCTCGCCACCGCCTTCTTGCTGCTCGGCCTGGCCAGCGTGGGTCTGCCCGGTACGCTCGGCTTCATCGGCGAGGACCTGCTCGTCCAAGGCTCGGTCCACGAATTCCCGACCCTCGCCCTGGCCCTGATCGTGGCCACGGCGATCAACGGGATCACGGTGGTTCGGGCCTTCTTCATGCTCTTCATGGGCACCCGCAAGCACACCGGCGAGCAGGACTTCGTCCGGCGCGAGTGGATGATCGCGAGCCTGGTGCTCGCGGGGCTGCTCGCGTTCGGCATCTGGCCGGGCGGCGCCGTCCGCTGGCTCGGCGACATCGGCGACCAACCGCTCGCGCCCTCGCACGCGCAAGGCGGCGCGGCTTCGCACCACTGACGCCGCGGACTCGGTTTTCTCCGCCACGGGTGGCGGACTCGGTTTTCGCGTCGCAGCGCGGGCGCGTCGCTACACTCGAGGACGTGCGAACTCCTCACGCGAAGCTCTGGGTCCTGGTGTTCGGATTGACGGGCTGCACCGGCGAGAGCAAGGGCGACGACCTCGCCGAGGGCGAGACCTCGCAGGCCACCGACACGAGCAGCTCGGAGTCCACGGCCACGGAGTCGACCAGCAGCAGCGAGAGCGCTTCGGAGACCACCTCCGACACGACCGACACGAGCAGCGACACGACCGACACGAGCAGCGACACGACCGACACGAGCACGGACACGAGCACGGACACGACCACGGGTGGCGGCGAATGTCCGGGCGCACAGGTGGGCGTGTGCGCGAGCGAGCCGGCGAGCGACCTCTTCACGGTCGAAGCCACCAACATCAGCGGCGACTGCCTCGAGCTCGACGTCAGCTACGGCGGCGGCTGCACCCAACACACCTTCACCAGCTGCTGGGACGAGAGCTTCGCCGAGAGCAACCCCGTGCAAGCCTGGCTGTGGATCGACCACGACGCGATGAACGATCCTTGCGATGGGATCCTGCAAGACACCTGGACCCTCGATCTGAGCGCGCTGAAGCAGGCCTGGCAGACCGCGTATCAGAGCCAGACCGGCACGATCATGCTGCACGTCGCCGGCGAGACGATTCAGTACGATTTTTGAGCCCGCTCAGCGGGCCCGCTTGTACGACCGAAACGCCTCGACGCTGTCGGCGAGCAGCGCCGGGTTGCTGGCCAGCTCCCAGCCGAGCGTGCTCGTTGGCGTCTTGCCGTAGTCGTGGCCCGGGAACACGCGGGTGTGCTCGGGCAGCCCACCGAGCTTGCGCTGGAGTGTGTCGACCATCGCGGCCACGTCCGAGCCGGCATAGGACACACCGCCGCACGAGCCGACGAAGAGCACGTCGCCGGTGATCAACGCCGCGCTCTCGGGCCCATACCACCACACGCAGCCGGGCGTGGGCCCGGGCGACCAGATCGCCCGCATGCGGCCGCGACCGATCCACACGTCCTCGCCGTCCGCGACCGGCTCGACCCGACCC
>JAMHUH010000605.1:0-7379 GCA_035904925.1 Nannocystaceae bacterium
GCTGCCGAGTCCCGGGTTGCGGCCGCGAGCAGCATCTGCACGCGCATCATGTCCAGGCGTGGGCCGAGGGCGGCAAGACCTCGCAATCCAACTTGGTCCTGCTCTGCCCGAGCCACCACGCGCTCGTGCACGAAGGTCAGCTCTTCGTCGAGGTGCGGGCGGGGAAGATCGAGTTTCGCAATGCGCATGGGATTGCGATTCGGCCGGTGCCGGGGCGCGGTGGTGGGGATGGGGCCGAGGTGGGCGAGCTGGCGGTGGTGACCGAGTTGGCGATGGTGGCCGAGGTGGCCGAGTTGCTCGAGCAGAACGAGCGTCGCGCATGGACGGGATGGACGGGATGGGACGGTGCGCGGCTCGACCTCCACGATGTCTTGGGTTGGATGGCGGTGGCCGAGCAGACGCGGGGTGTCGAGCAGTCGGCGATGGGCTGAACCACCTTTCACTCCCCCGTCACGCGGGCTGGGTTGCTCAGGATGGTGCTCGGACGCCCGGCGGACTACCATCCTGCCCACGCCGACGATGCACATCCACCGCGACTTCGAGACGGAGCTCAGGCAGCTGCGCGAGAGCCTGTTGAAGATGGGCGGGCGGGTCGAGCAGATGATCGGCGAGGCGACGCGCTCGCTCTTCGCCCGCGACGTCGAGGCGGCGGCGGCGGTGGTGATCGCGGATCGGGCGGTCAACGCCGCGGAGATGCAGATCGACAGCGTGTGCCTGACGATCATCGCGCGGCGCCAGCCGATGGGCTCGGACCTGCGCTTCATCACCCGCGCGCTCAAGATGGTCACGGACCTCGAGCGGATCGGCGACCTCGCGGTCAACGTGGCCCGCCACGCGATCGACTTGGCCGAGCTCGGTGAGCCGGACGCGACGGTGCACCCGGCGATCGAGCGGATGACGGAGGTCGTGCGGGGCATGGTCGCGCTCGCGCTCGATGCCTTCGTCGATCGCGATCCTGCGCTCGCCCGCCAGGTCATCGATCGTGACGACGAGGTCGACGAGCTGCACGACCAGGTCTACGAAGAGACGCTCGCGCTGATGCTGGCCCAGCCGAGCCGGCTGGCGTTCGGGATTCACGTGATCGACGTGGCCCGCTTCCTCGAGCGCATGGGCGACCACGCCTGCAACGTGGCCGAGCAGGTCGTGTTCTTGGTTCGCGGCGAAGACATTCGCCACCCGGCGCCTTGATTGATTGCGTCGGCGCGGGTCAACGCGGGCCGATCAATTGCATCCCAACCTTCGCGA
This sequence comes from Nannocystaceae bacterium, assembly GCA_035904925.1. Taxonomy (GTDB): domain Bacteria; phylum Myxococcota_A; class Polyangia; order Nannocystales; family Nannocystaceae; genus Plesiocystis. The sequence goes on from JAMHUH010000605.1 coordinate 1,246, forward strand.
GGGGCCAACGAGCCGGCGAACCCCTTGTGACCGCGAATACACGATGATCGCCATTCAATGCGTCTATGCGCAAGCGAGATCACAGGCGTTTTCGCTATACTCCGGGAGTGTGTCGATAAGCCACGCGCATTTTGCCGTTGATCCGAATAGGGGCGTCGTGTACGTTGCGCGCGAAAGCCAACAACCGAGGTTGCCGCGCTGTTACGCTGCAACCTCGGGCATCGCACGCATGCGTGCGTGAGGAGACCGGATGCCGCAAGCACTCGTCGTTCCAGGGGTCAGCGTCGCGACCCGCTTCGAAGTCAGGCCGCCTTTGCCGTCGAAGACGGGCATTTTGGGGGCAGTCGGAGTGGTCGACAACAACCCGGGCAGTGGGCCCATTGCCGTCACTACGAGCCAGGAATTGCTGGCGCTCTGTGGCCCGGCGACCCGCTATAGCTTCCCCGAGGCCCTCGCCGCGCTCGCCAATGGCGTGTCGGAGCTGGTCGTTTCGCCGGTCGACGAGGGCAGCGGGGCCGCGGCCTCGTTGATCCTTCGCGACGACGAGAACGAGGCGGTGGTGGTGCTGCGGGCTCGTGCGGTCGGGCCTTGGGGCAACCGGCTCTCGGCCCGCGTCACGCCGGTCTACGGGGCCGATGGCGTCACGGTTCGCTTCGTTCACCTCGAGCTGCTCTTCGAGGGCAAGGTGGTCGAGCGGCACGCCAACCTGCTGCTGCGGGCCGAAGACAGCAACGACCTGTTCCGACGCATCAACCGCGAGAGCGCGACGATCGTCGCGGTCGATCCGGTCTATCTGACCGATCTGCCGGTGTTGGTTGCGATCCCCACGGCCTTCGACACGCTGCCTTCGCAGGCGGCGATCGGCACCTTGGTTCGCGGCGGCGCGCCGCGGATCGAGCTCGAGGCGGCGGTCACGGGCGAGCGCGGCAACGAGCTCTCGGTCGAGGTCGACGAGGGTCGTGCGACGCGGACCTTCGTCGACGTGGCCGACAATCCGGCGCTGCGCATCACGGCTGCCTCGCCGGGCGCGGCGGGTGCCGGGATCGCGGTCACGATCGCCGACGTGGCGGGCGACACTCAGATCAGCATCTCGGGGCTCGCCAGCGGGCCCTTGGTGGTCAAGGCCGCGACCCTCGACTTGCTGATCCAGAAGCTCTCGGCGCACCCCGAGCTGGTCGTCGAGAAGCTCGGCGACGTGGTCCCCAAGCCAGCGGCTGCGGCCAACTTGGCGGCTTCGGTCACGCTCGTCGTTCGCCAACGCGGGCAGTCGACCTCGCGCTTGGCCGACCTGACCTCGGCCCAGGCGATCATCGCCGCGCTGACCAGCCAGGGCTCGCTGGTGGCGACGCTGGTGGGCGGGGCCAACCCGGCGCACCTGCCCAGCACCGACAACGACTTCCACCTCTACGGTGGCCGCTCGGCCGGTCGCGCGCTGCCGCTGGTCGGCCAGCAGAACGCCCAGGACGTGGTGGTGGTGCTGGTCCCGGCGCCCGACGCCGACGCGGCCCGACTCCGGGTTCGAATCGTCCAGGGCAGCCGCTCGAACACGGTCCGGGTGATCGCGGGGATCGAGACCGACTCGGGCTTCGAGGCCCGCGAGCAGTGGGACAACCTCACGATGGATCCCGACTCGACCGGCTACCTGCCGGACGCGCTCGAGGCCAGCGCGCTGGTGCGGGCCATCGATCGCTTCAAGCCTTCGGGCGCGGTGACCTGGCCGGCGGCGGTCAGCGACGCCAAGAAGTTCGCCGGCGGTGCGGCGCCCTCGACCGCGGCGTTCAAGACCGCGATCGATGCGCTCGACGGTGAAGAAGCCGTCGACATGCTGCTCGCCGGCTTGCAGAACTGGGAGGACCCCAACCTCGATCATCTGGCCGTGCAAAAGCACATGCTCGGGCACGCTCGCACCCAGGCCGACAAGGCCCGGCCGCGGATCGCGATCGGGTCGATCAGCCCGGGCGAGGCGGCCGACGTCAAGCTGGCGCTGGCCCACGCGGCCGAGGTCGGTGACCGTCGCTTCGTGCTCTGCACGCCCGCGGGCAGCGAGGGCGCGATCGCGGGCTTGCTCGGTCACCTCGAGTACTTCCAGTCGCCGACCTTCAAGAGCATCGCCGCGCTCGACGTGCCGCTGGCTCGCTACCGCGACAGCGAGCTCGACAAGCTGGTCGGGCCCGAAGGCAACCTGTGCGTGATCCAGCAGCGGCGCGGTCGCGGGACGATCTGCCTCAAGGGCATCGCGACGACCGGCGATCAAATCTCGGTCACGCGCACGGCCGACGTGTGCGTGCGTCGGGTCCAGGCGATCGCCGATCGCTTCATCGGTGAGCTCAACAACGCCGACGCTCGCAACGCGCTCAAGCAGATGATCGTCGCGACCTTCTTGCAGATGGAGCGCGACGGGGCGCTGGTGCCCTCCGTCGACGGCAAGAGCCCGGCCTTCCAGGTCGACGTCTACTCGTCGCAGACCGACTTCGCGGCCGGCATCGTGCGCATCGACATCGCGGTGCGTCCGGTCCGGGCGATCGACTACGTCTACGCGACCATCACCGTGAAGAATTGAGGACCCAGCGATGACCGTGTTCACAGCCAACAGCTCCGGCGTCCAAGTCGACAACGCCAACGTCGCCGGCGTCCAATCCATCGACTACCGGCACGAGCGCGATCAGAGCGACGTGCACGGGCTCGGCAGCGACGAGCGCCTCGCCGTCTACTACGGGCCGATGCGGGTGATCGGCCGGGTTCAGGTCGCGTCGACCAGCCCCGAGCTCGACGCGCTGGCGCTCAGCGGCAACGAGTTCCAGATCGTCGCCAACCTCAAGCACGGCCAGGCGGTCCGCTCGGTCGCCTTCGACGCCTGCTACATGCGTAGCAAGGAATTCCAGATGACGAGCGGTGGCCACGGCTCGACGGTCTACGAGTTCTCGGCCACGCGGGTGCGCGAGGAAGACTCGACCGAGGGCGGCTCCTGATGCAGCAACCGGACGCGGCGATCCAGCCCGTGCACGTCGAGGTCGCCTGCGATCTCGAGGGCCTGCGGATCACTCGAGAGCTGCGCTCCGGTAGTTGGGAACTCGAGGGCTGGGGTCGACGCGTGCGCGTGCGCGAGTGGACCTGGGCCGAGCGACGACGTTTGCTCGAGGCGTGCGTGCGCGGGTCGAGCTTCGATCGCGCGCACTTCGTCGCGGGCTTGGTCGCGCTGTGTTGCGAGCCGCGTCCGGCCAGCTCGCTCTGGCCGCTCTACGCCCACGTGGTGCTCGGGCTCTTCGGAGTCGATGGGGGTCGATCGCTGCCGGCCCTCGACGCGGCCGAGCTTCGCTTGGCCGAGCGCTTCGACTGGGATCCCGCCCGAGTCGGATCGCAGAGCGCGGTCGATCTCGATCGCCTCGTCGCGCAGATCGAGCCGCTGCGGCCACGCCCAGCACTGCCACCGCGCTCGAGCGTGGCCCCACCTCAGGGTTGGCGAAGGATCGTGATCGAGGATGACGCCCGTTGAAGAGCTCGCCCTGGCCGTGCAGGCCGCCGTCCTCGACCGTCTCGAGCGCCAGCTCGCGGCCGTCGAAGCGGCGGTCGTGAGGGTCGTCGAGGGCGAGCTCGCGCAGGAGGCTTCGGCGGAGTCGGGGACTTCGAGCCGAGTGGTCTCGGAGCGCGCGGGCGAGCGAGCGCGCGGCGAGGTTGGTGGAGCTGCGAGCGTGCGTGATGCGAGCGAGCGTGATGCGAGCGTGCGTGATGCGAGCGTGCGTGGTGCGAGCGAGCGTGATGCGAGCGTGCGTGATGCGAGCGTGCGTGATGCGAGCGTGCGTGATGCGAGCGTGGGCGGGGCGGGCGAGCGTCGGGTGAGCCTCGGCGATTCGCCGAGGTCCTTCGTAGGTTCGGCGACGCACGAAGAGTCGGCGTCGGCGATCGAAGCGGCGCGCGGCTCGGGCTCGCGGCGCGAGCTGGAGTCGCGCGAGCCTTTCGAATCAGCAGGGGAGTGGACGACGGTGTTCGAGGCCGAGGCTCCGACCTTCGCGCCCGAGCCTTCGCCACGCGAGCTCGTCACGCCGAGTCCGACTCGATCGAGCGATCGCTGGAGCGCACGATTGGAGCCGCGAGGTCAGCCCACGCCCGAGGCGGCGACGATCGAGGCGTCGGCGCCCGAGCTGACGCCTCCGACGAGGCCCGCGCTCGAGCAGGCACGCGACCGCTGGTCGCGAGCCGTGCGTCCGAGCGGGCGAGAGCGCATCGCCGAGGTTCGAGCGGGTCTCGACGACGCGTCCAGGCGCGCGACCACGACCACGACCACGCGAGCCTCCCTTCGAGACGAGTCGAGCTCGCACGAGTCGACTTCGCAGGGGCAGACGAGGGCGAGCGAGCTGAGCTTGCCGGCGCCGCTTCGCTTGCCGATCGCGGACGCCGATCGGGTCGAGCACGAGCGGCCCACGCCCTTGGTGCTCCACCGCGAGCTGCCTGCGAGGCCCGAGCCGCTGGCGAGCGCCGACCCGCTCGCGAGCCCCGAGCCCATGCGACCCTCGGCGTTCGCACCCGCTCGATTCGAGGCGCTCGGCGAGCCCCGCCGGGGGCTCGATCGGACCCGCGCCTTCGACCGGCAGCCCACCACCAGCCGACGCGACCTCGCGCCCATCCCCGAGCTCACGCTCGAGGACGAGTTCGACGAGCTCTCCAGGCTCGAAGAGCGGATGGCCGACGTGCTCGAGCGGGTGCTGCTCGAGATCGGAGTCGAGCCATGAGCCGCGCGGTCCCGACGATCGACGACATCCAGCTCGACCCGGTCCTGGCCATTCGCCAGCGCACGCGCGCGCGCCTGGCCGCGACGCCGGTCGCTGGGCTCGCGGGCGACGTGCAGCAGCGGCTCGGTCGGGCCTCGCACGAGGTCGAGCTGCGCGGGCTGATCCATGGCGAGGACGCGCTCGACAAGCTCGACACGCTGCAAGACAAGGTCGTGAGCGGCGAGGAGGTCGACTTCACGGCCGACATCACGACCGCGCTCGAGATCGCCAAGATGGTCGTGGTCGAGGCCGAGTTCGAGGAGCTGGCCGGGCACCCCAACCGCTTCGAATATCGGATCGTGTTGCGCGAGTCGCCGCCGCTGCCCGAGCCGGCCTCGCTCGCGCCCTTCGGCGGGCTCGAGGGCTTCGACACGGGCTTCGACATGGACGCGCTCGGTGACGTGCTCGGCGACATCTCGGACCTCGCGGGCGATCTCCAAGGCGCGATGGACATGCTCGGCGACGTGCTCAGCGGGCTCGAGGCCTTGGCCGGCTTGGCCAGCCTCGACGCCGGCAACCCGCTGCAGCCGATGCAGGATCAAGCGGGCTCGCTCGGCGACACGGGGGCCGGCGCAGGCGAGGCGAGCGCGGGCCTGCGCGGCCTGACGGAGGGCAGCTGAGCATGCTGACGCCGACGCTCTCGCTGCAGATCGCCGACGCGGTCTACGAGCACGCCACCCGGATCCGGCTGCGGCGTGGGCTGCTGCCGATCGTCGATCGACTCGAGGCGCTGCTGCCCGCCGGCACCCAGCTCGACGCCGCGCTCGGCGACGACGTGATCTTGGCGCTCGACGGCGGCGAGGGCTCGAGCACCGTCTTCACCGGCCAGCTCGGCGCGATTCAACACGGGCTGCGGGGCCTTCGAATTTGCGCGCACGGGTTCGCGCTGACGCTGGCCCGGGCGCGGCCGGCTGGCGCCTTCGAGCAGCTGAGCGTGCAAGAGCTGTTCGAGCGGCTGACCGAGGACAGCGAGATCGATCTGGCGATCCGCTCGGCCGACATGCCGACCGCGTTGTTCGTGTGCGAGGGCCGAGCGAGCGCGCTCGAGTCGGTGGTTCGGCTCTGCGCGATGGCGGGCCTGCAGGCGGCCTTCGATGGCGAGGGCACCTTGCAGATCGGTCCCGACGGGCCCGGTGACGCGCTCGCGCTGCGCTACGGTCGCGAGCTCGTCGATCTCGACTGCGGCAGCTGGTTGGCTGATCCCAACGAGTTCGTGGTCGCGGGCGAGGGTGGTGGCGCGCCCGACTCGGACCAGCGGCTCTGGGTCGCCAAGGACTTCTTCGCGGGCAGCGGGACCGCGGCCGGGACTGGCGTTCGTTGGCGCAGCGAGGCCTTGCTGCGCCGAGTCGACGACGCCAACGCGGCGGC
>JAMHUH010000606.1:0-6312 GCA_035904925.1 Nannocystaceae bacterium
AGCTTCGGGGGACGAGTCGGGCGCGCGGGCTCGTCGTTCCAAACCGGAAGGCCGGCTTCGCTCGAGGCTTGCGTCGGCGCGCCCGTGCAGGCGAGCACGAGCGCGAGCGCGTGGACCAGCATGCTCGGGTGGTCTCGGGTCCGGCGGGATGGTTCACTGCGATCGTCGATCGCGATCAGAAGCGGCCCGAGAGCATCAAGCCGCCGCCGCTGCGTCCGGCATAGAAGCCCGGTCGGACGTAGCCGATGCCCTCCCACGCGGCGAAGCGCGAGCGCTGGATGACGCCGCCGCCGAGCAGCATCACGCCGCCGGCCATCGTGGTCGCGGCCATCCCGGTGAGCACGCGGTCGCCGAGGTCGGGGTTGGTCACGCGATGGGCGTGATCGATCGCGAAGCCCATCGAGATCGCCCCCGCGGCGCTCAGGACCACGCCCGCGACCAACATGCCGTTGCCGGAGGCGGGCGCTCGCAGGCCGTTCTCGGCCTCCCAGCGAGTGAAGTTTGTGTTGGCCTTGATGCCGCCGACCATGCTCGTGACGCCGATGATCGAGAGCGGCAGCGCGGTGAGCCCGATCGGGAGCGCTTGCTTGCTGGTCAGGCCGGCTTCGTTGCGGCCGAGGGTCGCGAGCACGAGCATCACCGAGGCCAGGGCCAGACCGGAGGCGCCCGCGACCAAGAAGCCGGTGCCGACCGAGGGCCGCTTGCTGATGACCCTCGGCATCGGCGACGCGCAGGCGGGCGGGGGTTGATCGGGCACGACGAGCGGGGCCGGGACGGCGAGCGAGGGGTCGGGCGTGGGCGCGAGCGCGGGCCCTTCGACGATCCGCAGCGCCTCGCCGCTCGCAGGCGCAGGCGCGGCTTCGGGAGGCGCAGGTGCGGGCGCGAAGGTGCTCGCGTCGACGGGCGTCGGCTCGGCCGGCAGCACGGGCGGGGGCGCATCGAGGGGCGCATCGACCGGTGCATCGACGGCGATCGTGGCCTCGGGTGGCGACGCGAGAGCGGGGCGCGAGAGCAAACAGAAAGCCGCGGCAGAAGCCGCGGCCGTGCATCGAAGAGTCCAAGCGTTCACGCTCGGTCGAGTCCCGCGGGCGGGCTCGTGGTTCAGCCGGGCGCCCGTGTGAGCGCGCAGGCGCGACGCGTGAATATCCGTGATTCGACGCGTCGTGCCGCGATCCGGCGGCGGATCAGGACGATCAGGGCAGCAGCGTGATGACGACCTGACCGTGCCCGGTCTTGATGCCGTCCTCGCCTGCCGGGTTGGCGCCGTCGTTGTACGACTCGCCGCCCTGGCCGGCGACGAGGCCGTTGAGGCCACCCGCGTCGCCGCCCTCGTAGCCGCCACCGCCACCGCCACCGTTGCCACCGTTGCCGCCGCCGCCGAAGCCACCGAGGCCCGAGTCGACGCATTGGTTGGGCCGCTCGGTGTCGTCACCGACGCCGCCGTTGAGGAACGAGTCACCGCCCGAGGGCATGCCGTTGCTGGTGAAGCCGCCGCCGGGGCTGCCCGCACCACCGCAGCCGCAGTAGTTGCCATCGTTGCTGCCGGAGCCGCCGGTGCCGTCGCCGAGGATCGACTTGCCGATCATCTGCGGGAGGTTGAAGCCGCCGCCACAGTTGCCCGCACCACCACCACCGCCCGCGACGATCAGCGGGGTGTTGTCGGCCATGGCCACGAAGGTGCCACCGCCACCGCCGACGTCGTAGGCGCCTCCGTCCTTGCCCTTTTGCCCGACGAGGATCCTGAGCACGTCGCCTTGGTTCAGATCGAAGTCGCCCTTGACCCGAGCACCGTTGCCGCCCGCGCCGAAGTTGTGGTTGCCACCTTGCGCGCCCCAGACCTCGATCGAGTAGGTCGCCGTGTAGGGCACGGTCCACGACTGGTAGCCCGTAGCCAAGGTCACGTCGCCCGCGAGCGAGGTGTTCGCGTACTGGTTGTCGCACTGCGCCTGCGAGGGCCCGTTGATGCCGGTCTGGCCGCAGTTGTTGAAGGTCGCGGTGAAGTCGAGGTAGCAGCCCGAGGTGTCGTAGTCGCAGGTCATCAACCCGCAGCTCAGCTCGCCGCCGAGGAAGCCTTCGTCGGCGCAGCCGACCATGCCGACGTCGCCGTCACAGACCTCGCCGGCGCTGACGTTGAGCTTGTCGTCGCCGCACGCGGCCATGCTGCAGTCGTCGTTGCACTCGGCCGACTCGCCCGAGGCGTCGCAGTCTTCGACGCCCGCGTAGACGAGCCCGTCGCCACAGATGGCCGCGACGCAGGACGCCGTGCAAGCGGCGTCGTCGGCGTTGGCGGCACCCTCGTCGCACTCTTCACCGTCATCGACGACCCCGTCGCCACACACGCCGCTGCCGGTCTCGGTGGTGGTCTCGGTGGTGGTCTCGGTGGTGGTCTCGGTCGTGGACTCGGTGGTCGCGTCGGTGGTGCTCGAGTCGGTCGAGCTCGACTCGCTGGTCGACTCGTCCGTGGTCGTGTCGCCGGTGCTGCTGTCCGTCGAGTCGACTTCATCGTTGCCAGCGCCACCGTCGTCGGTGCACGCGAGGCTTGCGAGGCAGGGAAGGATAGAGAGGAAAAGAGTCAGCTTCTTCACGAGAACGACAGTAGAGGCTTTTGCGCGTCCACACGATGTGGTGGACGCGAAAAGCCCCCTGGCTGAAAAGCCCAAAGTATCGTGCTCGAAGCGCGAGCCGAGTGTCAGTCTTCGACGAACTCGCGCAGCTGCCGAGCGCGCTCGGCCTTGCGAAGCTTGCTCAGCGCCTTGGCCTCGATCTGCCGGATGCGCTCGCGCGTGACGCTGAAGTCGCGGCCGACCTCTTCGAGGGTGTGGTCGGAGCCCTCGCCGATGCCGAAGCGAAGCCGGAGGATCTTCTCTTCACGCGGCGTGAGCCCAGCCAGGGCCCGACGGGTCTCGTCGGAGAGGTGGCGGTCGACCACCCCGGAGGCGGGGTCGAGGGCGTTCTTGTCTTCGATCAGATCGCCGAGGCTCGAGTCGCCGTCCTCGCCGAGCGGTGTTTCCAAGCTGATCGGCTCCTTGGCGATCCTCAAGATGCTGCGGACCTTGTCGACCGGCATGCTCATCTTGTCGGCGATCTCCTCGTGGGTCGGCTCGCGGCCGAACTCCTGCACGAGCTGACGAGTCGTCCGAATCAGCTTGTTGATGCTCTCGATCATGTGGACCGGGACGCGGATGGTCCGGGCCTGATCGGAGATGGCTCGGGTGATCGCCTGCCGGATCCACCACGTGGCGTAGGTCGAGAACTTGTACCCGCGCTGGTACTCGAACTTGTCCACGGCCTTCATCAGGCCGATGTTGCCCTCTTGGATGAGGTCGAGGAACTGCAAGCCGCGGTTCGTGTACTTCTTGGCGATCGACACGACCAAGCGGAGGTTGGCCTCGACCAGCTCGGACTTGGCGGCCTCGCGCTCGCGCTTGGCCTTGGTCAGATCACCGTGGAGCCCGACCAGGGTCTCGGCCGAGACGCCGAGGTCTTGCTCGACTCGGCGGATCCGCTTGCTCGCCACCTTCATGCGGGTGATCAGCTCGTGCAGCTCCCAAGGATGGAGGCCGAGCCGGCGGCAGAGCTTGAACTCTTCTTCTTCCTTGAGCCGCGCGCCTTCGAAGGTCTCGCGCAGCTCCTCGAGCTCGACGCCCGCTCGACGCTCGCAGGCTCGCAGCTCGCGAAGCGCCCGCTGGAGGCCGTCGACGGTCTCGCTGAGCTCGTCGATCATCTCGTCGATCGACTTGCGGCTGAGCTTCATGTCGCGCATGGCCGCGACCGCGAACTCGAGCTGCTCGAGCCGCTTTTCCATCAGGCGACCCGCGTCGAGGCGACCCGCGTCGAGGCGCTCGGCGTCGAGGCGCTCGGCGTCATGGCGTTCGGCGTCGAGGCGCTCGGCGTCGAGGCGCTCGGCGTCGAGCTGGCCTTCTTCGGGCTCGCTGGGGGGCTGGCCGGTCGCCAGCGCCTCGCGCAGGGCCGCACGTCGTTCGTCGATCTTTTCGATCTCGCGCTGGTGCTTGCGCAGCCGCTTGAGCTGGTTGCGCATGTTCTCGAGCGCGGCCTCTTGGCCCGAGGGCTCGTCGTCCTTGCCGGGCTGGCGCTCGTCGTTCTTGGCCGGGAGCACGAACGCGTCCTTGACTCGGACCAGGCCACGCTCGACCCGATCACACAAGTCGAGCACGTGGGGCAGCGCGGCCGGGCTGTGCAGGACGATGTCGACGACCTTGTTCTCGCCGGTCTCGATCCGCTTGGCGACCTCGATCTCACCTTCGCGGGTGAGCAGCGAGATGGTCCCCATCTTGCGCAGGTACATGCGAACCGGGTCGACGCTGCGACCCCGTTCTTCGGGCGAGGGGGGAAGCGGTGGGGCTTCTTCGTCGTCCGCTTGGGTCGTGATGGAGCTCTGGCTGTTGCTCATGGGCACCCTCCGGGGGGGCGGTCCGCAGCTGGCTGCGCGGACACGCAAATCACGTCGACGAGCGCTCGATCAAAACCGGAGCAGCGCGGCGACGTGGGGTGGAGATATATCCGCAAAGTCCCGACAAGCCACGAAGAATGCAACTCTGGCGATTGGGGGCTGGGCTCACTCGTTTCACTGGAGATCGGCGCAGCGACCACCTTGGTGCGCTCGGCCACGAGGCGATCACGCCAAGTCGTCCAGAAGCGACTCAGGAGGGCACGAGCGGCGATTCGTGAGTCGGTGAACTCGCTTCGCCGCAGGTCGAGGTCGAGGCGCATTTGGTCACGCGGCAATTCGCGGGCCAGCGATGCGCTTTGATCCCGAGCAGCTACGAGACCGCCCTCACGGCGCGAGTGAGCGCCTACGCGGGGCGCAGCCGCCGCGAAGCCGAGGAGCGAGCATGATCGGCTCAGGCACGATCGCGTGAGCGTCCAGCGTCGAACCCGCGAGCACGCTCAGTCGCGCTCGGCCGGGAGGCCGAGACCACCCGAGAAGCGGCGCGGCTGACTGCCGTGAACGACCTTGGTCCGGATGACCGCGACACCAGGGACGTTCTGCATGTCCGTCTTCATGTCCTGGCACCACGCATCGTAGTCCTTCCACTCTTCGGCGTACTGCTCGAGCTCGGCGCAGGTCGACTCGCTGCCGCTCGGCTTGCGATCCATCCGCGTCGCACACCAGCTCTGGCGATCGGTCCACAGCGCCGCGTCGCGCTCGAGGTCGGCGCACCAAGGATCGCGGCCCGCGAGCGGATCGGCGATGCCCTTGTCGGTGATGACCATGGTGACGCGAGCGCTCGCCGAAGCGGTAGCGCTCGCCGAAGCGGTAGCGCTCGCCGAGGCGGCTTGGATCGCGTGCCAGCAGCCGTCGGCCCAGCTCTTGAAGCCGGCGTCGAGGAAGAGGTACTCGCCGACCAGGTCGGTGCCCGCGACCGCGACGTTGCGCAGCGCGATGCCGCCAGCGCTGTGGCCCTCGGCCAGGACCGGCCCGTGCAGCTTGCTCGGGTGGGCCCCGAATTCGTCACGCAGGATCGCGTTGACCTCGTCGTGGAGCTTGGCGAAGGAGTCGCGGTAATTCGGGTCGGGCGGATCGGCGGGCAGCATCCACATCCGATCGTACATGTCGTTGCTCCAACCCTTGTGGCCAGGCTCGAGCCGCTTGCCGGCGCTGAAGGGGTAGATCAGCGCGACGTTGCGCTCGTGGCCGGCTTGGCCTTGCAGCTCGATCATCGCCTCGAGGGTCTGTTGGAGGCGGTCCCAGCCGACCCACTCTTGCTTGTCGAGGCCCTCGGCCGGGCGCACGAACGCCTCGCTGTAGGTGCCGTGGAAGTGATAGACGAACTCGAACTGCGCGGCATCCTTGGCGCCGGGCGGAATGAAGATCAGCACGTCGCGACCACCGTTGCCCTCGAGCTTGCCGAGCCAGAGCGAGCCGGCTTGGGCGAGGTCCTGGCTGAACTCGATCAGCGAGGGCGCGACCGTGGGGTCGACGACGAAGTGCTCGACGAGCTTCGAATCGGCGATGACCTCGGCTTCGGGCTCGTCGGCTTCGGGCTCTTCGGCGCCGCCGGTGTCGCTCTCGTCGGTCGAGGTGATCGCGTCGGCGACCGGCGCCGGCTGTTGAATCGGCTCGGACTCGGCCCGGCTCGAGGGTACACACGCGACCAGCAAAGCAGCGGCGCCGAGGATCCTGAGCGGGTTGAGCATGGCCGGAGCGATCGCGAGTGTGACGCATCGCCGCGTCCACTTCCACCGCCTGGCGAGCCGATTTGATCTGCGGCGCACGACCGCGCAGGCTCGACTTCGCCGAGATCCCCGATGCGCCGCTCGTCCTCGTTTGCGTTGCTCGCCCTGCCCGGG
>JAMHUH010000607.1:0-2687 GCA_035904925.1 Nannocystaceae bacterium
GTGTTCTACATGTCGATGCTCTCGGGCGCGCTCACGGGCGTCCGCTCGGCCGTGACCTCGCAGGCGACCCCGCACGTCGACGCGGCCGGGCTCGTCCGGCTCAAGTCGGGCCTTCACCTGCCGAGCGCGCTGGCGGCTTTGGGCGTCGACACGCTCGACGCCTACACCGACACGGACGCGGGCTGGCTCGACACGCTCTACGACAAGGCGCTGGAGCTCTATCCGCTCGAGCGCGAAGAACACTGCAAGAGCTCGACCTGCCACCGGATCTCGTTCATGTACTCGCTGCTCTACGAGCACGATCAGCTGGCGGTCGCGACCCACCAGAGCCTGCACGAATTGTTCGGGGTCGCCCACGTCGACGCCTTCCGACACCTGGCCGCGATGGTCCGGGCCAAGCAGATCGTCGACGCTCGAGGTGACGACGTCTACCTGGCCCACGTCGAGCGCCTCGCGATCCCGCTGCGGATGATCCACGGGGCCCAGAACGCCTGCTTCGATCCAGCCGGCAGCGCGCGCACGCTCGCGTGGCTGTGCGAGCACAACGACCCGCAGCTCTACTCGCGGGTGGTGATCCCCGACTTCGGCCACATCGACTGCATCTTCGGCGAGCGGGCCCTCAGCGAGGTCTACCCGCACATCCTCGATCACCTGGAGCGGACGCAGTGACAAACACGAACAAAGACAGCGTCGATGCGGTGATCATCGGCTCGGGCTTCGGCGGCTCGATCAACGCCTTGCGCCTGGCCGAGGCCGGCCGCTCGGTGCTCGTGCTCGAGCGAGGCCGTCGCTACCCGCCCAAGACCTTCCCGCGCGACGTCGAGGACACCGACGCGCTGCTCTGGCGCCACGACGATCGGCCCAGCGCGCGCGGCCTCTTCGACCTGCGCTTCATGTCGGGCATCGCGACCTTGACCGCCGCGGGCGTCGGCGGCGGCTCGCTGGTCTACGCCAGCATCCACTACCGGCCACGCGCCGCGATCTTCGAAGACCCGCGCTGGCCCGAGCCCTTCCGGCTCGACACGCTCGAGCCCTACTACGCCAAGGTCGCGCAGAACCTCGGCGTGCAGGTGGTCCCGCCCGAGCTCGCCCTGGTCAAGCGCGAGCGCTTTCACCAAGCCGGCGCCGCGATGGGCCGCCGGGTCATGGACACGCCCCAAGCCGTCAGCTGGAACCAGGTCTTCGGCGCGGGCGAGGGCCGGCAGACCTGCCGGCTCTGTGCCGAGTGCGAGTTCGGCTGCACCTACGGAGCCAAGAACACGCTCGACTTCACCTACCTCGCCCAGGCCGAGGCCAAGGGCGCGCAGCTGCGGACCGACTGCGTCGTCAGCCACATCGCGCCCGCGCCCGAGGGCGGCTGGGCGGTCCACTACCGCGACCTCGCCAGCGGCTCGAGCCAGCGCGTCGTCGGCCGCAAGGTCATCCTCGCCGCCGGCACCTTGGGCAGCAACGAGATCCTGCTGCGCAGCCGCGACGTCGCCCGCACGCTGCCCAAGCTCTCGCATCGCTTGGGCCAGGGCTACTCGGGCAACGGCGACTTCCTCGGCAACATCCAAAACGCCGACGCCAGCCTCGAGCCCTGGGTCGGCCCCGACGTGACCTCGGTGATGTGGCACGACGACGACGACGCGCACAGCTTCGTGCTGGCCACGCCGACCTTCAACGAGCCGGTCATGCGCGTGCTGGCCTCGATGGGCCAAGCGCCGCCGCGACCTCTGCTCGATCGGCTCGCGCGACCGCTGTGGCGCTACGTCCCCGGCCTGCTCGTGAAGGCCCTGCGCGCCGGCTTGCTCAGCAAGCCCTTCGCGGTCCCGGCCAAGGGCGCGGGTCCAGCCGAGCGCATGACCACCGTGTTCGCGATCGGCCGCGACAACGCGGGCGGTCGCATGGTCTTGCGCCGCGGTCGACTCGACATCGTCTGGGACTACGAGCGCGAGAATCGAGCGTTGATCGCCCGCCAGCGCGCGGCCATGCAGGACCTCGCCCACCGCTACGGGGGCAGCTACGCCGACTTCCCGCTCTGGGGGCCTTTCACCCGCACGATGACGGTCCACAACCTGGGCGGCTGCGCGCTCTCGACCAGCGCCGAGCAGGGCGTGGTCGGTGTCGATGGCCAGGTCCACGGCCACGCGGGGCTCTATGTCGCGGATGGGTCGGTGATCCCGACTTCGATCGGGAGCCATCCGGTCATGACGATCTCGGCGGTGGCCGAGTGGATCGCCGAGCGCGTCGTCGCGAGCTTCGCCTGAGCGCCGCGGAGAGGGCTTTCGAATGAACATGCAGAGGGCCTGGAGGAAAATGCGGTTCTTCAGGCTTCTCGGTGGCGCGAGACGCGGGAACGTGTAGATTCCCTTGTGTATACTTCTGCGCGTCAGAGCGAACAACTCTACTCTCAGATCCTCGGTATCGCAGCGCCGTGGTCGATCGTGCGCGTCGACCTCCAGGGCAACAAGGTGGAGGTCCACGTTGCCTTGAGCGCCGACGAAGCGTGCCGATGCCCCGAATGCTCGGCCGTGTGCCCACGGCACGACACACGCACGCGACGGTGGCGGCACCACGACACCTGCAAGATGCACGCGCGCGACTTCGAGCCAGTCTTTCAGGTCGTCATTCCCCGCACAAAGCGCCTACCGGATTCGCTCGACCAACTGAGGGGGCTGTGGGACGGCGGCGCCAAGCCGATCCGG
>JAMHUH010000608.1:0-4387 GCA_035904925.1 Nannocystaceae bacterium
GTGATGAGCTGCATGGTCGGAGTCCTCGTTCGTCGCCGGATTCCGGTGACACTGGAACCATGCCTCATGCGCATTCTGCGATCAAGACAAATTTCAGTGTGGCTAAAATACTCGAACTGATCTCGAGGTCGGCCTCTGTCCTTCTGACCGAGCCTAAACGTTGATATCGTTCGATTGAAGGCGAGAGCGATGAAAAACTCACGCCCCAAAGCGCGGATCTGGTCATTCCGCTCTCACTGTTGGCCGCGCTCGAATCGCATGTGGTTTACAGCTGGGATGAAATCGCGTTCGTCCCGCGGAGTCCGATCGCTCGAGCGCTTGCGAGATCGCATGCCGCCTGCGAGCCCCGCGAGCGTCAAATTCGGCTTAGGTCGTCGAATTCGCGGGTATGGAGGCATCCGAGCGGTCCAGGGCCGAGCGAGATGCGAGCCCAATGCGCCGAATTCCATGCGAAAACCCACGTTTACCCCCCTCCCAGCCGGGCCAAGGCCCTTGATCACCCCCCCAACTTCTCTATACTCCGCCTCCCAATGCCGCGGCCTCGTGTCGCGGCTGCAACGTGCCCGCGTGCTGGTGGACTCTCCACAGCACCCCACTGGGCCTGACTGGATTCGAGACTTCCGATGCCGACCATTCAACAGCTCGTCCGCAAGGGACGTGAGCAGCAACCGAAGAAAGAGACGGCGCCGGCCCTCAAGGGCTGCCCGCAGAAGCGCGGTGTGTGCGTTCGCGTGTACACCTCGACCCCGAAGAAGCCGAACTCGGCGCTCCGAAAGGTCGCTCGCGTTCGCCTCACCAACGGCATCGAGGTCACGAGCTACATCCCGGGCGAGGGGCACAACCTCCAGGACCACAGCATCGTGCTCGTTCGTGGCGGTCGCGTGAAGGATCTCCCGGGCGTTCGCTATCACATCGTTCGCGGCACGCTCGACACCACTGGCGTCGATGGACGTCGGCAGCGGCGGTCGAAGTACGGGACCAAGCGTCCCAAGTGAACCGCCTCAACTGAATTGTCCAGCCGCCGACCGAATCGCTTCGAGCGTCGGTCCGAGTTGGTGAAGAGAGAAGAGCTCAAATGTCGCGCAAGGGAATCAAAGCCAAGGCTCGCAAGCGGATCGTCTACGACATCCGCTACGCCGACCATCCGATCGACGTCAACCGCAACATCGCCAAGTTCATCAACTCGGTGATGAGTGACGGTAAGAAGTCGGTCGCCGAGAAGATCGTCTTCGCCGCGTTCGAGATCATCTCGGAGCGGACCAAGGACGATCCGGTCAAGGTGTTCGAGAAGGCGGTCGCCAACGTGCGGCCCCGTCTCGAGGTCCGAGCTCGCCGCGTCGGCGGCTCGAACTACCAGGTGCCGAGCGAGGTCCGGCCGGAGCGAAGCCAAGCGTTGGCTTACCGCTGGCTGATCTCCTACTCGCGCAACCGGCCCGAAAAGACCATGCGCGAGCGACTCGCCAACGAGATGCTCGACGCCGCGCAGAACCGCGGACTCGCGGTCAAGAAGCGCGAAGACGTGCACAAGATGGCCGAGGCCAACAAGGCCTTCGCCCACTACCGCTGGTAACCTAGTCCGCCACCCGTGGCGGATCATCCAGCGCTCGAGATCTCCCGACCCCAACACCTCCTCCGCGACATCTCTCGATGGCGAAGTCGCCCCCGCACCCACCAAGGTGCTCGGGCTCAGCCAACGACCCCGGGCCCGGCAGCCACCATATCCCCTCCCTTTTGGAGGCGGATGGCGGCACCGAGGCCCTAGCGTAGTTTCCTCGCTCGATCCGACTCGCTCCGCTCTCACGCCGCTCTCCTCCCGTCATGACGACCGCCCTCTCCAGCGACATCGCCCGAACCCGAAATATCGGGATCATGGCGCATATCGACGCGGGCAAGACCACGACGACCGAGCGGATCTTGTTCTACACGGGCAGCTCGCACTACATCGGCGAGGTCCATGACGGAGCGGCGCACACCGACTTCGACGAGGAAGAGCAGCAGCGCGGGATCACGATCTACTCGGTCGCGACGACCAGCTTCTGGAAGCCCGGCGATCCGAGCGCTCACGACGAGGCCTCGGGCGCGCATCGGATCAACCTGATCGACACGCCCGGCCACGTCGACTTCACGGTCGAGGTCGAGCGATCGCTGCGTGTGCTCGACGGCGCCATCGCGGTGTTCGACGCCGTCGCCGGCGTCGAGGCCCAGTCCGAGACCGTCTGGCGCCAAGCCGATCGCTACAACGTCCCGCGGATCTGCTTGGTCAACAAGCTCGACCGGGTCGGCGCCTCGCTCCAGCGAACCGTCGACATGATGCGCGAGCGTCTGGCCGCGAAGCCGATCGTCGTGCAGATCCCGACCGGGCTCGAGGGCGAGTTCGAGGCGATCGTCGACCTGATCACGCTCGAGCTGGTTCGCTGGCCCAAGGCCGACGACGACAAGGACAAGGGCCGGACCTGCGAGCGAGTTCCGCTCGACCCGGACCACGCGATCTGGGCCGAGGCTCGAGCCGCGCGCGAGCAGATGCTCGAGTCGCTGGCCGAGACCGACGAGGCCCTGATGGAGCGCTTCCTCGAGGACGGCTCGGACGCGCTGAGCATCGACGAGATCCGAGCGGGCCTGCGCAAGGCCACGCTCGCGCTCCAAGCCTTCCCGGTCCTGTGTGGCTCGGCGCTCAAGAACCGCGGCATTCAGCCGCTGCTCGACGCGGTCGTGCACTACCTGCCTTCGCCGCTCGACATGCCGCCGGTCGAGGCCGAGATCGTCTCGGGCAAGCGCGCCGGCGAGCGAGTCAAGCGCTTCCCGAGCGCCGACCAGCCCTTGCTCGCGCTGGTCTACAAGCTCATCCAAGATCCGCATCGCGGACCGGTCGTGCTCTTTCGCGTCTACTCGGGCGTGCTGCGAGCCAAGGACCAGGTGCTCAACGTCACCCGCGATCGCAAGGAGCGAATCAACAAGCTCCTGCTGGTCCAGGCGGCCAAGACCGAAGAGATCGAAGAGGTCGGTCCCGGCAACATCGCCGCGGCGGTCGGGCTCCGCTTCACGACCACCGGCGACACGCTGATTCTGGCCAAGGACGACGAGCACGTCGTCCTGCCGGGCATGCAGATCCCCGAGCCGGTGATCTTCCGCAGCGTCGAGCCGACGACCTCCGCCGAGCAAAAAGATCTCCAAGAAGCGCTCGATCGGATCCAAAAAGAAGATCCCAGCTTCCGCGTGATCGAGGACACCGAGTCGGGCCAGACGCTGATCGCCGGCCAAGGCGAGCTCCACCTCGAGGTCGTGATCCACAAGCTCGAGCGCGTCTATCGACTCAAGCCGCGCGTCGGCAAGCCGCAGGTCGCTTACCGCGAGACCGTCGCCAAGCCGACCAAGGTCGAGTTCGAATACGACCGCGAGGTCGGTGGCAAGCGCCAGTACGCGAAGCTCGGGCTCGAGCTGCTCGCACGCGAGCGCGGAGCCGGCAACGAGGTCGTCGCCGCGCTGCCGCAGCCGGAGAGCCAGGGCAAGTCCTCGCGGCCCGGCGCCGAAGTGCCCAAGGAATTCGTCGCAGCTGCGCTCGAGGGGATCGGCGATGCGCTCACGCGCGGGCCTCTGCTTGGGTATCCGCTCGTCGATGTCGGCGTGCGCTTGGTCGCAGCTTCCTTCCTCGAAGGTGACTCCAACACCGTGACGTTCCGCGCTGCTGGCACGATGGCGACCAACAAAGCGGTCGAGCAGGCCACCGCGCGTTTGCTCGAACCCCTCATGGACGTCGAAGTCGTGGTCCCAGAGGAGTTTCTCGGCAATGTGCACTCCGACCTGAACACTCGACGCGGTCGTGTGTTGGGCATGTCGACCCGCGGAAATGCGCAGGTCCTTGCCGCTCGCGTGCCCTTGGCAGAAATGGTTGGGTATGCTACCTCGCTGCGCTCCGTTACGCAGGGTCGGGCCAGCTACACCATGCAGTTCGCCGCCCATGCCGAGGTCCCTCTCGACCTCCAGGCGCAAATCATCCAGAAGGTTCGCGGCTACTGACGCGATCCCCTCCCTTGGGCCCCCCGGTCCAACCAAGTTCTCTCAACCCGCTCGAAGCTCGCTCGAAAGCCAGAAAGATCAGCGCATGTCGAAGGAAAAGTTCATTCGCGACAAGCCCCACGTGAACATCGGGACCATCGGTCACGTGGATCACGGCAAGACCACGCTGACCGCGGCGATCACCAAGGTGCTGTCGCTGCGCGGCTGGGCCCAGAAGGTCGACTTCGACAACATCGACAAGGCGCCGGAAGAGCGAGAGCGTGGCATCACGATCTCGACCGCGCATGTCGAGTACAACTCGGAGAAGCGCCACTACGCGCACGTCGACTGCCCGGGACACGCCGACTACATCAAGAACATGATCACCGGCGCG
>JAMHUH010000609.1:0-2369 GCA_035904925.1 Nannocystaceae bacterium
AGTCGATGCTGCTGATCATCGACAAGCCCGGCAGCCTGGCGATCATCCAGCAGAACGCCGACATGAGCGACTTCGACGAGTTCCTGATCACCGCGTCGACGACTGGCTGTTTACCGCGATGACCAACGACTGCCCGGTCGGCTCGCTCTTCGGTGACATCACCGGCGTGCTCGGCTACTCGTTCTTCAACTTCGGCCAGTCGACCTGCGATCCTCACTGAGTCGACCATCCCCTCCGCGAGTCGAGCCCCGAGCGACCCGAGCCGGGACGCTTGACAGCACCTGTGTCGGTGTGAAACACGAGGTGGCGATGGACACACCACCTCGTTCACGTTGGTCGCAATTCCCGGGGACACCCCCAATCCCCGCCCCACACTTCGCCGTTTGCCTGTTGCTCATGACCCTCGCCGGCTGCGCCGAAGATCCGACCTGCGCGGTGACGGGCGTGATCGGTGGCGACGTCTCGGGCGAGCTCGCGTGGGTCGGCGTCGGGCACGACGAGTGCTCGTTGTTCTTGGATCGCGTCGACTTCTACAATAACGGCGATCACCTGTATTTCGACGGGGTCGGCAGCGACTTCGAGTTGAAGGTCGGCTCCTACGACGACATGCTCGTCGGCTTCTCGACGCCCGACCGGAGCTGGTCGTCGAGCAACTGCGTCGTCGCGCTCGACAGCGTCGTGCGCGAGGACTGGACCCGAAACGATTACTACCTGATCGCCGGCCGAATCGCGTGCCCGCCACTCGACAACGGCAACTCGACGATCGATCTCGTCGGTGTGACCTTCGCCGGTTACTTGGTGGAGGAGTTTTGATGCGCGAGCTCAGCCGACGCCAACGATCGTTCGCGCTCGTGACCAGCCTCGCGCTCACCAACCTCACGCTCGAACGAGGAGCGCTCGCCGGCCCGCCGGCGAGCGAGCCCGCCACGCCCGACGAGGTCCGCCTGACCAACGGCGGGTTCGTGCGCGGCGAGATCATCGAGCTGATGCCGGGCGAGTACGTGATCATCGAGACGATCGCCGGTGAGCCGCGACGCTTCGAGTGGTCGCAGGTCGCCGAGATCGTCCGCGGCACGACCAGCACCCCCGGTGGCGTGCCCGGTGGCGTGCCGAGCGAGCCCACGCCGATCGAGCCCGCGCAGATCGAGCCCGCGCCCGCGCAGCCCCAGCCCGCGATCGATGAACCACCGATCGAGGGCCCGACGCCCGACGAGCCCTACGTCCACATCGACGTCGCCGGCAAGCACCCGATGACCTTGTATCGCGTGCTCGGTCGCTCGGTCGCCAGCAGCGGCGGCTACACGGCCAGCGGCGTCGCGTTCAAGCGAGTCTGCCAGGCGCCTTGCGATCTGCAGCTCACCGAACCGAACGCCGAGTTCTTCCTGGCCGGTGACAAGTACACCGGGTCCAAGCCCTTCTACTTGACCCCCAGCTCGAGCGTCTTCGAGCTCAGGGTCAAACCACGCAGCAAGGGCATGCTGATCGGCGGCTACGTACTGATGGTCAGCGGCATCGTATTCGCGGGGTTCATGGTGGCGGGCCCCTTCCTCGTCAACATGCGGCGAAGCCAGGCCAACGCCTGCTTTGCGCTCGCCGCCGTCGGTGGAGCCGGGATGATCGCCGGCGGCGTCACGATGATGGCCTTCGGTCGATCCAAGGTCGAGGTGCTCCCGCGCCAACCCAGCTGGCTCGAATCGCACTGACCGCAGCGCTTGCGCGAGCGGGCGGCGATCGGCGAAAGACCATCGCTGCTCGCGTCGGCGACGATCGTCACCATGTCGGCATGCCGCGACCGCGATCGATCATGGCTTCGGCGCTCCCGCTCGCGCTAGCGAGTCTCATGCTGCTCGGCTGTGCTGCCGGCGACGCCCGCTTGGCGACAGCGTCGGCTTCTGGCCTTGCGCGTCGCTTCTCGCAAGTGGTCGCGTCGCATCGCTACTCCTTTACCGTCGGTCGTGATGACCAAGATTTCATCCTCGGTTTCGCTCATTCGACCGTACCGGACGTAGAATGCCTCGAAGTCGACGGCCGCGCGAACCGCCAACTCCTCCGCCTGTCGCTTCGGCACCCGGCGCCGAGGTTCGGCCCTGGATCGAAGACGTCAGCGCCGCGCTGCCGGCTGGCGCGACCACGCAAGTCCGCTACGACGTCGAGGCCTACGAAAACACCTGCCGGCCCGACGCGCCCGTCTGCACGGGTTGCTCGCTCGGGACCGGCTGCGAGTACGACGGCGGCAATCATACGACGCCGGTCTACGAGCTCTCGGCCGCGCTGACCCTGTTTCGCTGAGCCCGGTCGGGCTCGAGCGATCGCTGGTTTCGCGGCACGGGCCGCCCGACCAAGTCGAGCCACGCCGCCGTGATCCAGTG
>JAMHUH010000610.1:0-6176 GCA_035904925.1 Nannocystaceae bacterium
GGCGATGATCTCGGGCAGGTCGAGCCAGCGGGTCAGCGTGCCATCGTCGTGCTCGGCGACGACTTGATGCAGGTAGATGGGATCGGCGAAGGCCTCGAGCGCGTCGAGGGTGGTCGGGCTGGGCACGACTTCGAGCCCGGCGCTGACCTGCAGCTTGGCCAGCCGAATGCCCGCGCTGCGCAGGCCCTCGACGCCCGCGACCGGGCTCTCGAACTCGACCGCGGCGTGGCAAGCATCGACGCAGACGCCGAGCTGCTCGTGGAGCGCCAGCTCGGCGGCGCTGGGACTCAGGCCGCTGAGCTCGGCCATGCGAGCGATCGCGGCCGCGCCGAAGAGCTTGGCCTCGAACCAGGCGATCGCCTCGGCGGTGGTCTCGAGCATGCAATGCGGCTCGGGCTCGAGCGCCAGGGTGATCCGCTTGCCCGAGCGCTCGGCCAGCGCCCACAGGCTCGCGGCGCAGCGCAGCAGGTGCTCGACGATCGCGGCCTGGCGATCGGGCTGCCACAGGTCCCCGCGAAAACCACCCGGGACCGTGCTGATGCTGCCGGGCACGCCCTCGGGCAGGAGCGTGGCCAAGGTCTGCGCGAGCGACTCGGTGGTGCGCAGCCGCTCGGGGTCGGACCAATCGGGCCGATACACCGCTTGCTTGACCGGGACCGGGTGGAAGCGACCGTGGGCGAAGCCGTGGATCGTGAACACGTAGAGCCCGGCCTCGCGCAGCGCGTCGGCGAAGCGCTCGAGCTCGCCGGCGCTCGCGTGGAGCTGATCGAGCGCGAGCGCAGAGAGCCGCAGACCGACGCCGAAGGGCCGATCGGGCGCGACTCGCCGCTTCACCGCGGCGAAGTGGCCGAGCACGTTGGCTCGCGTCTGCGCCCAGTCGTCACCCGCGTGGATGTTGCTGCAGTAGGTCAGGTGGACATCGGGTCGATCGCCGAGCTGCATGATCAATTCCTGGCCAGCGCCTCGACACACGCGCTCAGGGGCGCAACCTCGATACCACACCCACGCGAGCCGAGGCCGGCGATCGCGAGCGAGCCGGCCACGTGGGCATGGCGTGTCGATCGACTCAGTCGAAGGACGCGGCCGCCCGGGCGACCGCGGCGTCGTCACAGCGGCCGAGCTGGTGACGCAGGCTGTCTTCGAGCCGGGGAAAGTCGAAGCGAAACCCGGTCTCGGTCAAGCGCGAGGGTCGGACCCGCTGACCACCGAGCAGCACCTCTTGGCCCATCGCGCCGAAGAGGGCTCGAATCACGAAGGCCGGCAGGGGCATGAACGCCGGCCGTCGCAGCACCCGGCCGAGGGTCTTGGCGAACTCGCGTTGGGTCACCGGCTCGGGCGAGACCGCGTTGACCGGCCCGACCAGCGACTCGCAGCGGATCGCGTGCAGGACCGCGCCGAGCAGATCATCGAGATCGATCCAGCCGAGGTATTGCCGACCCGATCCGATCGGCCCGCCGAGCCCGAGCTTGGCCGGCAAGAGCAGCTCCCCGAGCGCGCCACCGCGAGGGCTCAGGACCACGCCGATCCGCAGGTTGACGACCCGAATCCCAGCCGCGCGGGCGGGCTCGCTCGCGTCCTCCCAGGCCTGGCAGACCTCGCTGAGGAAGCCCGTCCCGGGCTCCGACTCCTCGTCGACCCAGCGATCCTCGGTGTCACCGTAAAAGCCGATCGCCGACGCGCAGATCAACACCTTGGGCTTGTGCTCGCGCGCGGCCAAGGTCTCGCAGAGCAGCCGCGTCCCTTCGATCCGCGAGGCCAGCACCCGCTGCTTGACCGCGGGCGTCCAGCGCTGCCCGACCGACTCGCCGGCGAGGTGCACGACCGTGTCGAAGCCCTCGAGCCGCTCGGCCTCGATCGTGCCCTTGGCCGGATCCCAGGCGATCGCATTCGAACCACCCGCGCGACGGACCAAGGGCACGACCTCGTGCCCGCCCGTGCGCAAGAACGCCGAGAGCTCGTTGCCGAGCAGGCCGGAGGCGCCGGTCATCGCGATCCGCTGCGGGGCCAGGACGCCCTCGCCGAGGTGGCGGCGCAGATCGTGGGCGGTCCGGACATGCCGCTGACGAAACATCCGAGTCAACATCGGCATGGCCAGCCCACCGAAGAGACCATCGAGCAGCGGCACAGCGTAGTCGATGCGATCGTCGAGCCGCGCGCGCGCGGGCCCGAGCGCCGAAAACGCGTGGACGTGATGCCAGCGCGAGAAGGGCCCCCGCTCGGCCACGTCCTCGAATTGTTCGCCCTGCATGAAGCCACGGTGACGCGCGACCCAGTGGAGCCGAAAGGGGCCCTTGCGCAGCACGAAGTGCATGAGCGCGCCGTCTTCGATCCCGCCCCGCTGCTCGACCACCTCGAGCCGCTCCCAGCTCGGCGAGAGCCGCTCGAACGCGCCCGGGCGCGCGTGCCAGGCGAAGAGCTGTTCACGAGTGAGGGGCAGCTCGAGCGCGCGTTCGAAGTGATGCACGCCCTCAGTGTGAGCCGCGAAGGGTCAGCCCTTCAAGCGCTGCTCGAACGAGCCGTCGGCGATGGCCTTCTCGAGGTCCGTGGCGCCGCCGATCAGAGCGCCGCGCACGAACACCTGCGGGAAGGTCGGCCAACCGCTCCACATCTTGATCGCCAGCCGCTGCTTCCACATGTTCCGGTAGCCGCCGTACTCGAGGTAGGTGAAGGCGATGCCCTTGTCGGCCAGCGCCTTGCGGGCTCGCTTGACGAAGGGGTTGGTCTGCATGCCGACGACGACCACCGTGTCGCGCTCGACCGCCTTGCTGACCTCGTCGACGATCGCAGCGTGGAAGCCCGCGATGGTCTCGCGCACGTGCTCGGACATGTTCTCGTCGGCCAAGAGGGGACGGGGATTGCTGATGTTCGCCATTGCGGCGCGATGGGTAGCCCAGCTCGGCTTCACACACCAGGCCGGGTCTGCGTGCGCCTGCGCCAGCGGCAATTCGCGCTCGCGTGTAACGTCGCGCCATCGCGCTCGCTATGCTCCGTGCATGGCACGAACGAGCCTTTCCGGCCTTCCGCTCGCGCTGTCGGGGCTGCTCGCTTTGTCTGGCGTTGCGTGTGTCCATCGCAGCCCGCGAGTCGACGCGAAGGCCCACGCCGGCGAAGCGGCCGAATTTCATTGGTCGACCTGGGCGCGGGCGACCTTCGACGCCGCCCGCGAGCAGGACAAGATCATCTTGATCAACGTGGTCGCGCAGTGGTGCCACTGGTGTCACGTGATGGACGAGACGACCTACGAGGACCCCGAGGTCGCGGCCCTGCTCGCCGAGCACTTCGTGACCATCCGGGTCGACTCCGACGCCCGCCCCGACCTCGCCGAGCGCTACCGACGATGGGGCTGGCCGGCGACCGCGTTCTTGACCCCGAGCGCCGAAGGGGTGCTCGAGCTGCGTGGCTATCGTGACCCTGCGACCTTCGCCGCGATCCTGCGCGAGCTGATCGCCGAGCACGACGCCGGCACCCTGGCTCGCCACGAGCGGCCGAGCAGCGAGCCCGACCCAGGCGAGCGCGACCTCGCCGGCTTGCAAGCGACCTGGGAGCCCGTGCTCGACGGCTTTTATTCGGTCGAAGCCGGCGGCTGGGGCGAGACCCAGAAGTACCCCTGGCCTGGACCAATCGAGTTTTCGTTGTTGCGAGCCCGGACCCGCGGCGAGTCGATCTGGCGCGACCGAGCCTTGTTCACGCTCGCCGCCGAGCGCAATTTGATCGATGGGGTCTGGGGCGGCATGTATCAATATTCGGTCCGCGGGGTGTGGACCATGCCGCACTTCGAGAAGATTGCGATGATCCAAGCCGGCGCGATCGAGAATACCTCGCACGCCTTCATGATCACCCGCGACCCCGCCTGGCTGCGCGACGCCGCGGCCATCACCCGCTATCTGCTCGAGCACATGCAGGACCCCGCGGGCGGGTTCTGGACCAGCCAAGACGCGGATTATCGGCCGCCGCCGGGCAGCCCGAACCCCGCGGTCGTCGGCGCCGACTATTACGCGCTCGACGACGCGGCTCGCCGCGCGATCGGGATGCCCAGGACGGATACCCACGTCTACGCCGACCTCAACGGCTCGATCATTCATGCGATGACCGAGCTCGTCCGCGTCACCCATGATCCCGAGCTGCTCGCGGCGGCGACCAAGGCGGCCGATCGCTTGATTCGCACGCACCGCGACCCGAGCGGCGGCTACCGCCATGGCGAGGCCCACGAAGGCCCGCTCCACCTCGCCGATCAAGTCGCGATGGGCCGCGCCATGCTCGGCTTGTATCGCGTCAGCCAAGATCCTCGCTGGCTCGACGAGGCCCTCGGCGTGGCCGAATTCCTTCGCCGCGAGCTCGCCGCCGAACAGGGCGGTTTTTGGGCCCACCAAGCCGACCCCGAGGCCGTGGGTGTGTTCGCCGAGCGCCGAATGCCGCCCGAGGACAACGGCGTCGCGGCGCAATTCCTGTTCGAGCTGCACGGCATCGTCGACGGCGACGGCAGCGTGGCCACGCCCTGGCGCGAACTGGCCGAGGGCGCCGTGCGAGCGGTCGGCAGCAAGGCCATCCTCGCGCCCGAGGGCAAGGTCATCTCGCGCTGGCTCTTTGCGATCGAGCTGCTGCGGGCCGAAGCGATCGACATCACCGTCGTCGGTGAGGTCGGCGAGGCGCGGGCCGACGCGCTCTGGCAGGCCGCGCTCGAGCTCTGGGAGCCACGCGCGAGCTTCGAACGCAGCCGGCCGGGTGAGCGCTATCCGGCCAGCGGAGGTCCAGCCGTGTATCTGTGCACGGCCACGACCTGCTCGACGCCGATTCGCTCGGTCGAAGGCTTCGCGGACGCGGCCGAGGCGTTCCTGGCGACCTCGCTCGGCGAGCGCCGCTGAGCGAGGTCGGGAGATTCGCAGCCTTCAGGCTCAGTCGCGCCGGCGACGACCGCCCGCGATCAGCATGAGGCCGAAGATGCCGGCCAGCGCCCCGCCGCCGCCACCCTCGACCGTGCAGCCGCAGCCATCGTCGGGCACGGGCCCGCCGAAGGTGTCGAGCGTGCTCGCGTCGTCGCCGATCTCGTCGGTCCCGCCCGTGCCGGTCCCAGAGTCGCTCTCGCTCCCGCCATCCGTCGTCGACCCGCCATCCGTGGTCGAGTCGCCGTCCGTGGTCGAGCCGCCATCCGTCGTGGTCTCGTCACCCGTCGTGTCGGTCGTGTCGGTCGTGTCGGTCGTGTCGCTGCCGGTGTCGGGGTTGGGATCGGGGATGCACGAGTTCGAGCCGAGCAGGCAGATCTCACCGTCCATGCAGTCGGCGTCGCTCGTGCAACAGCCCGCGATCAGATCGTTGACGCAGCCGATCTGCGAGTCGCAGCTGTCCATCGAGCACATGTTCTGGTCGTTGCAGTCGAGGTCCGAGCCCACGCACTCGCCCTGCGAGCAGGTGTCGAGCTCGGTGCAGGCGTCGGCGTCGTCGCAGGGGGCCTGGTTGAACACCGCGTCGCAGAAGCCCTCGCTACAGACCTCGTCGGTGCAGTCGTCGCCATCGCTCGGGCATTCGGCGTCGACCATGCATTCGGGCTCGAACGACATGCTCCCGACCTTCAAGTTGTCGATCCCGAAGCTGCCGCCCGTGGTCGTGCCGCCCATGGTCAACCCGAAATGAATGTTGGTGATCTGCTGCGGCGCCGACACGCCCCAGAAGTTGCCGGCCGTCGGCAGCTGGATGTTGGCATGGTCGCCGTCGGCGAAGGTGATGTACGCGAAGTAGGGCGTACCCTGGTCGTGGATGGGGATGGTGAAGCCGATCGCGTCGACGCCCTGCGCCGTGCCGACCGAGGTCGTCGTGAAGGTGAGCCGAAACGACCCGTTGCAGCCAGCGCAGTAGTAGCCACCCGACACGATGTTGAGGTTGTTGTGACCCGTCGACTCGTAATCGCTCTCACCCACGACCGCGCTCATCGCCGCGTTGTTTTGGAGGAAGACGTAGCCGGGGTTCGAGTAGTCGTCGGTGACGCTCTGGGTCAGGCCGCCTTGGAAGGTCGCCTGGTTGTTGTAGTAGGTCGGCGTCGCGGCGCTGGCCGTGGCGGCCGGCAACCCGACGAGCGCGGCGCCGAGCAAGATCAGGCCTGAATGAAGAAAGGCAGTGCGTGGCATGGGCCGACGCTATCCGCAACGCGCCTCGGCTCGCTAGCGCGAGTTGGCCGCTCGTCC
>JAMHUH010000611.1:0-6784 GCA_035904925.1 Nannocystaceae bacterium
GTTGCTCGACGCCTTGATGATCCACGGCACGGTGGCACGACCCCTGGTCGCAACTCCGACCACGCTCGCCCGAGCACGACCCGCGACGATCGTCCGCGGCGGCAACACGATCGTCTTCGATCGCAAGTGGTTGACGCTGCCGCATCCACAGGCGCAGCTTGGCGGGCTGCGCCTACGCCGGGCCGACACGATCTGGACGCAGGCGGCCACGAGCCTGCACGGGTGCGAGATCGGACAGTTCTCGTTGCCGCTGCGACACCTGCGGGCCGAGACCGGCTGGACCGAGCGCTCCGCGTCCCGCTGGCGCGAGCGACTCCTCGCGGACCTCGGCGGCGTCGGGCTCTACCGCGGGCTCGAGCGCTGGCGGACCCGAAGCGCTTGGCAGCGGATCGACGAGCTCGTCCACGCAGCCAACGATATCGTGGACTGCGTCGCGGCCCGCCGAGCCCAGGTCGTGCAGGTGCTCGGCGAGGCTCGGCGGCGCTGCGCCGCCATGCTCGGCGCGCGACCCGAGCTCGAGACCGTCGGCGACGCGATCGATGGGGGCCTGGCCGCGATCGTGGATCTCGAGCTTGGCCGCGACGCGATCGTGCAGCTGCTCGCTGGACTCGGCGAATCCTTGGAGGCAGACGCAGCATGACCTGGACGCACCATGACGAATGGGTCGAGCTCGTGAGTCGCTGGATCGCGGCGCGACCGACCGCCAGCAACCCGGAGGGACTCGCCCGCGTGCGCGACGAGCTGATCACGAGGCTGGATGCGGTCGGCTTCGAGGTCGAGGTCCACGCGAGCGACCTGGCCCACGAGCAGCCGATCCTGGTCGCTCGGCGACCTGGGGCGAGCGATCGCTGGTTGGGCATCTCGTCCCACTACGACGTCGAGGAAGCCCCAGGCCAGTGGCGATCGGATCCCTGGTCGCTGTGCGAGCGCGAGGGACGGCTCTACGGTCGAGGTCTCGCCGACAACCTCGGTCCGCTCGCGCAGCGGCTCTCGAGCTTCGCCGACATCGATCGCCAGACCGGCGCCAGCGTCGTGTGGGTGATCGAGGGCGAAGAGGAGCTCGGCTCGCTCTGGGCCCAACGCCTCTACCCGCGGCTCGAGCTGCCACCCGTGGCGCTGTGGCTCGAAGAGACCGGATATTTCTACAAAGACGGCGCCCAGCGGGTGCTGACCAAGGGCCCGCCGCAGGTGCTCGCGCCGATCGTCGCCGAGCTCGAGGCGATCGCCGCTCGGGCCGGCCGCGCGCTGCGAGTCCGCGAACGCTTCCTCAACAAGGCGTTCGGCCAGGACCGCTGCGCCGTCCTCAACCACCTCGTGAAGGAGCGCCCTTATCTGGCGATCGGTCCCAACGACGACTGGACTCGCGTCCATGCGCCCGACGAGTCGCTCGATCCGGCGCTGCTCGAGCTGTGCGATCTCCAGTTTCGGCGACTCGTGGAGCTCCTCGCATGAACGACTTGCACGGCTTGCAGGGCTGGCTCGAGCGCGCGGACGTCGAGGCTTTTCACGAACAGCTCGGTCTCGCCATCGAGCGCCCGAGCAAGCCCGCGCTGACCCGCTTGCTCGCCCAGCTGCTCGAGCGCCTGCCCTTTCAGAACCTCTGCATGCTCGCCCGGCCACGCCGCGCGCCGAGCTTGGCCGAGGTCCGGGTCGACATGCTCGACGGCCGCGGAGGTCCTTGCGGCCACATGAACCCCTTCTTGGCCGCGCTGCTGCATGAGCTCGGTTATGGCGTCACGCTCGTCGCCGGCAGCATGCAGGCGCCCGACTGTCACATCGCGTTGATCGTCACGCTCGCCGGTGAGCGACTCTGGGTCGACGCGGGCAACGGCTTTCCCTACTGGGAGCCGATCCCACTCGGCGACGAGCGGCCGCGGCTGCACCCGCTGCTCGATCATCGACTGCGCAGGCTCGAGGGTGATCGCTGGCAAGTCCAGCATCGACGAGCGGGCGAGTCGGAGTGGTTTGGCAACTACGACTTCGACCTCACGCCGCGCGCCTTCGACTCGTTCACGTCGATGATCGCCGCCCACTACTCGCAACCTGGCTATGGCCCCTTCTTGCTCGGACTCCGAGCGAATCGCTACCCGCCGGGGCGCGCGATCGTGATCCGTGATCGCGTCTTGCGGGTCGTCGACGCCGATCACGACGAGTCACGGACCCTCGACGACGCTGGGCTCGCTGCGGCGCTGCGCGAGCATTTTTCGGGGATCGAGCTCCCGCTGCGCGAGGCGCTGGCCTGCGTGGAGATGCGACCATGACCACCGCTGAACCAATCTACGAGTCCGAGACCCGCAGCTTCGCCGCGCTCGATGCCGACGCTCGCACCTTCTTGCGCGAGCATGGCTATGTGGTGATCGCTCCGATGTTCGAGCAGGCGCAGCTGTCCGCGGCGGTCGATCATTGGCGGGCGTTCAAGCGCCGCTGCGCGGCCCAGATGGGGCTCGAGCCCGAGCGCTATGACGCGCAGATCAGCCAGTGGCGCGATCTGTGGCGCCACGAGCCGGGCTTCGCCGAGCTGCTTGGCGACGCTCGACTCTGGGGCACCGCCCGCGCGGGCCTCGGGCTCGACGGCGCGCGGCTGCTCCACGATCACGTGATCGCCAAGCCGCGCGCGGGCCTCAACGGCACCATTCCCTGGCATCAAGACGCCACCTTTTGGCCGGTCGATCGCTCGGGTCTGTCGTGTTGGCTGCCCTTCGTCGATGTCGGGCCGACCGGAGGCTGCCTCGAGGTCGTCGACGCTTCGCACCGTTGGGGCGCGGGCGCGCCCGCGGACTTCATCGCACGACCACGCTCGGAGTTCCCGGACGGCGCGAGCTTCGTGCGCCTGCCAGCCAAGGCCGGATCGATCGTCGTGCTCGACGGCCTGACCTGGCACCGCTCGAGCCCCAACCATGACGCCGGCGAGCGCCCCGTCTACATCACGCTCTGGCTGCCGCCCAACGCTCGCTACGTTCCGCATCACGCCGCTTGGCACCCCGTCAACGAGCACGTCGAGGTCCACCACGGAGCGCGGCTCGAGGGCGAGTGGTTCCCCTGCTTCGGGGAGTCGACGGACGAGGGACCCGACGACATCCCACGCCTCGATCACGCGGGCCCCCAACTCGACGCACCCTTGACCATGTTCGAAGCCTCGCGACTGATCGCGGGGCAGATCGGCTGGCTGCTCGGCGAAGCCGGCACGCCCTTGGCGATCGCGCTGGCCAGCGCCGAGGCCCGCGCGGCCGTGGTCGGCCGTGCCCGCGCGGCCGGTCTGCTCGCGCCCGATCACGCCGAAGCGCTCGGCGAGGTGCTCGAGCAGCTGTGGATCAGCGCCGAGTCCTACCGTCAGCATCGGGCCCGCAACGTCTACAATGCCGCCTACGTGGCCTGGTGGGAGCTGCTCGGCCGAGCGTGTTGGGCAGCCCAACGAGAACGCGAGCAAGCGACATGGTCAAGCCACTGATCGCCGTGTTTGGAGGCAACCGCGTCGACGCCGAGGTCGCCCTGCTCGCCGAGCAGCTCGGGCGTGGCTTGGTCGACGCCGGCTTTCGCTTGGTCTGTGGAGGTCTCGGCGGAGTCATGGCGGCGCTGAGCTGCGGGGCTCGATCGAGCGCGCAGTGGACCGGCGCCGAGGTGATCGGGTTGTTGCCGGGCTGGACTCGAGACGAGCAGCCCAACCCATGGATCGACATCGCGTTGGCGACAGGCATGGGCTCGCAGCGCAACAACTTGGTCGCGCGAGTGGCCGACGCTGCGATCGCCGTGGGCGGCGGGGCCGGAACGCTCAGCGAGATCGCGCTGGCCTGGCACGAGGGTCGACCGCTCGGCTGTCTCGCGGGCTCGGGTGGCTGGGCCGCGCGCTTGGCCGGTGAGCGGCTCGACGAGCGGCGCGAGCGAGCGATCGTCGACCTGGGCTCGGTCGATGCCGCGCTGGCTTGGCTCGACGATCTCTTTCCCCGTGGGGTCTGGCCGACGCGCGGGCCGACCTGCTGGTGGGCGGAGCAGGTGCCCTGCCTGCATCGCGTGCACGAGCACGAGCCCAGCGGCGCCCACGTGATCCAGGCGCAGCTCGGCATGAGCCGCCCGCTCGCCGAGCTCGAGCTTCGCTTGCGGGCGCTGGCCGAGCGCGTGCGGACGTGGAACCGCGATCACGAGCAGCGTCGTCGGGCGCTGGTGACGATCGACGACGGCCACGTCGACTGCCTCCTGCTGGCCCCGATCTTCGAATCGTTGCCCGAGCTGCAGCCCGTGTTGTTCGTGACCGCGACGCTGCTCGAGGGCGATCGCCGGCCGCTGCCGCTGACGGCTCTGTATGCCTGGTGGGCCGCGAAGGGCCGCATGCTCGACGACGAGCTCGGCGTCGAGCGCAGGCGCCTCAAGCTGCTGCCGGAGCTCGAGCAACGCCGGCAGCTCGCCGAACTCGGCGTCCCGCTCGAGCCCGAGACTGAAGTGATGCTCGATCGCGCTCAGCTCGAGCGACTCCAAGATGCGGGCTGGCTGCTCGGCTCGCATGGCCCCGAGCACTCTGATCTGCGCGAGCTCGATCCGGCCGAGCTCGCGCTGCGCATGCTCGACGCTCGTCGAGCGTTGCTGGCCCGCGGGGGGACTCCCTGGCTGGCGTGGCCCGAGGGCCGCTGCACCAAGGCGCTGCTCGAGCTCGCGCGGGCGGCAGGCTTTGCCTGGCAGTTTGGCCTCGACAGCGAGCCCGGCTGCGAGCCCGGTCCCGAGCTGGTGATGCGGAGCGTGTGGACATGAGCGACGTCGTGCTGGTGACCGGCAGCGACGGGTTCTTGGGCGCCAGCGTGAGCGCCGAGCTGCGTCGCCGCGGGTATGCGCCGCGCAGCTACGATCTGTCGAATGGCGACGACATCCTCGATCGAGATCGCCTACGCCGGGCGCTGCAAGGTTGTGTCGCCTGCCTGCACCTCGCCGCCGTCGCCGATCTCTACGACGCCGAGGCGGACCCGAGCCGCTGCGAGCTCGTCAACGTCGAGGGCACCCGCCGAGTCGCCGAAGCCTGCCGAACATCCGGTGCGCGCCTGCTCTACGCCTCGACCTGCTGCGTCTACGGCAACAACGGGGTCGAGTACTGCGACGAGCGGGCAGCACCCGCGCCGAGCGAGCGCTACGCCCAGACCAAGCTCGCCGGTGAGGCCTTCGTGCCGCTCGCGGGGCCCGACGGCGTCGCGCTGCGGCTCGCGACTTTCTATGGGCCCGGCATGCGCGAGAGCTTGGCGACCAGCGTGTTCCTGCGTCGGGCGCTTGCCGGCCAAGAGATCGTCGTGCACGGCGACGGCCACCAGACGCGCTGCTACACCCACGTCGACGACGTCGCCCGGGGGATCGTCACCGTGCTCACCAGCCCTGCGCGACCGAGCTGCGTCAACGTGGCGAGCGAGGAGGTCTGCTCGGTGCTCGAGCTCGCTCGGATCGCCCAGCGAGCCGCTGGCGTCGCGGTGCCCTTGCGCTTCGTCGCCGATCGGCCCGGGCAGATTCGGCACAGCAAGATCGACTCCAGCTTGCTGCGCAAGCTCGGCTGGGCGCCGCGCTGGTCGCTGGCCGAGGGCATGATCGCCTGCGCCGAGGCGCTGCGGGAGGCCGAGTGCGCGAGCGATTTCTGATCACGGGTGGGTTCTTCGACGGCAGCGCCGAAGGCTACGTCGGCGAGCTCGTGCTTCGCCGCGAGGGCGGGCGCGTCGACCTCGAGTTCGCGGCCCGGCTAGTTTGCGATCCACCCGATCCTCGCTTGCGCGTCATCAACAAGGGCTTCACCGGGGGCTCGTGCCACGCCGGCTTGCTCTGGCTGTGCAGCGCCAACCAGGTGCTCGGCCTCGCGCTCGACGATCTGCGTGTGGTTCGGGTGATCGATGATCCCGCGTTCAACGACCTGCACCACGTGTTGGCCGAGGATCACGGATTGACCGTGGTCAACACCGGGCTCGAGTCGCTCGACGAGTTCGACCATGGCGGCCGGCTGCTTCGACGTCGGCTGCTGACCAGCGACGCCCGCACGAGCGCCCGGCTCGAGCGTGTGCCCGAATTTCGCACCTGCGACTCGCACCCGCACTACATGCACGCCAACCACTGCGCGCGGCGACGCGACGGCGCGCTGCTGCTGACTCTGGTTCGCCAGCGACGGATCGTTCAGATCGGCCAGAACGATCACGACTGGACCTGGGCCTCCCCCGAATACCCCGGCCCGCCGCACGACGGCTTCCTCGCCCCGCACCCCTCAGGCCGCGAGTGCCTGTGGGTCACGACCGTGCCCGGCGAAGTGATCGCCTGCGACCCCGAGAGCGGCGAGCTGGTCGAGCGCTGGTCGCTCGCCGAACGCGGGGCCGCGCGCGGCTGGACGCGGGGGCTCTGCGTGCTCGACCACGGGCTCTTGGTCGGGACCACGCGGATCCGAGCCAGCAACGCGGACTATTTCTCGCGGTGGAGCGAAGTCGAGGCGGCGTCGAGCCGCTCGGCGATCAGCTACTTGCCCTTTGAGGCCGAGGCGCCGACCGTGATCGTGGATGTCTTGCACGAGCGTGGGGCCAAGGTGTTTTCGATCTTGCGCTGGCCGGCTTGAGTCGTTCGGCGACTTTCACGAGGAAGCGGACCTCAGCGTCGGACAAGGCGCCAAGCAGATCGAGGAAGTCCTGGTTCATGGGTCTGCGCGAGTCCGTAGACCTCGACGCTGAGCTGCCAGACCAAGTCGAGGGCAGCTCACTCGGCGACACGCTCGATGGACTGACGGTCAGCAGCGACGAAGCTCTGGGCTTTTCGCTCGTGGATCCGAATCTCGACCCGGTAG
>JAMHUH010000612.1:0-10451 GCA_035904925.1 Nannocystaceae bacterium
ATGCCGAGCTCGATCGTCTTGACGAAGCTGAACGCGACCGTGTCGGGGATCAGGTCGGGATCGCAGCTACCGCCGGCAAGATCGTCGGGCGCGCCCTGATCGAACTTGATGCCCGTGTCGGTCTGCGTGCCCGCAGTGTCGGTCTCGCTCGTTCCGGTCTCGCTCGTCGTCGTCGAGTCCGCGAGGGTCGTGACGCCGGAGCTCGTCGAACCAACCTCGTCGCTGCCTGGACGCGGCTCGGCGGTGGAGCAGGCGATCGAGAGCCCCGCCGCAGCGAGCGTGGGCGAGACGAGACGAAGCGAGCGCATACTGCACCCTACCATGGAGCCACGAGCGTGCGGCTCCATCCCGAGTGAGCATCGGTCATCGTCGAAGCGTGGCGAGCAACCCTTCGAGGGCCTCCTCGCTCGATCACGGTCTCGACGATACGACGTGGCGTCGACGAGCGACGATCTACTGCGGCGTCGGTCCGCGCAGCACGAGCACGGGGCAGGGCGCGAGCCGGACCACGCGCTCGGCCGTCGAGCCGATCAACCAGCGATCGAAGCCACGCCGCGCGTGCGAGGAGATCACGATCAGCTCGACGGACTCGGTCGCGGCGAACTCGACGATCGTCTCGGCCGGGTTGCTGGCGACCCGCACGTGGGCTTGGAACTCGGGCGCGCCAGCGTCTTGCAGAGCCTCGCGCAGGGCGTGAAAGCCCTGGGCGATCGCTCGTTCTTCGTCGAAGGGGCCGCGCAGGAGTCGACCGGGGGCGGTGACCGGGGGCGGGCAGATGACGTGGACCACGATCACCCGTCCGCCTTCGGGTTGGCCGACGTCGGGCACGAAGCTGCGGGCGACCTGCAGGGCCTTGCGCGAGGCGTCGGAGAAGTCGAAGGGGACCAGGACCGAGCGCTTGTGCAAGGTCCAGTCGGCGACGGGGTCGGCGTTCGTGGGCATCAGGATCCGTAGTCGGGCGGGACGACGGCGACGGGGCAGGCCGAGCTCGCGGCCAGCTCGCTGCCGACCGAGGTGACGAAGAGGCGCTCGAGCGCGTTGAGCTTGCGCGAGCCGACGATCACCAGCGCGGCGTCTTGCTCGCTCGCGAGGCGCGAGAGCTCCTCGGCGACGATGCCCTCGCTGACGAAGCCGCGCAGACCGTTGAGGCCGTGCGCGGTCGCCCAGCGCTCGAGGGTTCGCTCGCCGCCCGCCCGCAGATCGGCGCGGACCTGCTTGACCGCGTCCGAGGGCAGATAACCGACGCTCCAGCCGTAGGGCATCGGGACCACGTGGGCCAAGACCAGCTCGCGGCGGAGCGCGTCGGCGAGCTTGGTCGCGAAGCGAGCGGCGCCGATCGAATCGTCGTGCCCATCGCACGCGAAGATGATCGGGCCCTTGCCGATCTGGGCCTCGACGAGGTCGGGGGGGACGACCAGCGTGGGCCCGGGCAAGCGACGCAGGAGCCGACGCGCGACGCCGCCGAGCCGCAGCACTCGATCGCGCCCGCGCGGCGCGAGCCGACCGATGACCAGACCCTCGGAGTCCTTGGCCGAGTCGCTCAGCACGTCCTCGGGCGAGCCGACCTCGACCAAGCGCAGGCCGAGCAGCGGCGCGTCGTCACCCGTGCGGCGGATCGCGTTCATGACCGCGTCCTCGGCCAGCGCCATCACTTCTTCATGTCGCTCGGCGGTGGCCAGCAAACCGAGCTGGTCTTGCTCGATCACGTGGACCGGATCGAGATCGGCGTCGGTGCCGTTGCGAACCAGCTCGGCGACGAGCCAGCGAGCGAACACGAGCGGCCCTTCGGCGCCCTCGCGAAGGTCCAGTCCCAAGGTCCAGCGGGTGCTCATGGGGTGGGATGCTAGTGGTGAAGTGCCGGCACCGGAACGCGCAACTTTTGCTCCGGTCAGAAAATCTTGCCTCGGAGCTCGATTACCGCAAATCTTGCGCATTTGTCCCAACACGGACCGTGCCATTGATGTAGCCGCGATGTCCGAGAAGAAGAAGCTGCCCTCTGCCCGAATTCTGGTCGTGGACGATGAGACCGCCGCGCGTTCCGCTCTGACGGAGCTCCTGCGCGAAGAGGGCTTCGAGGTCCAGTCCGCGGGCGACGGTTTCAAGGCGATCGGCCGGCTCGACGGCTGGACGCCCGACATCATGATCACCGACCTCAAGATGCCGGGCATGGACGGCATCCAGCTGATGGACAAGGTCCGCGCCCAGATCCCCGAGATCTCGGTCGTCGTGATGACCGCCTTCGGCACGGTCGAGAGCGCGGTCGAGGCGATTCAGCACGGCGCCGACGACTACCTGACCAAGCCGCTGCACCTCGGTCAGCTCTTGGTCGTGGTCGAGCGGGTGCTCGAGCATCGCGAGCTGCGGGCCGAGACCCAGCGCCTGCGCGACGAGCTAGCCCGCCGGGACAACGAGCGGCAGGAAGAGGCAGCGGTGGTCGGCGGGCTGGTCGGTCGCTCGCGTGCGTTCCGCGAGATGATCAGCTTGGTCGAGCAGGTCGCGACCTCCGACGCCTCGGTGCTCTTGGTCGGCGAGAATGGGACCGGTAAGGAGAGCGTCGCGCATGCGCTGCATCAGCTGAGCGAGCGGGCCAAGGCGACCTTCGTGCCGGTTCACTGCGGCTCGCTCAGCCCCGACATGCTCGAGCGCGAGCTCTTCGGCTACGAGGCGGGCGCCTTCGCGGGCGCGGCCGAGCGTCGCGAAGGTCGCTTCGTTCAAGCCAAGGGCGGCACGCTCTTCCTCGACGAGGTCGCGTCGCTGCCGGTCGCAACCCAGGCGCGGATCCTTCGGGCGCTGCAAGAGGGCGCGGTCGAGCGGATCGGCGGGACCGAGTCGGTGGCGATCGATGTCCGCTTGATCGCCGCCAGCGATCGCGACCTCCACGAAGAGGTCCAAGCCGGCCGCTTCCGCGAGGATCTCTTCTATCGGCTCAACGTGATCTGCGTGCGCGTGCCGACCTTGCGCGAGCGTCGTGACGACATCCCGCTGCTGGCGATGAACTTCCTCAAGCGCCACGGTCGATCCAACGGCAAGACGCTGACGGGCTTCACCGAGCGAGCGCTCGGCGTGCTGCTCAACTTCGACTGGCCGGGCAACGTCACCCAGCTCGAGAACTGCATCGAGCGCGCGGTCGTGTTGGCGCGCGGCGACGAGATCGAGCCGCGCGAGCTGCCGCGCGAGCTGATGACCTCGGGTCGCTCGAGCGACGAGATGCCGCATGTCCCGGGCGCGAGCCTGCGCGAGCTCGAGCGCTTCGCGATCCTCAAGACCCTCGAGCACGTCGGCGGCAGCACCTCGAAGGCCGCCCGGATCCTCGGCATCTCGCCGCGCAAGATCCAGTACCGGCTCAACGAGTATCGCGAGGAAGACGCGGCGGCGGCCCCGGCCGGCGGCGGCGGGCAGTCGGGCCGAAACCCGCATCGCCAAGTCGACATGCACTGACCCGTCGGGGTGGATCGACGCTACACTCGCGCGGAACCTCATGCGCAAGCTCGCGACGATCATCATCACCCTCCTCTTCGGCCTCGCTCCGCTCGCCTGCGACAAGCAGGACGACAAGAAGGCCGACGGGAAAGACGACAAGAAGGCCGACGGCAAGGACGACAAGAAGGACGACAAGGCGGCCGCGAAGGACGGTGACGAGAAGAAGGCTGACGGCGGCGGCTGGTGAGCTCGGCGCTGTCCCGCTGGCTGCTCGCGTCCGGCCTGCTCGCGTCCGGCTCGCTCGCGTCCGGTTGCGGCGCGCAGGAGGATTCGACCCCTGCGAAGGCCGAGCCGGCGCTCGACGAGCACGCGGCGAGCAAGGCTCGGCTCGCGGCCTTCGAAGTGGAGCAGCGGGCGACGATCGACTTCGAGCGCCGTCCGGCCTCCGATCATCGCTTCGGCAGCGATCCCGTCCGGCTGATCGCGCTGCCCGAGGGCCGCTTCGCCGGGCTCTTGCGCGGGCGTGATCGCTTGCTGGTGCTCGATGCCTACGGCGCGACGCTGGCCGAGATCGCGACCCCGCATCTACCGACCGGCGTCGCGCTGACGGAAGACGGCGCGAGCGTGGTCGTGGTCGGGATCGGCGAGCCGACCTTGCAGATCGTCGACATGACGATCGTCGAGGCCGAGCCGGCCGCGACGATCGAGCTGCGCGAGCGGGCTCGGCTCACGCTCGGCGACCAGGCCATGTCGCCGCGCGATCTGGCCTTCGCCGCCGGGCAGCTGTGGATCGTCGACGAAGGCACGAGCTCGATCCACGCGCTGGCTTGGCCGCCGCTCGAGCCCGCGACGATCACCACGCGGCCGCACTGTCGCGGTCCGATCGAGCTGCGGACGCTCGGCGAGCGGCTGCTGACCAATTGCGTGATCGATCATCGCCTGCGGATCGACGAGCTCGAGCCGGGCTCGAGCCTGCCGAGCGAGCGGGCGCAGATCGGTCACGACGGGCCGATCTGGGCCTTCGACGTGCAAGCCGAGCCCGAGGGGGATCTGCGTCTGGCCTTGGCCGGAGTCGAGGATCATCCCCTCGATCGCCGCGACGGTGGCTTCGGCTACATCGACTCGTTCGTGTTCCTCGCTCGCTACGACGCGGCGACTCACGAGGTCGCGCGCGAGGCCGAGTTCAACGTGTCGGAGCTCGGGCTGATCACGCCCAAGTCGATCGCGTTTGGACGGGACTCGGGCTCGGGGCCGGACTGGGCCCTCGACCTCACTGGCTACGCGAGCGGCGAGCGGCTGCGCCTGCGTGGGCGCGGGGCCGAGCTGGCGAAGGTCGAGCGCTACCCGTGGTTGCCGGGTA
The DNA here is from genome assembly GCA_035904925.1 of Nannocystaceae bacterium. GTDB lineage: Bacteria > Myxococcota_A > Polyangia > Nannocystales > Nannocystaceae > Plesiocystis. Next base: position 4,781 of record JAMHUH010000612.1, read on the forward strand.
GCCAGTCGGTGCTGCGGATCGATCACCCGGACGCGACGAGCGACTGGATCGCCGCGAACCCGCTGCTCGACATCTGGATGCTCGGGCCTGGAGATCTCTCGCCTGGTTGGGCGGCGGCGCCCGACGATCGTGACGATCGTGACTTCGACGAGCGACTCGGCGAGGCGCTCGTCTACACGAGCGCCATGGCGCCCGACAACTCGAGTGAAGGGCTACGCAGCCGCTTCACCTGCGAGACCTGCCACTTCGAGGGCCGCGGCGACGGGCGGACCCATTGGACCGGTCGCGGCGAGGTCCATGCGACGAGCAAGACCTTGCTGGGCTTGTTCGAGAACCGGCCCTACTTCTCGCGCGCGCTCGACAAGACCCTGGCGGTGATGGTCGACAACGAGTTTCACGTCGCCAACCGCCACAGCCCGCGCGATGCTTGGGCGCCGCTGACGGAGCGCGATCTCGCGTGGTTGACGATGCTGCCCGGATGGCCGGGCGAGGTCGACGGCGAGCAGCTGCGCCGCGCCTTGATGGCCTTCTTGATCCGTTGGACACCGCTCGGCAACCCACGTGCACGGCTCCGATCAGCCGAGCCCACGTTCACGCCCGACGAAGCCCGCGGCGCCGCGCTCTTTCGTGATCGCTGCGAGCGCTGCCACGAGGCCCGCCTGCTCGCCGACGACCCTGCGAGCCGGGTCGCCTTCGAGCGCTGGCCCGCGCTCGTGCTTTCGGACGCCGGGCCGATCGTGTGGGCGAGCGATGTCTACGCCGCGACCGCGATCGAGCCCTGGGTGCACGAATTGGGCGCTCGCGTACCCTCGCTGCGCCGACTCCATCTCGATGGGCCCTACTTCACCAACGGCGCGGCACCGAGCGTGGCGGCGGTGCTCTCGGGCGTCCGGATCCGGGCCGAAGGCCGCGTCGATCACGATCTGCCCGACGCGTCCGGTCAGCCGCTCGCGCCCGAGGACCAGCGCGCGCTCGGGCTCTTCCTCGCGCTGCTCTGATCGGAGCGTGTCGACCTCGGGGTTTTCGTGTTGTACTGAACGAGTCCTTCGGATGACCCATTCGGCCAGTTCAACGCACGAGGTCGCCCGGTTGCGCGTGCTGCATCGCCACGCCGTGCTCGGTGCAGCGCGCGAGCTCGCGTTCGAACAATTGGTCGAGCTCGCCGCGCTCGCCCTGCGCGTACCGATCGCGTTCATCGCTCTGATCGATCACGATCGAGCGTGGTTCTTGGCCCGCCACGGCATCACGCTCGAAGGCGCGACGCGAGTGGGCACGCCTTGTGCTCACGTGGTCGAAGCCGGGCAGACCTTGGTGATCCCCGACGCGCTCGCCGACTCGCGCTTTGCCGACGCCGCGATGGTCGTCGACGAGCCGCACATGCGCAGCTACGCGGGCGCGCCCCTGACCACGCACGAAGGCTACGTGCTCGGCACGCTCTGTGTGGTCGACGTCGAGCCGCGCGAGCTCGACGCCAACGAGATCGCCCAGCTCGAGCTGATCGCCCGGCAGGCGGTCGCGCTGCTCGAGCAGCGTCGGCAGCTGCGGAGCGCCGAGCTCGATCGCCAGCTGGCCGAGGAGGCCGGCAACCTGTTCTTGGTCACCGACCTCGCCGGCCGGGTTCAGGAGCACGGCGACAACCTGTCGAGCTTGGTCGGCGAGCACGAGCTGCTCGGGCGTTCGATCGCCGAGCTCTTGCCGGACGAAGGCGCGCGGGTGCTCGAGGAGATCGGCCGCCTCCAGACCAGCGAGGAGCTCGGCGCCGACTTCTTCACCCAGACCGCGCTCGACGAGGGCCTGCGGGCCCGCGCCTGGCACCTCGCGCTCGACCGCGCGACCGAGCTGGTCCACGTGCTCGCAGTCGACGTCAGCCCGCAGGTTCGAGCCCGGACTCGGGCCGAGAACGCGGGCGAGATGCTGCGGGTGATCGGCGAGGTCCAGCGGCGCTGGATCACCGGCACCCGCACCCAGGAGCTCTTCGACGAGCTGCTCGGTCAGCTGATGCGCCTCAGCGGCAGCAGCTTCGGCTTCCTCGCCGAGCTCCAAGTCGAAGGCGACGTCGAGGCGCGCGTGGTCGTCAGGAACCGAGCCTTGGCCGGAGCGATCTCGACGCCCGCGTGTCGGCGCTTCTACGAGGGCCTCGACGAGCTCGACGAGCGCCACCTCTTCGTGCGCGTGCTCGACACTCGCGCGGCCGTGATCGTCAACGACACCCGCGGCGACGTCCACCTCCAGCTGCCCGACGATCACCCGCCGGTCCACAGCTTCCTCGGCCTGCCCTTCCTCGAGGGCCGGCGCCTGATCGGCATGGTCGGGCTCGCCAACGCCAGCGAGGGTTACGACGCCGACACCGTCGGCTACCTCGAGCCCTTCGTCAGCACCGGCGCCAACTTGTTGGCTGCGCAGCGGCTGGCCCAGCGCCGGCGCGCGTCCGAGCGGGCGCTGGCCGAGAGCGAGGCGCGGCTGCGGGCGATCGTCGACACGGCCGTCGACGCGATCGTCACCGTCGACGCGGGCGCCAGGATCGAGCGGGCCAACCCGGCGGTCACCCGCTTGTTCGGCTACCAGCCGAGCGAGCTGATCGGCACGCCCTTCACCCACCTCGTCGGTCGCCTGCCGCTCGATCCGAGCGTGCTCGAGGCCCCGCGCTCGGCGGGTCGCTTGCCGGGGCAGCTCGAGACTTGGGTGCTCGGCGTGACCGAGGAGATCCTCGGCATCCGCAGCGACGGCTCGTGCTTTCCGCTCGAGATCGCGATCAGCCAGATGTGGCTGGGCGAGCGGCGGATGTTCACCGCGATCATTCGCGACGCGACCGAGCGACGCAAGATCGACGCGCTGCGCTCCGAGTTCGTCTCGACCGTCAGCCACGAGCTGCGGACTCCGCTGACCTCGATCCGCGGCTCGCTCGGCCTGCTCGCGGGCGGCGTCGCGGGCGAGCTGCCCGGCCGCGCGATCCAGATGGTCGGCATCGCGTTGAGCAACTGCGAGCGACTCTCGCGGCTGATCGACGACCTGCTCGACATCGAGAAGATCGAGTCGGGTCGGCTCGAATTCGCGACCGTCCCGCTGGTCCTGTGCGAGCTGCTCGAGGAGACGCTCGAGGTCACCAACGGGTTCGCGCTCGCCCACTCGACCAGCTTCGAATTGGTCGTCGTCGAGGGGCTCCGGGACGCGCGAGTCCTGGCCGATCCCGGTCGCCTCGCCCAGGTCGTCGCCAACCTGCTCTCGAACGCCGCCAAGTTCTCCGCCAACCAACCAGTCTCGGTCGTCATGGCCCGGACGGGCAGCAAGCTGCGCGTCACCGTGCGCGACCGTGGCCCTGGCGTGCCCGACAACGTGCGCGAGCGAATCTTCCAGCGCTTCACCCAAGCCGAAGACGAGATGGCCCGGACCCGCCGCGGCACCGGCCTGGGCCTGAGCATCGCCAAGGCGATCGTCGAGCGACTCGGCGGCGGCATCGGCTATCGGCCGGCCGAGGGCGGCGGCTCGGCGTTTTGGTTCGAGCTGCCCGAATACAGCGATCCGCTCGCTTGAGGGCTGCTAGGATTCGGAGCGTGGACGAGTCTCCGCCGAGCTCCGATCCGCCTGAGCAGGGGCCCAGGCGATCGCGCTGCATGGACGCCGCAAAAGCACGCGAGCGCGAGCGAATCCTGGCCATGAGCCCGCGCGAGCGGATCGAGCTCGCTTGGGCCCTGGGCCGTCGCTACGAGGCGCTGCGGGTCGCCCAGCAGGCTGGCGAGGAATGACGGCGCTCGACGATCGAACCTTTGCGGTCGCGAGCAAGCTGGCAGCTTGGATCGCCGCCGATGGTGCTCGCTCGGCGGTCATCGGCGCGGTGGCCCTCGCTGCTCATGGCCACGTGCGGGCGACCCGTGACCTCGATCTCGCCACCGAACTCGACCCCTCGATTCAACTTCGGGATCTCGCCGCGAAGGCGAGGGCCGAGGGATGGACCGCCGAACTCGAAATGCCTGACCGAGACGACCCCCTCGGCGGCGTCTTGACGGTGACTGGCGAAGACTTCGAGCCCGTGCAGGTCGTGAACTTTCACAACCCGTTTTCGACGACGCCCAACCCAGGCCGCGAAGCGCTCGTGGGGGCGCTTCCGCTTCGCGGCGCGCCTGGGCTCAAGGTCGTGCGGGTCGAGGACTTGGTGCTGCTCAAACTCTACGCGGGTGGGCTCAAGGGGCTCGCGGACGTTCAAGCGCTGCTCATGGCCCATCCCGAAGTCGATCTCGACCAGTTGCGAGAGCGCGCCGCTCGCTTTGGCTTGGAGCGGGATCTCGATCGCGCGCTCGCCTGAGTTGCTGCGTTAGTCCTCGATCGGCGAATCAGCGGACGCCCGAGCAGATCACGGCGAGGTCGTGCAAGGACCAGATCCGCGGGTTCTTGATCCGTCGCGAACCAGTATTTTGATAGGCCGCCTCGATCAAGCATTGCAGCCAAGGCCGCAATTCATCGAGGCGCACGATCTCGTCGGTGTCCATCTGCCGGCCGGCGACCCAAGGATCCATGTCCTTGTCGATCCGCTCGGCGACGTTGCGCATCCCGGCCTCGATCTCCGCCCGCTCGGCCGGATCCTTGCTGACGATCTCGAAGTCGTCGTCGAGCTTGGTGTTGTAGGTCGCGATCGCGAGCGTGCGCCCCTCCATGACCGAGAGCCGCGAGATCGTCGTGCTCAGCTGCACGACCGGGTCGTAGGGCAGCCCGGCCATCGCGTAGTAGCCGGCGCCCGAGGCCTTGCGCAGCAGGATCGTGAACATCGGCACCTCGTTGGTGCTGTTCGTGTAGATCAGGTTCGAGCCGTAGCCGAGCAGGCCCTGGGCCTCGGCCTCGGCCCCGACGTCGAAGCCGGCGATGTCCTGCAGCCAGACGATCGGGATCCCATCGGCGTTGCAGGCCCGCGAAAACGCGCTGATCTTGGCGATGCCGGCCCGGTACAAGATCGCCGAGGGTCGCTTCTTGCCGGGGTGCTCGGGGTCGCCGACCAGACCTTGGCGGTTGGCGATGAAGCCGACGTAGAGGCCGCCGACCCGGCCGACGCCGGTGATCATCTCTTCGCCGATCTCGGGCATCAGCTCCCAGAACAGGCTCTGATCGCAGAGCCGAGCGAGCACCTGCTTGGCGTCGTAGACCTCGCGGTGGTCGGGCGGGATCAGCCCGCACAGCTCGCGGTGGGCGAAGCCCGGCTCGATCGGGCCGCGGCCATGCCGGTAGAAGTCGGCGCCCGAGCTGGGCAGCTTCTCGATCTCGCGCCGGATGCAGGCCAGCGCGACCTCGTCGTCGGGCACGCGGACGTCGGCGCAGCCGCTCTCGTGCACGTGGACCTCGGGCCCGCCGATGTCGAGGCTGGTGATCTTCTGGCTCTTGGCGCCTTTGATCAGCGCCGCGCCGGCGATGACCATGTAGGCCTGCTCGGTCATGTACACGCGATCGGAGATGATCGGCATGTAGCCGCCGCCCGCGATGCAGTCGCCAAAGACCCCGGCGATCTGCGGCACGCCCTGGGCCGAGAGCAGCGACTTCATCTTGACGATGTGGCCGGCCCCCTTGGCGCCCGGGTACGAGCGCGAATGCTCGGGCAAGAAGTGCCCCGAGCAGTCGACCAAGTAGACGGTCGGGAGGCGCAGGCGCAGGGCCATGGTCTGCGCGCGCTGGATCTTCTCGGGCGTGC
>JAMHUH010000613.1:0-12179 GCA_035904925.1 Nannocystaceae bacterium
CGCGATGATCGGGGTAGCGCAGCGCGACCGCCTGCAGCAGCTCGAGCGTGTAGCTCGGCCGTCCGCCGCTGTGATGCGCCAGCTCGCGCTCGATCGCGCTGACCTCGACTCGTTCGTCGCGCGCGTGGGCCAGCGCGAGGCGGGTCCAGCTCAGGCGTCGCTCGAAGGGGATCAGATCCTTGCCGAGCGGGTGGTCCCAGCAAGGCGCCACCAACACGCGATCGGCCAGCCCGCGGGCGAACAGATAGCTGGGCAGCAGGGCGTGACCGAGGTGGGGCGGGTTGAAGCTGCCGCCGAGCACGGCGAGCACGGGACGCGCGTCGCGGGACACCCGGCCACGCTACCACGCCACGCCCTCGCCCGATCGCTCGCCGATCAGCCGACGATGTTCACGAAGCCCAGCTCGATCAACCACAAGAACATCGCCACCCGCGGGATCCGCAGCAGCGAGATCACGAGGAATTCGGCGTAGGGCATGCGGGTCACGCCGCAGCCCCAGCAGGTGATCGAGTAAGGGATCGGCGAGACCGCTGCGAGCGCGAGGAACCAGCGGCCGCTCCGACGCAGCTCGGCGACCATCTCGTCGCCGCCTCGCCTCTGCATGAACGCCTGCAAGGCCTTGTTGCGGGCCAGCAGGTAGCGACCGATCGCCCAGCCCGTGCTGCCGCCCGCGATGCTGCCCAGGCTGCCCCAGGCGACCAGCTCCCAAAAGGGCATGCCGCCCCACAGCCCGAAGGCCGTGAACGCGTCGTTGGGCATCGGGATGGTGAAGGCGTCGGGCAAGAAGTAGCCGACCGCGACCCCCGGCCCGCCGAAGTTGTCGACGAACCAGTGCCCGGTCGTGAGCAGCGGCTCGCGGAAGAGCCAGGCGAGCAGCCCGACCACGCCCGTGAACACGATCATCGCGAGCATCGTGCTCACGATCAGTCGTCGCTTGTCGAAGGGTGGCGCTTCGTCGACCAGGCCCCAAGCGGATAGCCGGAGCGCCTTGGGTCGTCAACTCGAGTTGCCGCTCGTCCTCGCGCATCGGCCCGCCATGGCCGAGCCGAGCGCTCCCGAGAGCCGAGCCGAGACCATCCGCGAGCCTGCGTTGGGTGCTGCGCGAGGGGCCCACCACGCTCGCGCAGCTCTCGGGTGCCGTCAGCGTGAGCGGGAAGGACCTCGCGACACACCTCGAACATCTCGAGCGATCCCTGCGCCGCGGCGACGAGCGGTTGGTCGTCGACCCCGCCACGTGTCTGGCCTGCGGGTTGGAGCCTAGAGAGGCGATCCGCTAAATTCGAGCGACGGATCGACAGTGAAGTCGAGCTGTGATCTCGTCGGTGCATGCTCTGGGACATCCCCGAAAAGCTCACGCACGCCGAGCAACGTCTGGTCAAGAAGGTCCGCAAGCGCAGCCAGTTCTTCGTGTTCTTGCGCGAGATTCGTCATCTGCTCTTCGACGACGCGTTCCAAGCGGAACTCTGCGCGGCCTATCAGCCTCGCGGTCAGGAGCCGGTCCCGCCGGCGTTGCTGGCGATGGTCATGCTGCTCCAGGCCTACACCGGGCTCAGCGACGCTTCGGCGGTCGATGAGGCCGAGATGGACCTGCGCTGGCAGCTCGTTCTCGGCACGCTCGGCAAGGGTGAAGCGCCCTTCGGTCAGGGGACGCTCAGTCGCTTTCGCGCGCGGGTCATCGAGCATGAGCTCGATCGTCGACTTCTGGAACGGACCGTCGAGCTCGCCAAGCAGACGGGCGCCTTCGGCTGGAAGCAACTTCGGGTCGCGTTCGACTCCTCGCCTCTGCGCGGCGCAGGTCGGGTCGAGGACACCTGGAACTTGATCGGACGGGCGATGAGCAAGCTCGTCGCCGTCTTGGCTCGACTCACGGATGTTCCCGACGACGAGATCATCGAGGAGGCTGGTCTGACTCTTCTGCAGGGCCCGAGCATCAAGGCAACCCTCGACATCGACTGGGATGATCGAGAGGCTCGGAGCGACGCGCTCTTGCTCGTCCTCGAGCAAGCCGAAGCGTTGCTGTCGTGGGTTCATGACCACGCGCAGGAGGTCCTCGAAGAGCCTCGCGTCGCCGAAGCAACCAAGTTGCTCGAACGGATCATCGCTCAAGACACCGAGCCCGACCCCAATCGTCCGAAGCGCAAACAGATCCTTCGCGGCGTCGCTGTCGACCGAGTCTGTTCGGTCGGTGACCCCGAGATGCGTCACGGCCGAAAGAGCAAGACCAAGGCGTTCAACGGCTACAAGCGGCACGTTGCGACTCTGCTCGACGCTCCGTTGATCCTCGATGCCCAAGCGCGGCCCGCCAACGAGCCCGAGCACGAGTCGGCGGCCGGGTTGCTCGAGGGCGTCACCGCGTTCGGAACCCTCGTGGAGCTGTATATCGATCGCGGGTACCTCGGCAGCGACAAGATCATGGAGCTCTACCGCTCTGGAGTTCGCGTCCATTGCCGACCTTGGCCCGAGCCGAATCGGCCAGGCAAGTTGGGCCGCGAGGACTTCAAGGTCGACTTGCGGCGGAAGGTCGTGCAGTGCCCCGCGGGGATCGAGGCGCCCATCCGCGCGTCTGATCGCATCGCCATCTTCGGCGACGCTTGTGCGACCTGCAAGCTCGCGCCGCAGTGCACCGACGCCAAGCAAGGCCGCGGCTTTCGAGTATCCGACCAAGAGTCCCTGCTACGAAGGCTGCGCCGAGAGGCGAAGTCCAAGCGCGGTCGAGAAGGGCTGCGAGCGCGCGTCAAGGTCGAGCATCGGCTCGCACGAGTCGGACAGTTCCAGGGGCGAGCCGCTCGCTACCGCGGAGTACGAAAGAACACGCTGGACCTTCGCCGGCACTGCGCGGTGGCCAACCTCTGCGAGTTGCGGGGGGCGCTGGCCGCCTGAAATTTAGCGGTTCGCCTCTCTAGCGGGCCGGCGGCTCCGACGGGTCACCATCGTTGTTGCAGCGACTCCGGCCGCTCGGATACGCTTGCGACTCCATGTCTGGCTCCGAACCTTCGCCGGCCAAATGGCGTGATCGACTCGCGGTCGCTCTGATCGATCGCTCGCCACAGTGGTCCGCGATGGCGGCGAGCCAGGCGATCGGAGCCGCCGCTCGAATCCCGCTCCCCAAGGGAGTCGGACGCGCCGCCGTCGACGTCTACACGCGCATGTTCGGGGTCGACCTCAGCGAGGTCGACCCCGAGCTGTTCGAGCACGGCTTCCCGACCTTCGACGCCTTCTTCACCCGAACCCTGCGCGTGGGGGCCCGCCACGTCGACAAAGACCCCGACGTGCTGGTCTCGCCCTGCGACGGTCGACTCCGGGAGATCAGCGAGATCGAGGAGCGCGGGATCGTGGTCGCCAAGGGCCACACCTACTCGCTCGGCGAGCTGCTGGCCGACGCCGAGCTGGCCGAGCGGTTTCGCGGCGGTCGCCAGGCGGTCATCTACCTGCATCCACGCGACTACCACCGCGTGCACGTGCCTTGCTCGGGCCTCGCTCGCAGCGTCAGCGCCGTGCCCGGGCGACTCCTGCCGGTCACCGACGCCTCGGTCGCCCACGAGCCTCGGCTCTTCGCGGTCAACGAGCGGATGATCCACGTGATCGAGACCGACCGCGGCTGCGTGGCCGTGGTCATGGTCGCCGCCTTCGGGGTCGGTCACATGAGCTGCGCCTACCACGATCTGCGCCCCCACCCCGAGCAGGAGGTCCGCGTGGACTTCGAGCCCAAGCCCTTCTTGGCCAAGGGTGAGGAGCTCGGCGTGTTCCATCTCGGCAGCACGGTCGTGTTGCTCAGCGAGCCTGGGTTCGCCCCGGCGCAGGGGCTGAGCGCAGGCGGTCGAGTCGAGTTCGGCCAGTCGCTCTTGTGTTGGGAAGGGCTGCCATGACCTGGAACGTCCGTGACGAGGTCTGGCTGGCGCCGATCGACGTCGCGCCGAAGACCGACGCGTTCGACGAGCTCGACGCCCGGGTCGTCACGGAGCTCGCGGCGGCGCAGCCCAACCCGAGCGTCCACGCCTTGCCGCCGCCGCCACCGAGCGCCGCCTTCGACGAGGGCGCAGCTCCAACCTCGTACGAGAGCGGCCGCTTCATGGTCGAGCCGAAGGGAGCGGGGGAGGGGGATCCAAGCGCGAGCGAGATCGAAGCGCCCGCCGAAGATCCAAGCGGCTTCGTCATCCCGAGCCTCGCGCGTCCGCGCGCGTCCGAGCAAGTCTTCGAGTCGGTCGAGCCAGAGTCGGTCGAGCCAGAGTCGGTCGAGCCAGAGTCCGTCGAGCCCGAGTCGAGCGAGCTCGAGTCGAGCGCGCTCGAGCCCGAATCGGCCGAGCCAGAGTCCGTCGAGTCCGTCGAGCCCGAGCCGGCCGATCCGAGCATCGACTTCGTGATTCCCAGTCTGCGCCGCAACTCGGAGCCCACCTCCGCGCCTGGAGAGCTCTTCATCCCGAGCTTGCGCCGACCCGGCGCGGCACTCGAGAGCGCTCCTGCGGTCGAAGACCCGAGTCAGCCACCCGCAGTCGAAGACCGCCTCGAGGTCGCGCTCTCGAGCGAGCCCGAAGTCGGGCAACCCGAGGTGATCGACGAAGCCGACAGCGGCGTCGTCGAGGAGGTCGAGGATCTCGAAGAGGTCCACGAGCTCGAGGAGGCGGCTGGAGATTTCCACGACCAACCCGTTCGGACGGGCGACACGGTGATCGGACCCGCCCCGACGAGCCCGCTTTCGCAAGACCTCGGCGTGGCGAGCCCAGTCGCGACATCGCACTCGGGCAGCGTCACCGAGTCGGTCTACGACGACGACGATGACGACGACAGCCCGGTCGCCACCGACCCAGGGAGCCCCGAGACGATCGCCCGAGTCGACTCGGCAGAGCTCGAGATCCTGCACGACGAGGAAGACACCGCGGTCGGCTATCCCCCCGAGGATGACGCGAACGCAGAGCCCGACATGTTCGTGATCCCGACGCTGGCTGCAGCGCCAATCGGGATCACCCCGGCCGAGATCCTCATCCCGCTGCTCACTCGGCCCGACGCGGCCGAGTCCCTGACCGTCGAGTCCGAGGACGACCACGAGCCCGTCTTGGCCTCGGCCGAGCCCGAGGAGTTCGAAGGCCTCGACGGGGACGATCTCGAGCCCGAAGAAGTCGAGGAGTACGAGGTCGAAGAGCCCGCCAGCGAATTGACCGCGCGGATCGAGCCGCCTGAGCCGGACGCGCCCGAGGTCAGGCCCCCGACGCCGCCGCCGAGCGCAGCCGTCCAAGACAAGCGCCGGAAGGGCTGGTACGACGACGTCTTCGCCGAGCACTACCAGTTTCTCTACCCGCCCAGCTGGGAAGAGACAGCCCGGCGTGACGCCGAATTCATCCACGCGGTGCTCGGTCTGCCCACCGACGCGACCCTGCTCGACGTGGGTTGTGGCGACGGCCGTCATGCGCTCGAGCTCGGCAAGCTCGGCATGCGGGTCACCGGCCTCGACAACTCGCTGGCGCTGCTGCTGGCCGCCGCTCAACACAAAGAGCAGATGGCGGTCGAAGACCAAGTCTCCTTCCTGCACGGAGACATGCGTCGGCTCCCACGCGATCGCCAGTTCGACGCGGTGATGTGTGTCGGCTCGACGCTCGGCTACTTCGAAGAGGATCAGAACCGAGCCTGCATCGAAGAGATGATCGGCCGGCTGACCCCGACTGGCCGGCTCTTGCTGCACGTGTTCAACCGGGACTTCGTCGCCCCCCAGCTACCCGCGCGCAGCTGGTGGCAGGGCCGTCGCTGCATGGTGCTCGACGAGGCCGAGATGAACTTCTTCGCCAATCGCTTGCGCGTGCACCGAACGATCATCTTCGACGATGGTCGGCAGTTCGAGCACTACATGTTCATGCGCGCCTTCACGGTCCACGACCTCGGCAAGAGCCTCTCGCAGATGGGCATGCGCGTCGTCGAGGTCTCGGGCAGCCGAGACACCCGCAAGCGCTTCTACGGCGCGGCGTCGCCCGACATCTGGATCCTCGCCGAACGAAAGACTTGACGAGCGATCCCCGACCTGGCGAGCGGTGGCAGCTTCCGTAGCCGGAAAGCTGTCGGGCGGCTGACAGGGGTGTCGTGTCGACACGAAGACACGCTGCCAATTGCCGCCGCGTCGCAGGAGTCGACTGTTGCGAAGGCCGGCCCCACGCTCGGGAACCGGGCCGGCGAGTTGACCACGAGGACCTGCGCGTCGCGCACCGATCGTGCACAAAACGTGGCGCAAAGCCATCTGAAGCCCCACTGACGTCCCCTGGCACGAATGTGGTCGCCTCGCGGTGAACCATGGCACCGCCGCGAACCCCGCGTTCGCTGGCCACTGGCACGACATTGGCAGATGGCAACTTCGAGTTGGACGTCGAGGTGCAGAAGGGCGACCTACATCTGCACAACTTCACGACAAGCGAATGGTTTGAGCTTGCCGTGTCAGTCCAGCATGGGCCGTTTCGTTTGGCCAGCATCGCCGAACACTTCGTCTTCGTGGGGCGTCTCAGGTGGCATCGAAGAATGCGAAGGCTTCGTCACCAGCCCGGCATAAAACCCCAGACGAATCGGTAACTCGCTCGTTCGACTGATCTACATCGCCCCGTTCACGCACTACCAGTTTGACGCTTCGCGTCGCATCGCATCCGATCGCATGAAGAATGGCGCGTAAAGCGCAGGAATGAGAACGAACAATGGCACGTCGCAAGGTCACCCGCGGAGCCCCTCCTCAGCTCGCACGTTCGTCGCGTGGCAAGACTTGGCCCAAGGGCGCGAGTCGTAGCGCTCCATCGGCGCGGTCGAGCGACGACGCCGAGTCGGTCAACTTCCTGAGCACCTACTTCCGCGAGATGGCGGAGCTCGACGTGATGTCGGCGGAAGAGGAGCTGGCCGCAGCGACCAGGATCTTCAACTTCCGCAAGGAGTACTGGAAGGCCCTGCTCGCGTACCCGCCCTTCGTCGACGGGATCGTGGCGTTGATCGAAGTTCGGGTCGAGGCGGACGAGGTCCCGGCGGCCGAGCTCCGAGCGATGCGCAAGGTCTCTCGCGGCCTGCGTGACCGCGAGACTCGGACCAACAAGGACGCCTACGACCAAGCCGTCGATGCGCTCGTCGAGCGGATGCTCGACCTCGACACCGACAACGTCGTGGCCGACATGATCGCCGCCGACATCAACACGATCGGAGCTGGCCACAGCGAAGGTCTGTCGATGGCGATCAAGCCACCGCGCGACGGGAGCCGACCCTTCACGGACTACGCGGAGCGAATCCGCCGAGCCAGCCACGCGCTGCGGGTGGCCAAGAACGCGTTCGTGAAGTCCAACCTGCGCTTGGTCGTGTCGATCGCTCGCCGCTTCAACCACGGTCGCATGCCCCTGCAGGACCTCATCCAGGAGGGCAACATCGGCCTGATGAAGGCGGTCGATCGCTTCGACTACCGCAAGGGCTTCCGCTTCTCGACCTACGGAAGCTGGTGGATCCGTCACGCGATCAGCCGCGCCATCGCGGACAAGGGTCGGCAAGTTCGCCTGCCGGTCCACATGATCGACGCCTACCACAAGGTCAACAAGGTCCGCCGAGAGCTCGAGGCCAAGCTGGGCCGCGAGCCGACGCGGGAGGAGTTGGCGACCCACACGGGTCTGGCGCTCGCCAAGATCGAGAAGATGGGCACCTTGCTCATCGATCAGCCGATCTCGCTCGACAAGCCGGTGTCCGAAGACGACGGCCGGATGGTCGGCGACTTCCTCGAGGACGAGAGCGCCGAGGCCCCGGGTGAGGGGCTCGAGGCGGAGGCCCTCAACGAGCAGGTCAAGCGTCTGGTCGGCAAGCTGCGGCCGATCGAGGCCGACATCCTGCGCAAGCGCTTCGGCCTGAGCGAGGACGACGAGCTCACGCTCAAGGAGATCGGCGGCCAGTACTCGCTCTCGCGCGAGCGCATCCGGCAGCTCCAAGAGCAGGCGTTGGGCAAGATCCGGCGCGAGCTCAAGCGGCTCGAGATGATGTAATCCTCGAAGACGCTGAACGAAGGGAAGGGGAGTCGCGCTCGCGCGGCTCCCCTTCTCGCTTTGCGGCTCAGGGCAGCGCGACGCCTTGGCACAACTCGAGCTGCTGCAGATCGAGCAAGGCCGCCGAGGGGAGCGCCAAACAACACGCGTCCTCGACTCGGGGCGCGGCTTTGCCGAGACCCGAGAGCACGACCTCGGCGATCAGGTCGCTCGGCAGGCCGAAGCAGCAGCTCGTTCGGCCTCCGTCCGCGCCCTCGAACTCGACCTTCTCGACGTCGGCAGAGCAAGCCGGCATCGCCAGGCAATCGACACCAGGCTCGAGGCAGCTGGCCCGGATGCCGGGCTGCTCGATCGACTCGGTGAAATCCAGGACGATCTCGGTGTCGCGCAGCAACGCGCCACCGACCATCCCGTCGGGCTGCGCGCCGGCAGGCGTGACCTCTCGGCGCAGCGCGATCACGGGTGGAGCCGAGGCCGGGACGACGAGCGTCTCGATCCATCGAGCAGGGTCGGGGCCGAGCTGCTCGTCGGCCCACGCGACTTCGCCGATCACGAACCCCGACCCACCGATCTGCTCGCCAGTGTTGGCCGAGGGTCGTACGGGCCGATGCTCGGCCACGAACCCGCGACACGTGTGTCGCAGGCCCCGCAAGCGCTGCCGCAAGCGATCGCATGGGGAGGATCCCGACGCCTCCGCGAGGCCCTGGACCAGGCCGAGCGAGCGCACGCGGATACGCTCGAGCTGTTCGAGCGGAGGCCAGCCCGGCAGCCAGAGCTGACCGAGAGTCTGTTCGCGGCAAGCCCGTGCGGTGCTATCGGCGGTGACTGCATCACAGGCCGGGAGCAGATCGAACTCGCCGACGAGAGAGGTGAGGCTGTCATCGAAGAGCACCAGGCCCGGCACCCCCGACGCGATCAACAAGGTCGCGCTCGCTCCGACGTCGCCAGCGCACCCTTCGCTGCTCGCCCCGCCGCGCACGAGCTGGCAAGTCGCGTTGACGTCGTCGTAGGCGAGCGCGCAAGGAGGTGGAGCGACGCAAGCGTCGACCAGCGCTCGGCTCGACTCGTAGATCAGCTCTTGTTCGTCGGGGTCGAAGTCCACGCCCGAGAGCTTGCAATCGACGCCCGGGCCGATCTCGCAGTGGTCGGTGAGCAGGCGACCCAGCAGCGTCCCAGGATATTGGAGTCGGAGGTAGGCGCGGCCTTGGTCGGCGAGCACTTGCTCGCTGCCTGGAAAGCTGGAGAAGAAGGTCACCGTGGGCGTCTCGCCGCTTCGGTGACGCAGCGCGGTCGCGAAGTCGCGCAAGATGTTGCCGCCGATCACCCCGCCGATCTGGATCGGGTTGTGATCGTCGCCCGCAGTCCAGGTCCAACCACCGACGTCGTCGCGGGGGGCCCGAACGATCGGCGCCTTGCGAAACCGAAACCGGGCGTTGGCAGCCGCGAGCGCCTCGGGATCACCTGCATCGAGGTCGAGCCCGCCAGCAGCTCGAACTTCGACGCACTCGCGCGAGACCGACCAACTCGAGGCCGCGTCGGGGAGGATCGAGAGCGCCGTTCCGCTGTCGATCAGCAGAGGCATGCACGACCCCTCGGGGCACTCGCTCGGCGGACCCGCACAGAAGCTCGAGCAACCACCCGCTTCTCCGGGACAGGCCGCGCCCTCGCGCCAGGCCAATCGCGGCAGGGGATTGGCGGGATCGGAGGCGAGACCGATGGGCCTCCCGAACTGGCCCTCACCGATCACGGCTTGGTCGGTGCACGCGAACGATGCACAAAGCGAAAGCGCCACGGCCCAGATCGGGCACGTGGCGCTTCGTGAAGGGGCCATCACGCTGCGAGGATACCCGGTCAGGTACCCGCGTCGAGCTTTTGCAGCTTGTCCTCGAGCTTGCTGATGATCCCGTCGATGCCCTCGCCCTTGGCGATCTTGTTGAACTCGTAGCGGTAGGTCTTCGCGAGGCTGACCTCGTCGGTGATGATGTCGCGGACCTGCCACTTGCCGTCGGGCAGGTGGTTCATCACGTACTCGACGACGACCGTCTGCTCGCGGCCGTTCTTGTCGACCTTGATCTTGGTCGTGACCTTGTAGGCGCCGTTCTTGCCTTCGACCTGGCCGACGTACTCGACCGGGTGCTTCTCGGCCTTGCGAACCATCCGCAGGTAGTTCTCGCGGATCAGCTGGCTGAGCAGCGCCTCGAACTCGTCGCAGCGGCCGCCACAGACGTTGGCGAAGTTGTCGGCCCCGCCGAGCGACTGCGTTGCGATCCAGTCGTAGTCGAGCAGGCTGTCGACCTCGGCCTGGAGCTTGGCGTCGTCGGCGTTGTCCTTGACCAACTTCACGACCGCTTCGTGCTTGGCCTTGAACGCGCCGACAGCGTCCGCTGCATGCGCGATGGTGGGGACCGCGACGGCGGCAGCGAGGAGCGCGACACCAAGCAATTGGGGCCGAGACAGAAGAACGACGGAGAGAAGGCGATTGCGAAGCTGCATCGGGAGTTCTCGGTGCGAGGCCAAGCCACGTTGGCCAGCAGGTCTACCAGACGCCGGGGAGCTACCAGTATTCAGGCGCTTGGGCCAGAGCTCGGCGGGCCACGCGGATCGACGAATGGCGAATGGCGACTTAAGCGTCTCATATCAACGATTTATGTACCATCAGCGATCCTCCGCCTCAGCTCGAGACCAGGGTCCGAAGTGCGAGGCCGATCACGACGAGGAGGACTGGCGCGGCGAGGAGTCCCCACGCATTTCCAGGCCCTCCAGACCGTCGGGCAGCATCGAGCGGCAGCGCACCGCCCAGGCGTGCCCGCGATTCCCGCTGCGCGACGAGCGAGCGGGCAGGGATCAGCCACAGGCCGATCAGCGCGAGCAGAGCGGCGATCGAAGGTCCCGAGGGGCCGGCATCGCGCAGGATCAGCCAGGCTCCGAAGCCGAGCAGCGCCACGAGGCGCAGCATCGGCAGCGGGGTCAGGCGAACGAACTGGACCACCAGCAGGCGGGACCAAGGATCGCGGATCTGCCGGATCCACGCTGGCGTCGGCTCGGGTCGCGGCGATCCGGCGATGGTCTTGGTGGCCTCGGCCAGCCACGGGACCGCCTCCCATAGGCCGTTGGCGTAGGCTCGAGGCGCGGCGAAGCGTACGAACGCGGCGAGCGCGAGCGGGGCCACGCCGAGGACGACGAGCGGAGCTCGGATGGCGCCCCCGTCGATCGCTCGCTCAAGGCCGAGTTGACCAGGCATGGCGAGCGCGACCGCGAGCGCGATCCCCAACGCGGGCGCATAGAGGTGGACCACCGCTTCGGGCGTCGTCCACCCGCCACCGAGGCCGCGCTGGAGCTCGTGACCGCGACTGTCCGCAGGGAAGCGCCGACCCAAGAGCGCAGACAGGCCGACGATCCCAGGCTCGAGCAACCAGGCGAAGAGCCCCAGCCAGGCGAACTCGGCCGCGAGTGCGAGCCCATGCAGGGTCCGCTCGACCAGCGACCCCGAGCCGCCCGACCAGGCGGCGGCGAGCAAGGCCGCGACACCGAGGACGAGCGTCAGCCCGAGCTCGGGGACGTGGCGACGGCGGGCTTGCTCGAAGTGGCGAAGGGGATCGAGCGGGAGAGGCAGCAGGGCGCTGCGCTCGGGCGCGTGCAAGTAGCCGAAGAGTCGCGCGTGAAGGCCCGCGAGCAGCAGCAGGGGACCGCCGAGGAAGACCAGGCTCCGTTGGGTAGCGAGCTCGGCCGACTGGGCCATGGCGAGGACGCCCCACCAACCCGCCGCGACCAGGGCGGGCACCAGGACGCTCGCAGGCGGGTGTTGACCGCGGGGCAGGGTGGGCACGGACGATTCTCGACTAGCGCGCCCGGCAGGATTCGAACCTACTCGGGGGCATGCGGAAAACGTCAACGGTGACGCCAGCTTGTCCCGCATGTCCCCGAGATCATTAGGTTTCGCTCATCCCGCCGGGTTCCTTCTGGTGGTGGGTGGTGGGGACTGGCGCCGCGTGCTTGGAGCACATGAGGAGCACATGAGGAGCACATGAGGAGCACATGAGGAGGGTTCAGCCGGGGCTTCGCCGCACTGGGACCTCCCGGCGGCTCCGCCGGCTGAGCCACTCGACGGGATCACCCTCGAAGAACTCGACAAGCTGTGGCTCGATCACACCACGGTGCCCTCGATCGGCGGAATCGGCGCAAGTCCCGGTGAGTGCACGCGGG
>JAMHUH010000614.1:0-2875 GCA_035904925.1 Nannocystaceae bacterium
CACCGAAGCTGGCTGCCCCACCACCACCACCGAAGCTGGCTGCCCCACCACCACCGAAGCTGGCTGCCCCACCCCCGAAGCCGGCTGCCCCACCACCACCTCGACCACCTGACGATGGTGGCGCGCTGGCCAAGCGGCGCTGGGATCGGGCTACGTCGGCCTCACTTCGACGCGATCCTCGCGACCGAGCGCGAGCTCGACTTTCTCGAGATCATCCCCGAGAACTTCGTCGGCAAAGGCGGGCGGGCGAGCTGGGTGCTCGACCGCTGCGCCGAGCGCTGGCCCATGCTCGCCCACGGCGTCTCGATGTCGATCGGCGGCCCGGAGCCGCTCGATCACGCGTGGCTGAGGGGCCTTCGCGCGCTGCTCGATCGCATCGGCGCGCCCTTTTATACCGACCACCTGTGCTGGGCGACGCTCGGCGGGCGCAACACCTACGACCTGCTGCCCATGCCCTTCAACGAGGCGGCGGTTCGGCATGTCGCGGGTCGGCTGCGCGAGCTCGCCGATGCCCTCGAGCGCCCGGTCGCGGTCGAGAACATCAGCTACTACGCGACCATGCCCGGCACCGAGCTCGACGAAGGCGCCTTCATCCGCGCGGTCGTCGAGGAGGCCGACGCCAAGCTGCTGCTCGACGTCAACAACGTCTACGTCAACGCGTGCAACCATAGGGGCGAGCCCGATCGTCCGGCCCAACCCAGCCCCGCAGCGCTGCTCGCCGCGCTCGAAGCTCTACCCCTCGATCGGGTCTGCCAGATCCACTTGGCCGGGCACGTGGTCGAGGGGCCGCGGGTGATCGACAACCATGGCGCGCCCGTCTGCGAACCGGTCTGGTCGCTCTATCGGGCGGCGATCGAGCGATGCGGACCGATCCCCACGCTGATCGAGTGGGACACCCACATCCCCGAGCTCGAGGTCGTGCTCGCGCAAGCCGACCTCGCCCGAGCCGACCTCGCCGAAGCCTGCGAGGCAACCCCATGAGCGAGCTCGACCGCTTCTTCGCCACGATCGAGCCCTTCGTGTTCGGGGCGAGCGGGGTCGAGCAGGTCGAGCGCGAGCTCGGTCGCTCGGCCTCGGGCTCGACCAACCTCGACTTCTACCGGGTGCTGGTCGGCCGCAACCTCGACAAGATCTTGCGCGAGCTCTTCGCTCCGCTTCGGATCTTGGTCGAGCGCGAGCACCCTGGCCTGTGGCCGAGCTTGGTCCGCGACTACGCCCTCGCCCACCCGCCTCGCGCCCGCGACCCCAACTGGTTCGGCGAGGCCTTCGCCGACTGGCTGGTCGCCCGACGCGAGGCCGGGGGTGAGCTCTCGGCCCTCTACGAAGAGCTCGCCGACTACCAGTTCACCCGCTTCATGGCCGCGAGCGGGCCCGACCTGGCCGCGGACGACGAGGGCTTCGAGCGAAGGATCTTCGTGCGCCACTACAGCCATCCCATCGCCGCCTTCGTGCCGCTGATCCTGCGCGACGCCGCTGCGGCGCTGCCCGAGCCGCGGCCCACGACCTTGGTGATCGCTCGTTGCTTGCACCCGCCCTTCGCGGTCCTGACCCGCGCGGCGAGCCTCGCCGAGCTGGCTGCGCTCGCCCGCCGCGAGGGCCTCGATCTCCCGCCCGCGCTCGCGGCCTTGCCCGCGTCCACGCGGGTCGAGGCCGACGCCGCGCTGGTCGAGCGCGGGATCCTGATCCCACGCTGACTCGGTAACTCGGTCTCTCGCTCCGGCGATCCCAATCCAGATGTTCGACACACGACGCGTGATCATGATCGGGTTGTTGCTCGCGGGCTGCGACGCGAAACCGGGCTCGGACGACGTGCTCGGCGAGAGCGAGAGCGGCAGCGAGACGGGCGACCCGAGCGTCGACGAAGCCGCCGTGGTCGCGAGCGCGCTCGACTACACGAGCTTCGTCCGGATCAATCAGAGCGCCTTCGCCAGCCAACACGGCCTGGCCAAGACCGTCAACGTCTGGGTCCCGGCCGAGCACGCCGCTCGCTACCGCGAGCTCGATCCCGCTGCCAGCGGCCCGATCGAGGCCTTCCCCGCGGGTGCGTTGATCGTCAAGGAGCACCTCGACGCGCAGGCCAGCCCGATCGGCCTGACGATCATGTTCAAGGCCCAGCCAGGCTTCGACCCCGAGCGCGCGGACTGGTGGTGGGGAAACGCGAAGCTCGACGGGACGCTGATCGACGCGGGCAGCGTCGACTACTGCATCGGCTGCCATGGACCCCGCAGCGAGAATGATTGGTTGTTCGGGATCGCGGCCGATCAACAGACCCCGCCTTAGCCAGACTGCTTGGCCTCGCTCGCTGCGCTCCAACCTGCCCAGGTCGATCACGAGCGCGGCCCGCAAGAATTGCCCATCTGCGACTGCCCAGATTCGCTCTCGAGCGAGGTCGAGCGCTCGCAACGAGGCGCTGTTTCGACGCGCGGACTCGAACTCCTCGCGTCGTTGCGAGCCGAGTCGTTGCGAGCCGAGTCGTTGCGAACAACCGTACATCGCGGTCGATCCCAGCAGCCCGTGGCGCAACCCAGCGCGGCTCCTCGCGCCGGGATTTTCGGCGAGGGCGCGAAGCCGAAGCGCAGCTGTACCGGGCGTACTGCAAGCTGAGGCGACAAAGCCCTCGTCGAAAAGACCAAGCGAGGTGTCGTGATGGGTTGCGCCACGGGTTGCTAGCTTCCGCGGGCGCTGACGCGCCTCTTTCCGGCCTGCCGGGCGAGCGAGTATCATCCGCGCCGGCATGGCCTCCTATCAGTACATCTACACCATGAAGGGCCTCGGCAAGATCTACGGAGGCGGCAAGCAGGTGTTGGAGAACATCCACCTGTCCTTCCTGCCCGGCGCGAAGATCGGTGTGCTCGGCAACAACGGCTCGGGCAAG
>JAMHUH010000615.1:0-2419 GCA_035904925.1 Nannocystaceae bacterium
AATCGGTGAACGTGACCGACGCGGTTGTCGACGAGCTCGCGGCGGTGCCCGATCAACGCTCATGGGACCAGGTCAACATTCGCACGATCCAGACGGGCGGCAGCGTCACCACGGGCACGACCCCGAAGCCGAGCAAGGCGTGGGTCCGGCTCGTGGTCGACGAGGAAATGATCGAAGCCGGCGCGGCCCTCGAGGTCACGCTCGCCATGGTCGACAACCCTTGGATCTCGTTCGCGGCGCTGTTCATGGGGTTTCTGAAAGACCGAACGCTGACCAAGCGCCAGCTCGAGCTCGAAGTGCTGCCCTACCCCGAGGACTACCTCGGCGCGCTCAAGCGCACGGTCACGAGCAAGCGAGCGTTGCGGGAGCACTTCGGCCTCGAGCTCGGCGACGAGCGCAAGCTCTGGACGGACTGGAGCGAGGATCTCATCTACTCCGGCCCCGCGATCTCGCCCAGCAAAACACGGCGCTCGATCTGGCTCGATCGCGATGGCGTCGGCGTCGAGTACCTGAACATCACGCCGCAGATCCTTGCACGCTACTGGGCTCGGCAGCGCGACCACGGCCGGGTCTTCTCTCGCTGGCTGGGTCTCGACTTCAACTATCACGCGCGATCGATCGTGCTCGAGCTCTACGGCGAGGGCGACACCGTCGAGAAAGCGATCGCCAACAGTTCAAGCTGGGTCCTGTTTGCCGCCGACGAGGTCGAGTCAACGGGCACGACCATGGCCCACGCCGCGAAGGTGCGCGAACGCTTCGGAGCCATGCCTGTCTGGTGTGACCCGCACGGCAAGAAGGGCGACGCTCGCCGAGGCACGAGCAACGACGACAACGACAACACCGACGTGCAGGCGTTCCGGGCCGAGGGGTTTCCCGTCTTGCCTGCCAACGGCGTCGACGGGCATGGCCGATTCGTCCCGCTCAGCCGAACCGATAGCTGCAACGTCATCCACGCCCTCATGCGGGATCGAAGGATCCTGGTCCACGAGGGATGCGTCGGCCTGATCGACGCGTTTCGCAACGACGAGACCACGAAGCGCTCGGGCCCGGACTCGCCAGCGGACCTTCGGAGCGGCTACGCAGACGCGGCCCGCTATGGCGCCTGGCCGATTTTCCGTGGTATCCTCGGCGCGAGGCTCTCGACGTGATCACGGTAAGCGAACTCGGCGGAGTCGATCGGCTGCGCGCGATCATCGAAGCGAACGACTCGCTGGCGAACAAGGCCCGCAAGATCGCTTTCGCTCGTCGGCTGGCGGTCGACGATGGCGAGCACGCGCCTTTGATCCGAGCGCGCATCGCCGAGGCCTACGAGACGCCCGTTGCCCGAGAGGCGATCGGCAAGCACGTCTCGACCGACCGCAACGTTCAGCGGCAGATCATCGATGCTGTCGCCACGCCCTACAACAACGCGGCCGTGCGCAGCCTTCGAGGGGCCACGCCCGAGCAGCTCGCGGCATGGCGGGCCCTCTACAGGTCCGCAAACGTCAATGCTCGAATGGAGGCCGTCGGTCGCTATGCCGTGCTTTGCAATGTCGTGCATGTGCTGCCGCGCTTCGAGGTCGACGGCGTTCGGCTCGTCGTCGTGCTGCCCCATTGTTGCGACGTCGTTTTCGATCCCAAGCGAAGCGGCGAGCAGCCGAGCGTCTTGGTCTACGAGAGCAAGTCGGACGGCGCAGACCTGGTCGTGGTCGATTCCGAGGCGTGGCGTTGGGTCAGGGTGAACCCTGGGTCTTGGGTCGAGCTGGCCGTCGAGCCTCACGGCCTCGGCCGTCGCCCGTGGGTCGCGTTCCGATCCCGCGAGCCGTCGCCGTCGAAGTATTGGAGCGAGGCCCACGGGCAAGAACTCGCCGAGGGCACGATCGACATCGCGCGCATCGCCGCCCATATGGCATGGGTTCGGAAGATCCGAGCGATGAAAACCGTCATGATGAAGGTCGGGAGCGAGGACGATCTGCCGAGCTACCAGTCGGCGAACGGCGAGACGCCGATCTTGCTGCGAGGCTCTGCGCAAGTTGGCATGGCGGTGCTTGATCCCGAGACCGACCCAGCAAACTTTTTGGCCGACATTGCCAGCAAGACCTCGGCGCTGACGGCCGGGTTCGGCCTGAACCCGAGCGGCTCGGCCGACCATGCGATCGACGCCAAACAGAACGTCGATGCGCTGGCCAAGCACCGGGCGCGGCAGATCAAGCACTACACGCTGGCCGAGACCGAGCTCGCCGAGCTGCTCGGCCTGCTCGGCGAGCGCAATGGTCTTGTCGACCTTCGAGGGATCGACATCGCCGACGCCTTCTCGGTCCGCTTCGCGCCGATGGTCAGCGGCGAGAGCCTGGCCGAGCGCGTTGCGACGGCGAAGGAACTGCAGAAGCAAGGCGCCACGAGCCCTTACAGGTTCTATCAGGAGCTACACCCCGAGCTC
>JAMHUH010000616.1:0-2413 GCA_035904925.1 Nannocystaceae bacterium
CGCCAACATTCTTCAATGTGGCATTTTAAATCTGGTGAACAAAGTGGGTGTGGACATTGTCGTTCGGCTGCTCACCCACGCCCTAGGGCTAGCTTCTCCGTCCATACCTCGACCTGATGCAGCAGTCGCTGCCCGAAGCCTACGATTGTGTCGATGGCACCCTCGACGCCGACTTCTGGCCCGCGTGCCCGGCCGACGAGATGCCGGCGCTCGCGACCGAGACGCTGTTCTACGACCCCGCCACGGACTCGTGGTCGAAGTGATCGCGAACTCGTAGCGGCCCCGAGGCCCGCTTGGTGAAAACAATGCGCGCACGCGAGCGGGCTTTGGCTTTGCGCTTCGCGGGCCAAGCGAGCAGGCTCGTGCGATGCCGGACGCCGACGCGATCGTAATCGGTTCGGGCTCGGGTGGTCTGGTCGCCGCGCTCGCCCTCGCCCGCGCGGGTCGGCGCGTCATCGTGTTCGAGCAGCACTACCTGCCCGGCGGCTACAGCCAATCGTTCACGATCGAGGGTTTCTCGTTCAGCCCCGGCATTCACTACATCGGCCAGCTCGGGCCGGGCGGCACGCTACGGCGAATCTACGAGGGCCTGGGCGTCGCCAACGATCTGGCCTTCCTCGAGCTCGATCCCGACGGCTACGACCGCCTGGTCATCGGCGAGGAGCGCTTCGACATTCCCAAGGGCCGGCGCAATTTTGCCGAGCGACTCCAGGCCCGCTTTCCGACTGAAGCCGCCGGGATCGCCGGCTACATGGACACGGTCGCGCGCATGGTCGACGAGATCCAATGGGCCACGCCCGAGGGTCTCGGCGACGCGCTTCGCCTCCCCTTGCGCGCCCCGACGCTGCTGCGCTACGGCCTGCTCCCGCTGCCGCGCTTCCTCGATCACTTCACCCGCGATCCCCTGCTGCGGGCCATCTTGTCGATTCAAGCGGGCGACCACGGCATGGCCCCCGCCAAGGCCCCGACGATCCTGCACGCGGCCTTGCAAGACTACTACTTCGAGGGCGGCTGCTACCCGCACGGGGGCGGCCACGCGATCCCCAACGCGCTGATCAAACAGATCGAGGCCCACGGCGGCGAGGTCATGCTGCACACCGAGGTCACGCGGATCCTCGTCGAGGACGGACGCGCGATCGGGGTCCGCTTGGCCGACGGTCGCGAGGTCCGAGCCAACATCGTCGTATCCAACGCCGATCCCCAGGTCACCTGGGGCCGGCTGGTCGAGCCCGAGCACGTCGGCCCCTTCTTGCGCCATCGCATCGCCCACCAGCGCTACTCGGTCTCGATCCTGAGCGTGTTCCTCGGCGTCGACATGGACCTGCGCGCCGCGGGCCTCGACTCCGGCAACGTCTGGTACAGCCGCACGACCGACATCGACGAGTGCTACCGCGCGGCCGAGCGCAGCGACCTCGGCTCGATCGGCGCCATCCCGGGCATCTTCTTCAGCGCGACCACCCTCAAAGATCCCTCGCTGCGCAGCGACGGCCTCCACACGATCGAGGCGATGGCCCTGGCCACGCCCAAGGCCTTCTCGCGCTGGCTCGGCTCGACCCACGGCCAACGCCCCGCCGACTACGCCCGCACGAAAGAAGCGCTGGCCGACAAGATCCTCGACGCCGTCGAGCATGTCGTGCCGGGCCTGCGCGAGCACATCGTGTTTCGTGCGATCGGCTCGCCGCTCACCAACCAGCACTTTGTCCGCGCCAGCGAAGGCGCCATCTACGGGACCGAAAAGACCCTGCGCAACCTCGGCCCCTTCGCCTTCCCGCTGCGCAGCCACATTCGAGGCCTCTTCCAATGTGGCGCGAGCACCCTGGCCGCCGGCATCAACGGCGTGAGCAAGTCGGGCCTCCACGCCGCCGCGGCGGCGCTCGACTGCAAGCCCGACGAGCTGCTCGACGCCAAGGGCCAGACGCTGCGGATCTATCCCTCGGAAGACCCCGCGTCCTGGCCCGAGTCGATGCGGCCCAAGCCCTGCGCGGACCCAGCTGCCGTCGCCGCGAAGTGACGCATCTTCACCCCGCCTTCACCCCCATCTACACCCCCCATTTTCATCCCAGCGCCGCGATCGCAGCGATCAATTCCGCATCGCGTGCGCAGGCCTCCCAGCTGGCCGCGAAGTCGCCGTCGAGCTGGCCCGCCAGCCAACGCGGGCCCAAGACGGCCGCGACCGCCTGATGCTCGCGCGCCCGATCGTCGTGCCCGAGCCCGTAGTCGGCCAAGCGCAAGGTCGGGGGTAGCGTCCAGCCGCGGCCCTCGTCCATGGCCAAGAACGCTTCGAGCCCAATTCGCTCGAGCTCTCGATACGCGACCAGCGTCAAGACGCTGTGGCGAAGCTCGGGTGGCTGGTCCTTGTCGACCCGCCAAAAGCCGCGCGGCGCCGCATCGACCCGCCCGACGCGTCCGAGCG
>JAMHUH010000617.1:0-17102 GCA_035904925.1 Nannocystaceae bacterium
CTGCTCGCGTACGCGGCCGAGCTGCTCGGCCTGCCGCTCGCGCCGACGATCCCCTTCGATGAAGCCGAGCTCTCGCCGATGGCCCGCAGCTTCTGGGAGGACGACGTGAAGATCCGGGCTCGACGGATCCGCGACGAGCTCGGCGTCACGCTGGCCTACCCCGACTACCGAGCGGGCCTGCGCGCTTGCTTGGATCCCTGACGCAGTCTCGTCCGAGCGGTGTGTCAGAGCGGCACGGTGAAGAGCGCGGCCCCGATGAAGACCACGAACACGAAGATCGCCGCGATCGTCATGTAGGTGATCAGCGTGCTGAGGATGCCGACGACCCAAGCCGCGCTGGCCTGGCTGCTCGGCGTGCGACCGAGCGCGAGGTACCTGTTGCGGGCACGCGCGCCGAAGTACCAAGCCAGCGGACCCGTCACCCAGCCGAAGCCGAACCAGAACCCGACGCCGCCGACGATCAACCACAGCAGCGCGTCGTTCTCGATCTGGGCGATCTCGGGTTCGAATCCGGGTTGTTGGCCGTAGGGCTGGTTCACGCCGCGATTCTACTCCGATGCGCGCGGCTCAGCGATCGAGCTCGTCGTGCATCGCTGCGAGCAAGCTCGCGGCGTCCTCGGGGCGGAGCCGACCGGGGAGCCAGTCGATGCCGAGCCCGCGCCCGCCGAGCTTGGGGATCAAATGGAAGTGGACATGAAACACGGCCTGGTGAGCGCCCGCACCGTTATTCTGGAGCAGGTTGTAGGCGTCGGCACCGCTGGCGGCCATGACCGCGCGAGCGATCCGTGGGAGCACGCGCCCGATCGCAGCGGCCGACTCGTCGGAGAGCTCGTGCAGGTAGGCCGCGCGCTGCTTGGGGATCACCAGGGTGTGGCCCGGCGCGAGCGGAGCGATGTCGAGGAAGGCCAACACCCGCTCGTCCTCGTAGACACGATGACAAGGGATCCGACCGTCCAGAATCTTGTCGAAGATCGTCTCGCTCGCGTGCTTGGTCATGCGCTCGCCGAGGGTATCGCATTGTTCGGGGCCATGGCCGCGGTTTGACCGGTTCGGACGCGGCGGCTACCCTCCAACGCCATGATCCGCCTTCGCGGCGTTCGCAAACGCTACACGACCGCCAAGCTGGTCAACGAGGTCCTCAAGGGCATCGACCTCGACATCGCCGACGGAGAATTCGTGGCGATCGTCGGGCGCTCGGGCTCGGGCAAGACCACCCTGCTCAACATCGTCGGGGCGCTCGACACCGACTTCGAGGGCAGCGTCGAGGTCGGCGACCGCGACCTTCGCAAGCTCGACGACGCCAGCATCAGCGACTACCGCAACCGCAACATCGGGTTCGTGTTCCAGTCCTTCCACCTGCTCGAGCACATGACCTGCATCGAGAACATCACCTTGCCCTCGCTCTTCGCTCGCGGCGAGGGTCTGCTCGACAAGGCCGCCGCGGTCGCGCGCGCCGAAGAGGTCCTGCGCGAGGTCGATCTGCTCGACAAGCGCGACGCGCTGCCGAGCACGCTCTCGGGCGGACAAAAGCAGCGGGTGGCGATCGCTCGGGCGCTCTTCCAAAAGCCCAAGCTGATGATCTGCGACGAGCCGACCGGCAACCTCGACAGCTCGACCGCGCAGGCGATCCTCGCCCTCTTTCGCCGGCTCAACGAAGACCACGGCATCACCTTGGTCATCGTCACCCACGACGACATGATCTCGCAGGCCTGCCGGCGAGTGGTTCGGATCGACGACGGCCTGATCGTCGAGGGTGGAGGCGAGTTCGCCTCGCGCAAGCCCGCGCTCGCGCCCACGCCCGAGTCGCGCGCCCACGACCGCGCCGCCGACGACGGCAAGCCCGATCCGGCCGTGCCGGTCATGGAGGCCACCCCATGAGGGCCGCGCGACTCTTCCGGCTCGCGCTCGACGACCTCAAGCGCAACCGCAAGCACTTCTTGCTCGCGTCGATCGGCATCGTCGTCGGCATCGCCGCCTTCACCTTCTTCCTCGGCCTCGGCGGCGGCGTTCGCAAGGTCGTGCTCGGCAAGATCTTCCCGCTCGACAAGATCGAGGTCGTGCCCAAGAGCTTCGACGTCGACGTCAGCATGCTCCGGGTCCCGCTCGCCAACGAGATCATCGACGACGAGAAGGTCGCCCAGCTGCGGGCGATCCCCAACGTCGTCGCGGTCTACCCGAAGATGAAGCTGACCATCCCCTCGATGGTCTGGGGCGGGGCCAAGCTGTTCGGCAACAACCTGCGCGCCGAGCTGATCGCCGACGGCGTCGAGCCCGAGCTGGTCGCACCCGACATCGACAGCAGCTACCGCTTCGCCGACTTCGAACCCGGCCTGGCCAAGTGGGACGACTGGAAGACCCTGCCGATCGCGACCGCCTGCGAGACCGACAAGCAGTGCCGGACCGAGCACGACGACGACCAGCTCTACTGCTGGGGCAGCGACGAGCTGGCCAGCTGGAGGGACAAGGTCGAGAAGGCCGAAAAGAAGGGCAAGGCCCCGCCCGAGCGGCCCGACGTCGAGGCCCTGTGCCGCTACTACATCCCGATCTTGGTCTCGGAGAACATCGTCGAGCTCTACAATGGCTCGGTTCGGCGTGCGCACGGCTTCCCCAAGATCAACCCCGACTCGGCGATGGGCTTCACCTTCGACCTGACCTTCGGAGCCTCGATGGTCGACTCCTCCGCCCGCGATCGCACGGTCGAGGCCAAGGGCATCCTGGTCGGCGTGTCCGACAAGGCCATCAACCTCGGCATGACCATGCCGGTCGGCTACGTCCGCCGGCTCAACGTCGAATTCAACGAGGCGGCCGACGCCAACAAGTACCACTCGGCCGTGATCCAGGTCGGCTCCAAGGATGACGTCGCCGCGGTCGCGCTGGCCGTCAAGGAGCTCGAGCTCGACGTGACCGACACCGGGGCCGAGCAGGCCGCGCTGCTGATCACCATCTTCATGATGGTGTTCGGCTTCGTCAGCATCGTGATCGTCGGGATCGCGGCGGTCAACATCATGCACGTGTTCTTCATGCTGATCTACGAGCGCCAGCGCGAGATCGGCATCATGCGGGCCGTCGGAGCCAGCCGCCGCGACATCCGTCGGATCATCCTGGGCGAGGCCGCGATCGTCGGTGCGATCGCCGGGCTCGTCGGCGTGCTGATGGCCTTCGGGGCCGGCGACATCTTCGACTGGATCTCGGCAGCCTACATCCCGGACTTCCCGTTCAAGCCGAAGACCTACTTCGACTTCCCGCCCCTGCTGATCGGGTCGGCCTTCGTGTTCGCGATCGGCTTTTGCGTGATCGGGGCGTTCTTCCCGGCCAACCGCGCGGCCCGGACGGATCCCGCCCGCGTGCTGACCGGGCAGTAGCTCGGAGCTGCCAGCCGATCGCGCTAGCGCGTCGCGCTGACGATGAAGTAACCGAACCAACGCGGCGCAAGCAGGGCCGCGGCCAGGCCCCAGAGCGGCGCGCGAAGGTTGCCGACTCGGCGCGGGTGCAGCCGGCCCTCGCGCTGGCGAAGGCGAAAGCCCAGCACCGCGAGCGGCACGTGCAGAAGGCTCGGGGCCACACGCAGCGAGACGTCTTCGATCACGATCTTCGCAAACCCGGCCTCGGCCAGCGCCGCGACGAAGCCCTCGACGCTGGCCAAGCCCGGCAGCGCCCAGCCCTCGGACATGCCGCGCTCGATCCGGGCAGCGTGCAAAGGCAGCGGCGAGGCTCGGCGGCGAAACGCGTCGGCAACGACCAGTCGAGCGCCCGGCCGGAGGCTACGCGCGGCCTCGCGGATCAGCTCGACGCCCCCGCTCGGATCGTAGCAAGCCGACTCGATCGCATAGGCGCCGACCAGCGAGGCGTCGGCGACCGGAAGCGCCCGATAGTCGGCCTCGCACAGCTCGACGCGTGGATCGAGCCCAGCGTGGCGGTTGAGCGCGCGGCCACGGACCACTTGCGCCGGCACCAAGGTGACGCCGAGCAGATCGATCCCGACGTGACGGCGAGCGAGCTGCCGCGCCGTCGCCCCGACGCCGCAGCCGAGGTCCGCGACCCGACCGACCGGCTCGGGCCCGAGCGCCAGACGATCGAGCACCGCGTCACTGAGCGCGTGCAGCATCGGCTCGCGCTGCCAAGGCCAATGGCCGCGCGCCCAGTAACCAAAGTGCATCTGCAGCGAGGGGCTCCAGTGCAGGTAGTCCTCGCCGGCCGCATGGTAGTAGTCGACGATCGCCGCCTCGCTCGCGCTGGTGACCGGTCGATCCACGGATCGATTGTGCCAGGCTTTGCCGCGCTTCAGTCGACGACGAATTGCATGCCCGCGGCCACGAGCCGATCGATCAGCGGCTGGCCCAGCGCCGCGGCCGGGGTCAGCACGCCTCGCAGGGGCAGGCGATCGCGGTCTTCGAGCGCCGTGATCGCGGCCTCGCTGATCATCTTGGCCGTCTCGTCGTAGCCTGGGTCGCCGCCGCTGACGTGGGTCCGAACCTCGCGGCCGCCCCCGCGCCCGACGAAGTCGATCCGGAACCATCCACGCGATCGGACCTCGGCCGCGGGCCCGCTGCCGCGAGGTTGAACCTTTTGGAGCAGCCTGCGGGTCGGTCCGAAGCTCGCCATCGCCATCACCCCACCGACGCCGACGACCATCGAGGCCATGGTCAGGGCCGAGCGGAACGCGAAGTACTCGCGAAACTGCAGATCACCGAGCGCGTCGGGCAAGAGCGAGGCGCTGCGCCGGACGACCAGCGGCTCGATCGTCGGCGCAGGCAAGCCCCAGACCCCGAGCGCGTCGGCGAAGTGCAGCTTGGGCTTGGCCGACTTGCGACCGCTCGAGCCACCGCCACCTTTGGGGATCCCCTCGGCCATCGCCCCCAAGGCCGAGGCCAGGGTGCCGCCCGAGAAGCTGCCGCGGGCGCTGACGTAGGCGTCGATGGTCATCGGCTCGCCGCTCGGCAGCTGGCTGGCCGTGAACAACACGCCGAGATCGTGCGGCACGCTCTCGAACCCACAGCTGGGCACCACGATCAGCTCGCGCGCCTTCGCTCGCTCGTGGTAGCGCTCGACCATCGCGCGCCACCAGGTCGGCTCGCCGGTCAGATCGAAGTAGTCGGTCCCGGCCCCGACGCAGGCGGCGACCAAGGGCTCACCATGAAGCTGGTAAGGGCCGACCGTCGTGATGATCGCTCGGGTCGACTCGGCCATCGCCCGCAGGCTCTCGGCGTCGTCACTGCTCGCCTCGATCAGCGCGAGCTCGGCCATCCGCGGATCCGCGCGCTCGAGCTCGCGCCGAAGCTTGCCGAGCTTCTCGCGGCTGCGACCCGCGAGCGCCCAGCGGATCGAGCCGCCCGCGAGTCGCCCCGCCAGGTAGCGCGCGATCAACCCGCCGGTGAAGCCGGTCGCGCCGAAGAGGACGAGGTCGTGAGCGCGGACGTCGGGCATCGGCGCGACCTTAGCAAAGCGAGTTCATGGGCGAAATCCGGCTCGCTGATCCAATGGCCACTTGGCCGCTGGGCCGACGTGCGACGATGTCCAGGAAATGTCTAGCAGTCCTCGGCGCTCGAGCTCTCGGATCGTGCTGACCTGTGTCGCGCTGGTGATCGGCTTCGCGATCGGCTGCGTCGCGGATGACGAGAGCAACGAATTTCGCGGGGACATCACGCCCAGCCCCGAGGCTTGGATCCCCGCCCCGCTCGGCCAAGCCTACTGTCAGATCAACGTCACCGGCACCGGCGTGATCGACATGGAGAGCGACTACCTGCCGCACGTGATCACCTGCGAGAACGGGGGCGCCAACCTCGAGGCGCTCAAGGCCCAAGCCATCGCGGCGCGCTCGGTCGCCTACTACTACATGGCCAACCAGGGCGCCGTCTGTGACGGCCAGGGCTGCCAGGTCTACAGCTGCGGCGCGTCGCCTTCGGCCAAGGCCTACCAGGCCGTCGACGAGACCAGCGGCATCTACCTCAACTTCAACAACGTCCTGACCTACGCGTTCTATGTCGCGGGCGATCCCAACACCGCGCCGCCAAGCTGCGTGGGTACGCCGAACGTCGGGACCGAGGGTTGGGTGACCTACAACGAGGGCAAGACCGGCAACGCGGTCGAGCAGACCGCCCTCGGTTGGGTGTTCAACGTCGGCGAGTCCGGCTACGGCCAGAACCGCGGCTGCATGTCGCAGTGGGGCGCTCGCTGCCTCGAGAATGCCGAGGGCTACGGCTACGAGGACATCCTGCGCTTCTACTACGGGGCCGACATCGTGTTCACGCAGGCGCAGGGGGCCTGCGTGTTGGACCTCGGCGGCGACTCGACGACGACCGACAGCGGCTCGACCTCGACCGACAGCGGCTCGACCTCCACCGACAGCTCGAGCAGCGACACTGGTTGGTCGACCGACACCAGCTCGAGCAGCAGCTCCGACGACGGCACCTGTTTGATCGGCAGCCTCGGCTGCATGTGCACGCTGGGCGGTGGCTGCGATCCCGGGCTGCTCTGCAGCGACGGCTTTTGTGTCCCCGAGGGCCCGAGCGAGAGCGGCGGATCGACCGGCGAGGGCGGGACGGCCGACGAGATCGGCGACGATGGCCTGCCGCCAGGGTTCGGCAACGACGGCACCTACGCGGGCGATGGCTGTGCTTGCTCGACTTCGAGCGAGCCCGGGGGCGGAGCGCTGACTCTCACCTTCTTCGCGCTTCTTGGTCTGATTCGGCGACGCTCGTCCGCCTCTCGCCCCCGTGGCCCCAATCGGGACCCTTCGGCCGCTTGCGCGTCTTGAAGCGTCCGTGCTCCCCTGCACCTTCATGCCGACGCTTCGAATCGCGGACCTCGAAGTCCACGTGCACGAGTGGCTCCCCGTCGAGCCGCGCTCGACGGGGCATTGGCCGGTCATCTGCCTGCCGAGCACGGGTCTATCGGGGATGCAGTGGCGCAAGCTGGCCAAGCTGCTCACCCAGCGAGGCCATCGGGTGTTGGCGCCCGATCTGATCGGCTACGGCGACTCGGAGAACTGGCATGAAGAGCGGGTGTTCGAGACCCGCTACGACGTCGCGGTCGTCAACGACACCTTCGACCTGTGCGGCGACACGCCCGTCCACGTGGTCGCGCACTCCTACGGCGGCCGAATCGGCCTCGCCGCCGCGGCCATGCGACCCGAGCGGGTCCGCTCGCTCGCGCTCTTCGAGCCGACTTGCTTTGGCGTGTTGCGCTCGACGGGCGACCACGAGGCGCTGCGCGAGCTGATCGAATACGACGACGACAGCCGCTTCCTCGACGAGCAGTTCGGCGGCAGCGAGGCCTGGATCGAGCGCTTCGTCGACTTTTGGAGCGGCCAGGGGACCTGGTCGGAGTTCTCGGCCGAGGAGCGAGCGGCGTGGCTGCGATCGGGCCGCAAGATGTTTCACGAGGTCCGCGAGACCGCGCTCGACGACGTGCCGCATCACCACTACGAAGCTCGGCTCGGCGCGATCCCGATGCTGCTGATGTCGGGCGCCGAGTCCAAGCGCGTGGGTCGTCGCTGCTGCGCCGTGTTGGCCGAGTGCTTGCCCCACTGCGAGCACGTCGAGCTGCCCGAGGTCGGCCACATGGGGCCGCTCTTGGCGGCGCGCGAGGTCAACGAGCTGGTGATCCGCCACATCACCCGCGTCGAGGCGGCGCGCGAGCCCACTTCCTAGCCAGTATCGGGTTCGCCACACGCGGAATATGCTCGCTCGGCTGGGTCGTCTCGCCCCGGCAAGGTAGTCGAGCTCGTCCATGCCCAACACCGTCGAGTCCCCACGCGAAGCTCCACCCGCGCGACCCAAGCGAAAGTGGCTGCGCCGCAGCTTGATCGCCAGTCAGGTCGTCCTCGGCCTCGGTCTCGGCCTCGTGATCGCCGAGTACGTGTTCACCGAGCGCGACCAAGACGCCTTCCCCCACGTCAATTTCTACGTCGCCGATCCCGAGCTCGGCGTCCGGCTCGAGCCCGGCGCGAGCATGAACTTCCGCCTGCGCGAGAACCCGCGCTCGACCATCCACGTCAACGCGCAGGGCTATCGCGGCCAGGACTGGCCTGCCGCGAGCCCCGACGCCGCGCCTGGCGAGGGCGAGATCTTGATCCTCGGTGACTCGCAGGTGTTCGGGCTCGGGGTCGAGGACGACGAGACCTTCAGCGCCAAGCTGGCCGCCGCGACCGGTCGACCCGTGCTCAACGCGGGCGTGCCGACCTACGGCCCGCCCGAGTACCTGATGCTCGCGCGCGAGCTGCTGGCCGAGCGCAAGCCCGAGACCCTGGTCATCACGCTCAACTACCTCAACGATCCTTTCGAACTCGAGCGACCCAACAAGGATCGCCACAGCGTATGGGATGGCTGGGCGGTTCGGACCGAGCACGCGCCCGCGCAGGTCCGCGAGTTTCCGGGTCGCAAGTGGCTCTACTCGCAGTCGCACGCCTTCTATGCGTTTCGCCGCTGGCAGCACGAGCGCGGCAAGGCCGAGCTGCCCGAGGCGGGCGAGAGCGTCGACTTCGGCACCCCGACCGAGGGTGGATTCGAAGACCTCGTGGTCGACAGTCAAAAGTCGCACGCGCAGATCGAGAGCGAGCGCGAGCAGGCCGAGCAGGCCCTGGCCAAGTCGCGCGAGCGGATCGGCGAGGTCGATCGCGAGCTCTCCGCCAAGCGCGACCAGCTCGATGGTCTGCTCTACGAGGTCAGCGGGTTCGAGTTCGACGACTTCCAACGCGACATCGCCCGCGGTCGGCCCGGCGACATCGTCGAAGAAGAACACGCCGAGGAGGCCCGCTCGGTCGTGCTCACGGCCGCGTTGATCCGCAAGGCCGCGCGCGAGCGCGACAAGCATGTCGCCAAGCTGATCAAGGACCAGTCCAAGCGCGGCAAGACCGAGGCCAAGGATCTGGTCGAGGCCCAGCAGACGCTGGCCGACGAGCGCAAGCTGCTGCGCGAGCAGATCGCCCTGGGCGTGCCCCTGCTGGCCCCGCCGACCTCGATCTTCGACGCCTACCTGCACGAGCTCCAAGCCCTGTGCGCCGAGCATGGCACCGAGCTGGTCTTGATCGCCCTGCCCGTCGACGTCCAAGTCGACCCGGCCGAGTGGGACAAGTACGAGGTCCAAGATCGGCCCGACATGAGCGAGTCGCTGGTCTTGCTCAGCGACCTGGTCAGCAACGCCGAGCGGCTCGGCATTCGGGCGCTCGACGCCACCGAGGCCCTGCGCGGCGCCGAGCCGGGCGCCTTCCTCGATCACGACATCCACATGACGCCCAAGGGTCACGCCGCGCTGGCCGAGGCGCTGGCCCTGCGCCTGGCCGCGCCGCTGCCGATCGAGCTGCCTGGCACCGGCTTGCCCGAAGGGATGAATTTCGTGCCGGCCTACACCGAGTGGAACCCAGCCGACGAGATCATGGTCAGCGGCTCGACCAAGGCCGGCTGCGTGACCCAGATCGAGCGCGACTGGTTGAAGGTTCGCTGCGGTCGCAAGACCAAGCGCGACGTGTTCGGCGGGATCGAGCTGATCGAAGGCGGCACGCCAGCCTCGATGGTCATGCACACCGCCGATGGGCTCTCGCTGGTCACCCCGCTGCAGGTCGGCAGCAACATCACGGCTCGGCTGCATTGGGCCAAGCAGAGCCGCGAGCTGCAGATCCGCTGGCCGCTCGGCGACGATGGCAAGGCCAAGTTCGTCGCCAGCTTCGTCGAGCTCGAGACCCCGCCGATCGTCGCGGCGCCGAGCGAGGCGGCGACCCAGCTCTGCGGACACCACCAGGCCCAGATCCAAGAGAAGTGGTGCGAGCAGAGCGGCAGCACCGACTACGACGGCAACGACTCCTACTACGTCGACGGCTGCCGGACCGCCTGCACCGAGCTCTGGGGCGACCCGGCCCTCTTCGCCACCTGCTCGACCCGCTTCGGTGCCGAGCTCGACAAGGTCCTGGCCTGCGTGCAGAACGATCCGCTCTTCGCTCCAAAGTGTGCCGAAGGCTCGGTCCACGCCTTCGCCAGCAACGCCTGCTTCGTCGCCTGCGACGCCACGCATCCTTGCTCGACGGGCAGCTGCACGCCCTGGCAAGGCGGCGGGGTCTGCCAGTGAAGCGATCATGACTCGGCTGACCGTCTTGCTCGCGCGGGGGCTCAACCCGCTGGTCTGGCGCTGGCCCGGCCACGCGGGTCGCAAGCTGCACGCCTTCGCGCGGGCCGAGCTGGGCAGCATGCTCGACATGCGGCTCGCCGCGGCCCGGAGCTCCTCGCCGCAGCGCGCCGCCGCCTATCTGCGCCACGCCGACGACGAAGCCCGGCACGCCCAGATGTTCGCTCGTCGAGCTCGCAAGCTGGCCAGCGAGGCTCGCCGGCCCCGCCCGCTCGGCCCGCTCGCGGCCGACTGCGAGCAGCTCTTCGACGCGCTCGGCGAGCTCGACTTCCTCGCCTTCGTCCATACCGGCGAGGCCCGAGCGCTCGCGCAATTCGAAACCTACGTGGCCTGGTTCGCCGCCCGGGGCCGCGAGCAGGACCGCCTGCTCTTCGAGACCATCATGGTCGACGAGCGCCGCCACGCCGCCTACACCCGCGAGCTGCTGCTCGCGCTCGCGGGCAGCGAGGCGGCGGCGCGCAAAGCCTTGGGTCGAGTCGCGCGCTGGGAGCTGGGCCGTCGCTGGCTGCGAGCGGGTCGCTTCGTGGCCGAGCGGGTCTACGTGCTCACCATGCTGGTGGTCTATGTGCTCGCGGCTCCGCTCTCGCTGCTGGTTCGCGTCGCCCGGCCGATCACCCGAGGTTGGCGGCCCTCGACCCGCGCTTAGGCCATGGCCAGCGTGCTCGGCATCTCGGCCCACTACCACGACGCCGCCGCGGCGCTGGTCGTCGACGGCACGATCGTCGCGGCGATCCAGCAAGAGCGACTCTCGCGGATCAAGAACGATCCGAGCCTGCCGATCGCCGCCGCCCGAGCCTGCCTCGAGCGCGGCGGGATCGAGCCCGAGCAGCTCGACGCGCTGGTCTTCTACGAGCAGCCCTTCGACAAGCTCGAGCGCGTGCTGGTCAGCCTCCTGCGCAACCTGCCGCGGACCTGGAAGCAGTTCCCGCGCGCGCTCGCCAGCCAGCTCGGCGACAAGCTCTGGGTGCTCGATCAGCTGGCCGAGCAGCTCTTCGTGCCGCGGGCCAAGGTCCAGTGTTTCGAACATCATCGCTGCCATGCGGCCAGCGCGATGTTCGTGTCGCCCTACGTCGACGCGGCCGTGCTGGTCGTCGATGGCGTCGGCGAGCACAGCTCGACCACGCTCTGGCGCGGCCATCAGCGCGAGCTCGAGCTGCTCGCGAGCGTCGACTTCCCCCACTCGCTCGGGCTGCTCTACGCCGGGCTCACGGCCTACCTCGGCTTCGCGGTCAACGAGGGCGAGT
Source organism: Nannocystaceae bacterium (assembly GCA_035904925.1). GTDB lineage: Bacteria > Myxococcota_A > Polyangia > Nannocystales > Nannocystaceae > Plesiocystis. Next base: position 11,361 of record JAMHUH010000617.1, read on the forward strand.
ACAAGGTCATGGGCCTGGCCGCGTGGGGCCAGCCGCGCCTGCGCGACGCGTTCGAGCGCTTGATCCAGCTTCACGCCGATGGCAGCTACACGCTCGGGCTCGAGTATTTCGCCCACATGAGCGACGCCGAGCTCGGCTTCGGGCCCAAGCTCGAGGCGCTGCTCGGCCCGCGCCGACCCGCCGGCAAGCCCTGGCAGCTCGACGAGGCCAGCGACCGCCACTACGCCGACGTCGCGGCGACCTTGCAGCGCGTGCTCGAAGAGGCGCTGCTCGGCCTCGCTCGACGGGCGCGCGAGCTGAGCGGCAGCGCCAACCTGTGCATGGCCGGCGGCGTCGCCCTCAATGCCCTGGCCAACGCGAGGATCCAAGCCGAGGCCGGGTTCGAGCGCGTGTTCGTGCAGCCGGCTGCGGGCGATGCTGGTGGTGCGCTCGGGGCCGCGATCCTCGGCGGGCTCGCGCTCGGCGATCCTCGGCCCGCGCCGCTGGTCAGCGCCGCGCTCGGGCTCGAGATCGACGCGGGCCGAGCTCGTGCGATCGCCGACCAGCTCGGGCTCTCGATCCGCAGGGTCGACGATCCTGGCGCGATCACGGCCGCGCTCATCGCAGCCGACAAGATCGTCGGCTTCGCCCGCGGTCGCTTCGAATGGGGCCCGCGGGCGCTCGGCCAGCGCTCGCTGCTCGCCCGCCCGCGCGAACGCTCGACCCGCGATCGACTCAATCGGCTGATCAAGCAGCGCGAATTGTTTCGGCCCTTCGCGCCGGCGCTCTTGCACGAGCATGTCGAGCGCTTCTTCGTCGGCGCCCCGAACGACATGAGCCCCTTCATGACCACGGTCGCGCCCGTCCACGCCGACGCGCTCGCCCGGCTCGGGGCCGTCGTCCACGAGGACGGCACGGCCCGCTACCAGAGCGTCGAGGCCAGCCGCGCGCCCGAGCTGCACGGCGTGCTCGCGGCGCTGGCCGATCTCGGCGAAGATCCGATCGTGCTCAACACCTCGCTCAACGGCCCCGGCGAGCCGATCGTCGGCTCCAGCGAGGACGCGATCGCGTTCTGGCTGCGGCATGGGATCGACGCGATGGTGATCGACGATCTGGTGATCGAGAGGCCGACGTGAGGCCGCCCGCCCGCACGCGCCCGAGCTTCGCCCGCCGGGTCGCGGCCCGCTGCAAGACCGTGCTGCGCCTGATCGGCCACTTCCTGCACCCGGCCCGCTTCGTGCTCGCGCCGATGCTGATCGTGCTGCTGCTCGCGGGCGTGCTGCTCTGGCTGACCGGCGGGCTCGCCTACGTGGCGCCCTTCGTCTACGCGCTCTTTTGAGCGGCTCACTCGCAGGCCGCGAACTGCTCGCTGCCCGGCGCGTCGGCGTCGTCGAGCAGCGGAATCCCAGCGTCCTCGACCACGCCGCCGAGCACGTCGGTCACGCGAAACTCGAAGGGCCCCTCGCCCATCCCCGAGTCCTGCACGAAGAAGTTGTAGTCGAGCCGCGGGACCTCGACCCACGCGCCCTCGGAGCGAAATTCGAATTTGGCGATCGCGTGGCGATGGTTGCGAATCTGCACGGCCGTCCACCACGGGTTCGAGCCGTCCTTGAAGTGGTAGACGATCGGACCCGCGACCGGGCACTCGATGTACTCCCAAGTCAGGTCGACCCGGCCCGCGCTGAGCGGTGCGATCATCTCGAATGCCTCCGGGCTCAGATCGATGTCGCCGGGGGCACACTCGGGGCACTGATCGACGATGCGAAGGTCCACGCTGCCCTCGGGCCCAACGACCCGGACACAGCTCCCGCACACGGCCGAGCCCGCGTAGTCGGCCGCGTTCATGGCCCCGACCATGAGGTCGTCGGGCGTGGCCGGAAAGCCGCAATTGCCCGAGCCGTCGGCGAAGTCGTAGTAGGTCGCCTCGCCGACGTGCTGCTCGGCGCCTGCACAAGGGCTGCCGACCTCGCCACCTTCGCCCTCGGCTGCCTCGTCCGAGCCCGAGCTGCCCGCGGGGTCGCCCACGCACGCGCTCAGGAACACCACCACGCCCGCGAAACGAAGTCGCATGGCGGGCAGGCTACCACGCGCTCAGCCCTCGCCTTCGTCTTCGTCCACGCGCGGGACCGCTTGCAAGGGCGCGCGCAGGCGACCGAAGGTCTCGCGAAAGAAGTCGGCGTCCGACGCCCGGAGGGCCAAGAAGCCGAGCGCATAGACCTTGTCTTGTGGCGAGCCGCCGGGCCGGGCCATCAGCTCCTTGAGCTCGAGGCGAAGACCGGCGCGCTCGGCCGGGCTGCTGCCGAGCACCTCGGAGTCGAGCAAGTCGACGATCCGCTCGAGCACGCGATCGAGCGGAACCCCGGTCAGCAGCTCCATCACCAAGTTGGCCCGCGCGACCGAGCGCGACTCCGAATGCACGCGGCGAGCGGGCACCGCTTCGAGATCGTGGCGATTGGTCGAGGTCGTGGTGATCCCGACGGGCGGCGCCAGGTCGTCGAGCGAGTCGCCGATGACGACGACCTTGGGCAAGCGCCGGGCAATCTCGTCGAGGAACTCCTCGCCCATGAAGTCGAGCAAGATGAAGCCGAGCGCGAAGGCCTTCTCTTGATCGCCGATCCGGCGATCTTGAACCTCGCGGATCTGCGCGGCGAGGTCCTTTTGTTCTTGCAAGGTCAGGTTCTGGCGCGAGCCCGTGATCATCGTGCTCGCGAAGGTCTTGGCCTTCTCGAAGTCCTTGTCGCCCATCGCCTCGATCACGATCTGCACGCGCTGCAGCGCGCGACGACGATCGATCTGGCGATCGATGATGGCGAGCAACTGATCGACGACGTAGCCCGGGCCGATCGAGACCTGCTCACCGCCGAGCTGGGCCGTGAACACGCGCGAACGCAGGATCACGGCGGCGGCGAGCCCGGCCGAGATCGCCATGCCCGCGCGGTCGAGGCTCGAGCCTTCGGCGCCCCACTCGGTGGTCAGCAAGACCCAATGCGCACCCAGAGCGAGCACGCCATTGAGGCCCAGGTAGACCCACGCGAAGTGGCTCTGGGCGATGACCTTGAACGGTTCGTCACGGTAGCGGCTCAGCAGCTCGACGAGCGCTGTACCGGTCCCGATCACTGCCGCGAGCAGCCAAGAAAGATCCATCGGAGAGGTTTCTACGTTCGAGAGCCAGCCTGGAACTACCCACCAGGCTCATGATCTTAGCAGGGTCGACCCTCTGGGGCACGAGGGCGCACGAGGCTGCACGAGCGCCGCGGAAGAACTCACCCACTTGGGGAGTCGAGCTGACCGAAAGGGAAGTCTGAAGGAGCTTCGGCTCGACTTCAGGGCTTCACTCAGGGCTTCACATAACGACGGCCGGAGCTGGTCAGGCTGACGACGAGGAAGTCGCCTTCGGCACCGGTTTGGACGAGGTGCTCCTGGCCAAGGCTGCCGATCGCTTGGCGAACGCGGCCACGTGGGTGTCCGATGCGCGCCGACAATTCGAAGTCGGTCGCGCTCCCACCCACGTCGGTGAGACACTCGAGCACGGCTCGCTGAATCGGATCGATGCCGATCGACTCTGGCTGAACCAGCTCCCAGAACAGACGCTTGTCCGTGGGCCTCTCTGCAAATGCCACCGTGAATCCTCCGCCCCCACTTTAGCGAGATGGGACTTTGGATCAAGCGTGAAAGTCGGCTCGGATGCCCGACCTGGAGGCCGGTTTCGAGAAAGTTCCGAGATCTGGGGCGGATTGGGCCAGGCGCGAAGGGCTGCGCGCTAAAATCGCGTTCGCGGGCGTTAGAGCGCCAACGATCACGAGGCGCTTGATTGTAATTGCGAACACGGCTCCCGCAAGGCTCATACGCCCGAACTGGACGCTGGATGGTTCGCGCGAAACCGCTCGAAGAGCCTCTAGACCCGGCGAATCGGCCTGCAAGTGGTGAATCCACGAGGCGCGCCGAGCTCGATCTCGGCTCGGCGAGGAGATCCCTACCCGCGAGCCAAGCGGATGCTGCCTTGGTCGCGCAGCTCCGACAGCGCCGAGCTCAGCGAGCCTGCGAGGGTCGATCCGACGAGCTCCTCGGCGAGCTCGTCGAGCTGCGACCAGGGGATCGTTCGGGTCGAGACGCCCATCCACACGAGCAACTTGGCCAAGGCTCGGTTGGCGCGATCGTCCGAGACGAGCACCACGGGCAGCTTGGTGTCGAGCAGGAGCCGGGTGGTGGCCCGACGATGCGCGACGCTGGGCTCGAGCGCGCCGGTCGACGCGATCAGACAGACCCGGGCCTCGCCCAGCGCCGCGTGCCAGCGCTGCACGAGCTCGTCGCTGGGCCGTCCGCCAGGCTCGAAGTAGCCGACCACGACGCCGCCGATGGCCCGCCAGCGAATCGCGTCTGCCATTCACCAGAGCGTAGCAAGACCGAAGCGCGGCTGTCGGGCCTGTCACGCTTCGCGCACAATCGTCGCGCATTCGAGCCTGCGCGAGGTCGCGACACCTCCGCGCCGCTCGATGACATGCACTCGGGGACCTTCCCCACAGGAGTATCCGTGCCGGCCGACTCACCCACCGACCTCGAGTTGCTCACCCGTGCCCGCGGCGGGGACGAGCGTGCGTTGGCCGACCTCTACGAGCGCCATGTCGATGGCCTGTGGGCCTTCGTCCATTACCGTGTCGGCCGCGATCCGGCGCTCTGCGAGGACGTCGTGCAAGCGACCTTGCTGAGCGCGCTCGAGCCCGACTCGCCGGCCTTCGATCCCGAGCGCGGCTCGCTGCGCAGCTGGCTGTGCAGTTGTTCGCGCAACGTGATCCGCAAGCACCTGCGCGAGCACGGGCGCGCGCGCGAGCTGAGCGACACCTGGGAGCGAATCGACGCGACCTTGGTCCAGGTCTTCCAGAACCTCGAGCGCCAGCCCCTCGGTGACGAAGTGCTGGCCCGAGCCGAGACCCGCGATCTGGTCAACATGACGATCGCCCACCTGCCCGACAGCTACCGCGACGCGCTCGAGCGCAAGTACGTGCAGGGCCACAGCCTGCGCGAGCTGGCCGAGTGGCTGGAGCTCTCGGAGTCCGCGACCAAGTCGCTGCTGGCTCGCGCCCGTCGAGCCTTCCGCGACAGCTTTGCCGCGCTGGCCAGCGCATTCGGAGAGGAGTTGTCCGATGTCCGAGCATGATCAAACCCCGACCGACACCGACCACGAAGCCACGCTCGAGCGCAACCTCGAGCGCTTGCTGGCCAGCGCCCACGCGCCACCGCAGGTGCCCGAGCAGGCCCGCGCGCGCATGCTCGCCCAACTCCGCGCGCACCAGGCCTCGCCGCCGAAGCCCGAGGCCAAGCCTCCCCACTCCCCTGCCCCGAGCGCCCCTGCTCCGAGCGCCCCTGGCCCGAGCACGAAGACGCTCGGCCGCCCGAGCGAGCAGGTTCGCGCCCGACGACGCGCGCTGACCTGGACGACCTTGGCCGCTGGCTTGGTCGCGACCTTGCTCATCGTCTGGCTGGTCGGCGGCGGCGAGCCCAAGGGCAGCGACTCGGGCGAGGTCCCTTTCGCCGAGCTTCATCATCAGAACCTCGAGCTCTCGGCCAAGTCGATCACCTTGTCCGACGGCAGCGTCGCGCTGCTGCGGGGCGGCGCCGAGCTCGACGAGCTCTCGCCCCGACACCTGCGCCTGCGCGCGGGCGAGGTCCTGCTCGACGTGGTCGAGGCCGCCGAGCCCTTGCTGATCGAGACCGCCCAAGGCCAAGCCTGCGCGTTCGGCTCGCGCCGGTTGCTGCGCGGCGGGG
>JAMHUH010000618.1:0-24994 GCA_035904925.1 Nannocystaceae bacterium
GGTGTCGGTCGTGTCCGTTCCGGTGTCGGTCGTGTCGGTCGTACCGGTGTCGGTCGTGGTGTCGGTGGTGCCGGTGTCGGTGGTGCCGGTGTCCGTGCCCGTATCCGTGGCCGTGTCTTCGCCGGCTCCGAGGTCGCGCTTGCTCGGCAGATCGTCGAAGAGCGGCATGTCGCCGAGCCCACCCTCGAGCTCGGACAGCGACTCGTCGTCGACACAGTGACCGATCTTGTCCGAGGCCCCGCACTCGCCCGGGGCGAGCACCTCGCTGCTCCCGACCACGCAGACCAAGCCGTCGCGGCAGTCGGCGGCGCAGCGGCAGACGTCGCCGCGCGAGCCTTTGCAGCCGGGCGCCAGCGCCAGCGCGAAGCCGATCGAGAGGCCGAGCAGACCGAGGTGTTGCAGGCGCGCGATCACGGGATCCGTTTGTACTCTACGGCCAGCACTTCGTACTCGTGCTCGCCTTTGGGCAGCTTGACGGTCACTTCGTCGCCCACGCCCTTGCCGAGCAGCGCCCGAGCGATCGGCGCGACGATCGAGATCTTGCCGGTTCGGACGTCGGTCTCGTCCTCGCCGACCAAGAAGTAGACGACCTTCTCTTCGCTGTCGGTGTCGAGCAGCGTGACCTTGGCGCCGAAGCCGATGGTCTCGCTCTCGATCGACTCGGGGTCGATCACCTGGGCGAGCGAGATTCGGCTCTCGAGGTAGGCCATGCGGCCGGCGAGCTCGCCTTGGCGGTCTTTGGCGGCGTGGTACTCGGCGTTCTCGCGCAGATCGCCGTGCTCGCGGGCGACCTCGATGTCGAGCACGTTCTGCGGCCGTTCGACCTCGCGGATGTGCTTGAGCTCGGTGCGGAGCCGCTCCAGGCCAGTGGGCGTCATGGGAATTCGCTGCGTCATCGCGGGATCCTGATCGGACGAGGTTCGAAGGGCGCAAATGCCCTACGTCGCGGGGGGTGCCGGGTTGCCCGAAGCGTCGGTCAGGGCTGCCGGAAGACCTCGCGCGCGCCAGGCTCGTCGCCGGGCGCGTACTGCGGTCGGCGATGATACTCCTGCAAGGACACCGCCTCAAGCAGTCGCCCCCCCGTTCGTGCCGACTCGATCGCCAGGGTCGCCGCGTGGGCGCCCGCGATGGTCGTGAAGTAAGGCACGTTTTGCAGCAGCGCCGTCCTTCGGATCGAGAGCGAGTCCCGGGCGGACTGCTCGCCGAAGCTGGTGTTGATGACCAGGGCGACATCGCCGTTGACCAGCAGGTCGACGATGTGGGGCCGACCCTCCTGGACCTTGTTGACCGTCTCGCACTGGATCTGAGCGTCGCGCAGGCGGTTGGCCGTGCCGCGGGTCGCGACCAGCGAGAAGCCGAGCCGGCGCAGCGCCTTGGCGACCGGGATCACGACCAGCTTGTCGGCATCGCAGACGCTGAGGAAGACCTTGCCCTGCTGCGGCAGCTCGACGTTGGCGGCGGTCATGCCGGCATGGAAGGCGGCCCCGAAGTCCTTGGCGATGCCCATGACCTCGCCGGTGCTGCGCATCTCGGGCGAGAGCAGGGTGTCGACGTCGGGGAACTTGATGAAGGGGAAGACCGGGACCTTGACCGAGATGTGCTCGGGCACGCGCTCGGTCACGCCGAGCTCGGCCAAGGTCTTGCCGGCGGCGACCAGGGCCGCGATCTTGGCGAAGGGCGTGCCGATCGCCTTGGACACGAAGGGCACGGTCCGCGAGCCTCGCGGGTTGACCTCGAGCACGTAGAGGCGCTCGCCCTTGCGCGCGTATTGGACGTTCATCAGGCCGATCACGCCCAGCTCGCGCGCGAGCGCGGCGGTGGTCTGACGAATCTCGTCGAGCACCGCATGCGAGACGCTGACCGGCGGCATGCAGCAGCACGAGTCGCCCGAGTGGATCCCGGCCTCCTCGACGTGCTCCATGATCCCGGCCACGACCACGTCGCGGCCGTCGGCGACCGCGTCGACGTCGAACTCGGTCGCGTTGCCGAGGAACTCGTCGATCAGCACGGGGTGGTCGGGCGAGGCCCGCACGGCCAAGCGGATGTAGTTGCCCAGCTGCTCGTCGGAGTGGACGATCTCCATGGCCCGACCGCCGAGCACGTAGGAGGGCCGGACGATGACCGGGTAGCCGATCTCGTGGGCGATCTTGAACGCCTCCTCGCCCGAGCGCGCGACGCCCCAGCGCGGCGCGTGGAGGCCGAGTCGGGCGACCAGCTCGCCGAAGCGGCCGCGATCCTCGGCCCGATCGATCGAGTCGGCCGGGGTCCCGAGCAGCTCGTAGCCGGCCCGTTCGATCGTCGACGAGAGCTTGAGCGGGGTCTGGCCGCCGAACTGGACCAGCACACCGACCAGCTCGCCGCGGCTCGACTCGAGGTCGAGGATGTCGAGCACGTTCTCGCGGGTCAGCGGTTCGAAGTAGAGCCGGTCCGAGGTGTCGTAGTCGGTCGAGACCGTCTCGGGGTTGCAGTTGACCATGATGGTCTCGAACCCGGCCTCGCGCAGCGCGTAGGCGGCGTGGCAGCAGCAGTAGTCGAACTCGATGCCCTGGCCGATCCGGTTGGGCCCGCCGCCGAGGATCACGACCTTCTTGCGATCGCTGATCCGCGACTCGTCCTCGTCCTCGTAGGTCGAGTAGAGGTAGGGCGTGCTGGCCTCGAACTCGGCCGCGCAGGTGTCGATGGTCTTGAACACCGGGCGGATGCCCGACTGCAAGCGACGCTCGCGGACCGCGTCCTCGGACACCCCGCAGAGCGTGGCGATGCGCGGGTCCGAGAGGCCGTTGCGCTTGGCCTCGCGCAGCAAGGCGGGCGCCGGGACCTGACCGCGCGGGCCTTTGGCGATCGTCTGCTCGAGCCCGATGATCGCTCCGATGTGATGCAGGAACCAAGGATCGATCTTGGTCCGCTCGTGGATCCGCTCGAGCGTCATGCCGTTGCGGATCGCCTCGCCGACCATCCAGAGCCGACCCGGGTGGGGCCGGCTGATCAGCGACTCGAGCCGATCGAGGTCGGCCTCCGGGACCAGCTCGTCGAAGCCGTGGGTGCCGGTCTCCATCGAGCGCAGGGCCTTGCCGAGCGACTCGCGGAAGGTCCGACCGATCGCCATGACCTCGCCGACCGACTTCATCTGAATGGTCAGCGTGTCGTCGGCGCCCTTGAACTTCTCGAACGCGAAGCGCGGGATCTTGGTGACGATGTAGTCGATGCTCGGCTCGAAGCTGGCCGGCGTGACCTTGGTGATGTCGTTGTCGAGCTCGTCGAGCGTGTAGCCGATCGCCAGCTTGGCGGCGAACTTGGCGATCGGGAAGCCGGTCGCCTTCGAGGCCAGCGCCGACGAGCGACTGACCCGCGGGTTCATCTCGATCACGATCATTCGACCGGTCGCGGGGTCGAACGCGAATTGGATGTTGCAGCCGCCGGTCGTCACGCCGATCTCGCGCACGACCGCCTTGGCCGCGTCGCGCATCTGCTGGTACTCGCGGTCGGTCAGCGTCAGCGCCGGCGCGATCGTGATCGAGTCGCCGGTGTGGACGCCCATCGGGTCGAGGTTCTCGATCGAGCAGATGACGACGAAGTTGTCCTTCGCGTCGCGCATGACCTCGAGCTCGTACTCTTTCCAGCCGAGCACCGACTCTTCGATCAACGCCTCGCCGCGCAGCGACATCGCCAGCGCGTGGGCGGCCATCTGCTCGTACTCTTCGCGGTTGTAGGCGATCGCAGCGCCCGAGCCGCCCATCGTGAAGCTCGGCCGGATGATCGCCGGGAACCCGATCTGCTCGAGCGCAGCCCGGCACTCGGCCATCGAGTGGACGTAGACCGAGCGCGGGACGTCGAGGCCGATCGCCAGCATCGCGGCCTTGAAGCGGTCGCGATCCTCGGCCTTCTCGATCACGTCGAGCGGCGCGCCGAGCAGCTCGACGCCGTGGTACTCGAAGATGCCGCGGCGGCCGGCTTCGAGCGCGAGGTTGAGCGCCGTCTGACCGCCGACGGTCGGCAGCACGGCGTCGGGCTTGGCGATCGCGAGCACGCGATCGAGATCGTCCGGGGTCAGCGGCCGGACGTAGGTCGCGTCGGCCAGCTCGGGATCGGTCATGATCGTCGCCGGGTTCGAGTTGATCAGGATGACCTCGTAGCCCTCTTCCTTGAGCGCCTTGATCGCCTGAGTTCCCGAGTAGTCGAACTCGCAGGCCTGACCGATGACGATCGGGCCCGAGCCCAGCACACAGATACGCTTGATATCGGTCCGGCGAGGCATGGCGACGCGGCTTTTACCGCTCGCGCATCAGCGCCGCAACGGGCGTTCAGCGCCAAGTCGCTTCGCGCTCGATCAGCGCCGGGTGACGAGCTTGCCGTCGAAGCGATGATCTTCGTCGATCACCTTGTAGAGCCCCTCGGCGAAGGCCGAGAGGTCCCAGCGGAGATCGGCGAAGCCGTCGAGGATCCGCGAGCGCAGCCGCAGCGAGTCTTCTTCGGGCCGGAGCAGGGCCTCGACCAGCGCTTCGCGCGACTCGAGCTCGCCGTTCTCGCTGAGCGCCTCGATGCAGAAGAAGCGCACGTTCTCGTCGGTGTCGCGGAGATAGCGAGCGAGGATCTCGCGGACCCGGGGATCGTCGATCTCCTTGATGTGGGTCAGCATCTGCAGCTTGGGCGCCGTGTCGCGCTCGTAGCCGACCGGATGGATCTCGAGCAGCGCGTCGATCAGCGCCCACTCTTCTTCCTCGTTGGCGACGTCCTCGACGATCCGCAGGGCCCAGGCGATCGACTCGGACTCGCGGCAGAACTGGGCGATCGGCCGCAGGATCGGCTTGCCGATCGTGATCAGGCGCCGGTAGAGCCAGCCCTTCTCTTCTTCGTCGTCGATGGTCTTGCTGGCCGTCATCGTGAAGCGCTTGAGCGTCGCGACGTAGGCCTCGTCGATCTGCGCCTCGAGCTCGGCCCGCTCGGGCGAGCCCTCGGCCAGCTTCTCGGCCTTGGTCCAGGTGTCGGCCGCCAGCTTGAGCAGCGACTCCATCGCGTCGTAGCGGTCGACCGCCTGCGCGTACTGGTTGACCACACGCTTGCTCAAACGATCGACGCGGCCCTTGCTGCGCCCGGAGCCAAACAACATGTCCTTGAGTCCCACGATCAGCAAACCTCGCCGAAGCGTCGGGCTTGTACCGCTTCGAGGCTGATCCGGCAACTCGCGCGATCGCCCGAGGGGACGCGCGGATGCGCTGGCTCACCCGGTCGTCGTGTCAGATGTCGAGGTGTCCGTGCCGGAGTCGGTGCCCGAGTCGGTGCCCGAGTCGGTGCCCGAGTCCGTGCTCGTGTCGGTCGCGGTCGAAGTGTCGGTCGCGGATTCGGAGCTGGTGCCCGTGTCGTTGCCGGCGAGTCCACAAGCGCCCAGCGAGGCTTGCACGTCGCTTCCGTTCTTGTGGCAGCAGTTGTCGACCTCGCAGGTGTAGCCGGCGGGGCAGAGCGGATCGTCGGTTGCCGAGCAGGCGAAGAGCACGTCGTCGGTCGGCGGGTTGAAGCAAGCCGGGGCCAAGCAAGCCAAGGCCACGCCGGCCAGCATCGCCAGCGGCAGGAGTCGAAGCGGTCGAGTCGTCGTGCGCATCGTGGAACTCCGCGGATCTCAAAAGCTCAGCAGCGCGCCCGAGCGACCAAACTCGATCGGCGCAGCGCGTCGCGCCGAACGCTCGGCGCGGCCGCGCTTGCGCTGGACCGCGTCGGCGATGAAGAAGCCGATGCCACCGACCAGCACGACCGCGCCCGCGATGACCAACCCACGCGCCGCCGCCTGGAAGGCCTCGCCCTCGCGCAGGGTCTGCTCCCACTCGTCGGCGACGCTGCTGTAGCGGCTGGCGGTCCCGGTCGTGAGGCTGAACCCAAAGGCCAGCCGGTTGGCGTCGTCCTCACGAGTCTCGGCGATCCCGGCCAGCACGCCACCGCCCGCGGCCAAGGTCACGCCGCCGAAGACCAACCACCAGCCCGCGACCTGCAGCTTGGGCAGTCGATCGGGCACGCCCGCCGCGTTGGGATCGAGCGCCTCGCCCTCGAGGTCGGACTGGGCCCGCGTGGCGTTGGGGTCGTTGGCGTCGACGACCGAGCCGATCATCCCGCCGCCGCGCGGCTCCTCGCCCTCGACCTCGACCTCGACCTCGTCGCCCGCATCGCTCGGGTCGGGCGCGTCGGGCTGCGCGGGACCCTCGACGCCCGCTTCAGCTTGGTCCGGCTCCGACGCTTCGGAGCTCGGCTCGGGGCTCGGGCTCGGCTCCGCGGAGGGAGGTGCGAACGCCGACGCAGAGGAGGGCGCCGCCGCGATGGCCAGCCCCGTGAGTAGTGCGAGCACCCTCGCCGGGCGTCCACGACCTTCGCTTCGGTCCGCGGGCATGTGGCCGCGAGGATACAGGGCCTCTCGAGCTGGTCAAAGCGGGATGAGAGGCCGGGGTCACATCCATCCCGTGTCGGTCCGCGGCAGTTCTGCTATGCACGCCGCACGTGAGCCCTCGCTGCTCCATCAGCGCCGAGCCCCATGCTCGAGCGCGACCCGCCCTCGTCGGCGTGATCCTGCTCGGCCTCACGGCCTGCCCCTACGGCAACTCCGTCGGCCCGGGCGACAACAACGTCGACGACGTCGCCAACTATCCGCCCGCCTCCGTCTACGAGCTCGACCCCGAGTTCGCGGGCGAGTGGACCGGCGACGTCGGTGGTTCGCCCGGCACCCTGACCGTCGGTCGCCTCGACGAGGCCAGCTACTTCGGCTCCTTCGTCACCGACGACGGCGCGATCGAGTACACGCTGCTCTTGCAGCACAGCTTCGTCACGACCAGCGAGGGCGGCGAGGTCCCGAGCAACCGAGCGACCTTCACCTGGCAGGACGGCCTCGGCAGCCGCGGCAAGGGTTGGTTGTTGATCAACCGCGAGGACTCGGCCGTGACCGGGTCCTTTGGTTATGGCCAGGCGACGTCGGGGCTCGGCGACTGGTCCTTCATTCGCTTCGACCAGTGAGCGGCCGTTCGCCGTAGCGCGCTTGGATTCGGGCCAAGACATCCGCATGCGGGATCTCGCGGCCCGCTTCGACATCCGCGAGGCCGCGCTCGATCTTCGCGAGCACGGGATCACGCTTCAGGTCATCGCTCGCGGGGTGGGCCTGGTCGCTCAAAAGTCGTCGTCCTCGCTCACGTAGCCATAGACCCGCTCCGCACCTGCCCGCGGCGAAGGCAGCGAGGGCGTCGGTGTCGACGAACCCCGGACGAGCTCGACGCGCGAGCCAATCTCGGTGAAGCGAGCGATGATCGACTCGGCCTCGCTCGACGAGAGCCCTTGCCGGATCACCCCAGCGAGCTCGACGACGTCCTTGGCTTCTTTCAGCCCCACTCCAGAGAGCTCGCGGACCAGCTTGATCGCGTGGATCTTGTTGGGGCCCGAGTGATAGCGAAGCGAGAACTCGCCGCTCGACGAGGGGCTCGAGCTCGAGAAGCTCGAGGCTGGGGCTCCGCCACGCAGCGGCGGATCGAATTCGAACGAGACCTCGCAGCGTCGACCCTCTTCGGCGATCCGGGCGAAGGTCGCGTCGTCCCGATCGATCTCGACGAAGGCCGCGGCTTCGACCAGGTCCTTCGAATCCCTGAGCCCGAGGCCCGAGAGCTCGCGCAGCAGCTTGATCGCGCTGATCTTCTGGTTGGTGGAGGCGACGCGGACGCGACGGAGCATCGTCGCATCATGCCAAACTATTCGGCTGCGACCTCGTCGCTGCGCACGACGGCGTGGCCCGCTCGGACCAACCCACGCTTGGCCAAGAGCCGCTCGCCGAACCAGAGCCGAGCGAAGAGGTCGGTGAGCTTGGTGAAGTTGGTCCAAAAGCCGACGAACATCAGGTGCACGCGCGCGAGCCCGACGCAGATCAACGTCGAGATCGCCCCAGCCGCGGTGAACAGGCGAAAGAGCCACCAGAGCGGAAACCAGCGCAGCTCGGCGTAGCGCCGGTGCAGCCGCCAGAGCTTGCCGAAGGCCGGCAGCAGGGTCTCGAAGCGATAGCCCAGCCGATGCGCGAGCGCATAGACGTCGAGCGACATGAAGGGGACCGAGATCATGCCGCGGACGATGCTGGGGTTGAGCAGGAGGCCGAGGCCCGCGAGTCCGCGGAAGCGCTCGCCCGCCTCGCGCACGACCATCCAGTTGACGGCGAGGTGGGCCGACTCGTCGCGGGTGATCCGTTTGATGAAGTCGTCGAACCAGTCGCTGCGCAGGGCCGGATGCGTGCGCAAGAAGGGGACGGTGCCGGCGTCGAGCATGGTCTCGAACACCGGGTTGGCGGTCGCGATCAACAAGACGTCGGCCTCGGACTCGGGGTCGAGCGCGTCGAACTCGTGCAGGACCAGCGAGTTGCCGAGCCCAGGCGCGCGCAGGGGGGCGCCGTGCAGGGCCAAGAGCTTGCGCAGGCCGTCGGCGTGGCGGCGTTCCTCGGCTTCGAAGAGCTCGTAGAGCACGCGCAGGTCCTCACTGCTGGCCGCGCGGGCGAGCACGCCGAAGTTCATGCCCGCGATCTCTTCGATGTAGATGAGCTCGTTGATCAGCCGGGCCAAGGTCGGATCGAGCGGCGGCAGCGGGCCCTCGGGCCAGGCGATCTCGTCGAGCCGCCACTGGTAGGCCTCGGCGCTGCGGCGCAGCTTGGCGAGCGCCTTTTGGTGGGTCTCCCAGCGCAGCGCGAGCCCGCTCGAGCGGGCCCACGTCGGCGTGCTGGTGGTCCCCGAGATCAGCAAGCGAGCGCCCCACCACGCGAACACGCCGAGCGCGGCGCCGGTCGGGACGTCGAGCACGAAGTGCTGCTTGGTCGTCACCGTGGTCACGCTGATGGCGATCGCCCAAGCCACCGCGAGCGCCTTGAGACCCCGGCTCTCGCGGCCCGACGACCAGGTCAACGCGATCGCCCAAGCCAGCGCGACGTGCAGCGAAGGCAGGCAGTTGGTCGGGCTGTCGGCCTCGCGCAGCCGGGTCAGCTCGAGCAGCGTCGCACCTTCGACATGCGTGAGCGGATAGAGATGGCGCGGGAAGGTGGTCGGGAAGAGCAAGAACACCGCCGAGCAGGTGATCGAGGCCAAGCCGATCGCGACCAGCAAGCGGGCGGCGTCGGCCCGGTTCGGCACGCTCAACCACGCCGCGAGGCTGACCCAGGTGATCGTGCCGTAGAGCCAGACCGTCCAGGGCACGAAGGGGATCGCGACGTCGAGCGCGGTGAAGGGCAGCTCGGTCGCGCCCTCGACATGGGCGCCGAGCTTGCCCAGGCCATAGAAGCTCAGGATCACGATCATGCTCAGCAGCCAGAGGGCGACCCGCTTGGCGATCGAGGCCGGGGAGATCCGCGAGGGCTTCAGCATCGCCGGGCTCCGAGCTCGTGGGCGAGCGCGACCAGGGTCTCGCGGGCCTCGCTGGGCGGCAGCGCGTCGAGGGCCGCGATCGCTCGCAGCGAGTGTTGGGCCGCCTTCGCTCGGCACGCTTCGGCGATGCCCTGCTCGCGCAGCTCGGCCTGCACCCAAGCGAGATCGTCGTCGTGCCCGAGCGCCGCGGCCAGCCGCGCCCGAGCCTCGGGCTCGAGCCGCTCGCGCAGCAACAAGAGCGGCAAGGTCAGCTTGGCCGCGCGCAGGTCGGTGCCGGGCCGCTTGCCGAAGGTCGCTTCGTCGCCCTCGTAGTCGAGCAGATCGTCGATGATCTGAAACGCGAGCCCGAGCTCGCGCCCGAAGCGGACGAGCGCCTTGATCTGCTTGCGCGGCGCCTCGGCACACAGGCCGCCGAGCGCCGCCGCGCAGCCGAAGAGCCGGGCGGTCTTGGCCTCGATGATCGCGTAGTAGCGGGTCAGGCTCAGGCTCGCGTCGCCGGTGTGGAGCAGCTCGAGCCGCTCGCCCTCGACCAGCGCGATCGCAGCGTCGACGACGTGGCGGCGAATGTCGGGGTGCATGCCCTGGCTGGCTCGCAGCACGCGACCGAGCACGAACACCGCCACGCCGGTAGCGAACACGTCGTTGGTCGCGCTGTGCAAGGTCGCGTGGCCGCGCCGAAGGCTGGCCGCGTCGATGATGTCGTCGAGCACCAAGGTGCCTTGATGCAGCCACTCGACCGCCGCCGCGAGCTTCAGCGCGCGCCGAGGATCGCCGCCGCACGCATGCGCCGACGCGAGGGTCAGCAGCGGCCGCACTCGCTTGCCGCCTTGGCCCTGAAGATAGATCGCCGCGCGGGTCAACGTGGCCGAGCCAGTGTGGCCGAGCTCGGCCATCGCGACCTCGATCTCGGCTCGCCAACACGCGCCAAAGCGATCGAGCGCGAGCTCGGGCTCGGGCTCGGGCTCAAGCGCGCGCACCCGAGCTGGGCGCGGGCTCGGGCTCGGCGTGGCGACTGGCATCCAACCGCGGCGCAGCGTCGGCTCGACCCGCGAACGCGACGAGCCTTCGATCGGCGGCTGGCCGATCGCGCCGCGAAAGAGCGCCACGGGCGACTCGACCGGCAGCTCCGCGAGCGCGGCGTGGGCCCGCTCGAGCGCGACGCGCTCGGGTTGCTCGGGGAATTCGTGCGCGAGCCGGATGGCCCCGAGCGCGCCTTGCCAGCCCGCCGCGTCGAGCGTGCCCGCGTGCGCCTCCCAGGCCAGGCCCAGCCACGTGACGTGCTCGTCGAGCGCGACGTGGATCGCCGCGGGCACCTCCCCGAGCACCACGCCGGTCGCGACCGCGCCACGCATGAAGAGCACCGCCTCGGGGATCGATCGATCGCAGACCTCGTCGCGCGGACCGAAGAGTCGATCGACCACGCGCGTCAGCGTCGGCTCGTCGCGCTCGGCCATCGACTGCCAGGCGCGGTGGGCCCAGCGAAGGTCCCGAGCCAGCCACCGGGCCCGCTCTTCGGCCGAAGGCGCGCCCAGGTGCAGGCGATGGTTGTAGCCCTCGACCGCCGCGATCGCGAGCTGCTCGGCCTTGCCCTGCGAGCGCGAGCCGAAGCCCCGCGCGACCTGTAGGACCATCGCGCCGCCCAAGCCCGTGCGTGGCAGCAGCCAGGGGTCCTGCTCGAGCCCGAGCTGATCGATCGCCCGCGATACGGTCGAGAGCACCGGACGCAGCAGGGGCGCATACCAGCGAGCCTCGATGCTGGTGGTCCCGTCCACGCGGCGAGGATGGTAGCAGGCTCGGCGATCGGTGGCCCCACTCGGATCTGCGTGTCCTGCGCGAACTGCGTTCTGTCCGTCAGGGGTGCTACGAACCCGACGTCGTGTGGATTTTTGTCTTCGCTGGTTCCTGCTCCAAACCAACCGCAGCGGCGCCGCGTGGGCGCGCGCATGCGAGCGAAACGAGGCAAATCGGACGGAGCGATGCCCGCCCCCGACCCGGCCTCGCGCGGGCCGACGCGAAAGTGGGGAGCCCGTTGGGGGACGCCCTTCGTCTGGATGCCCAGGCAGGCCGGGGCAAGCCGCGGTCAATCTCGACTTCGGCCAAGTTTGCGCCCAACCCGAAGCCAAGAATCCACACCCACGGGTTGGAAAAGACCGGCAAAAGACCACTCCCAAGGGGATGGTTGGCGTCGCGTCAACCCGGGCGTCCAAGAGACAAAGCGGTGATTCCGAGCCGCGCGAAAATCAAAAAGCGAATGGCTCGAACGATTTTCGGGTGATAGATTGCCGCGAGTTCGGAAATGAGCGAAATGCAAACAATCGAATTGGGCGAGGTCGTGCTGGACCACGGTACGGGGGCCAAGCTTTCGGGGGAGTTGGTCGCTTTGCTGACAGCGGCGTTGGGCGACGTCTATCTCGGTGAGATGGAGGACAGCGCCGTCGTCCCGCTCGAATCCGGCATCATCGCAATGACGACCGATTCGTTCGTCATTACGCCGATCTTCTTCAAGAACGGCGACATCGGCAAAGTCGCGGTGTGCGGGACGGTCAACGATCTCGCCGTCAGCGGGGCCCGTCCTCGCTACCTGACCCTCTCGATCGTCGTCGAGGTCGGGTTCGCAATTGCCGATCTCTTGACCATCATGCGCTCGATTCGTGCCACGGCGATCGAGGCCAACGTGAAGATCGTCGCCGGAGACACCAAGGTCGTCGACCGCGGCGAGGTCGACAAGATCTTTCTCAACACCGCGGGCGTCGGCTCCTTCGAGCGCCCGCCGCTCTCGGCCCGCAAGGTCGTCGCGGGTGACAAGATCATCCTGAGCGGCTACCTCGGCAATCACAGCATCCACATCCTCTCGATGCGCGAGGGCCTCGGCTTCGAGGATCGAGTGCCCAGCGACTGCGCGCCGCTGAACGCCATGATCGAGCAGGTCCTGTGCGCGTCCTCGGTCGGGGCCGTTCGGGCGATTCGCGACGTGACCCGCGGCGGGCTCGCGGCCGTGATGCACGAGTTCGCCAAGGTCACCGGCCTGACCCTCGAGGTCGAGGAGGCCCGGCTCCCGATCCTCCGCGAGACCGCGATGGCGGCCGACATGCTCGGCGTCAACCCGATCCATCTCGCCAACGAGGGCTGCATCTGCCTCTTCGTCGACCCCGCCGAGGAGGCCCAGGTCCTCGCCGCGTTGCAGGCCCACGCCTATGGCCGGATCGCACGGACGATCGGCGTGGTCACGCCGACCCGCGAAGCGCAGGTCGCCATGGTCCAGGCCGACGGCTCGACCAAGCTGCTCGAAGAGCTGGTCGGCGCCGAGATCCCCCGACTCTGCTAGAGCGCTCCTCGTCACCTCGCACAGTTGGACACGCCGGATCATGAGTCGTCGTCGCTATCGAATCACGGGTATCGTGCAGGGGGTCGGATTTCGGCCCTTCATCCACAAGCTGGCGTCGGAGTGCGACCTCAGGGGTTGGGTGCTGAACGACTCGGAGGGCGTGCTCGTCGAGGTCGAGGGCGCCGCCGCGATCCTCGACGAATTCATCGAGCGGGTCGGTCGCGAGCAGCCGCCGCTGGCCAGCATCGACAGCGTGTCCGAGGTCGAAACGAGCGACTCGGATCGCGCCATCGATCACCAGAGTTTCGTGATCTTGGACAGTATCCAGCTCGAAGAGACCCGGACCCTGGTCCCGCCGGATTCCTTCGTTTGCAACGACTGCGTCCGCGAGATGTTCGACCCGGACGATCGTCGTTACCGCTATCCCTTCATCAATTGCACGAACTGCGGCCCGCGCTACTCGATCATCGAATCGATGCCCTACGATCGACCCAAGACCACGATGCGAGTCTTCGCGATGTGCCCGGCGTGTGACGTCGAGTATCACGACATTCGCAGCCGTCGCTACCACGCCCAGCCCAACGCGTGTCCGGTATGTGGACCCGAGCTGGACCTGCGCGACGCCCAAGGTCAGCCGGTCGCCGAGCCCGATATCCTCGGATTCTGCCGCCGCGAACTCCTGGCGGGCAAGATCTTCGCGATCAAGAGCGTCGGTGGCTTCCACCTGGCCGTCGATGCCCGCAACGACGCCGCCCTTCGGGCCTTGCGGACCCGCAAGCGGCGTGACTCCAAGCCCTTTGCGCTGATGGTCCGCGACGCCAGCGTGGCCGAGGCCATCGCGCAGGTCTCGAGTCACGAGCTCGGGCTCTTGCAGAGCGTGCAGCGACCGATCGTGATCTTGGCCAAGCGCGGCGGAACCCTGCCGAATTCGATTGCGCCTGCGAATCCCAACTACGGCGTCATGCTGCCCTCGGCGCCGCTTCATCACCTGCTGCTCGAATCCCCCGAGCTCGACGCGCTCGTCATGACCAGCGGCAACGTCTCCGGGCGTCCGATCGTCTTCACCAACGAAGACGCGCTCGTCGAGCTCGCTTCGATCGTCGACTACTTCTTGTTGAATGACCGCGACATCCATCTTCGGGTCGACGACTCGATCGTCCGTCAGACGCTGCGGCCGGACGGGAGCCCAGCGACAGCCTTCATTCGGCGGGCCCGTGGCTACGCGCCCTTGCCCATCAAGCTGCAGGCCCCGCTCGGCCGGGTCCTGGCCTTGGGCTCGGAGCTCAAGGCCACGGTCGCGCTGAGCAAGCGCAACGAGGTCTACGTCAGCCAGCACCTCGGTGACATGAAGAACGATCAGACCTTCGCGTCGCTGACCTGTTGCTCGGAGCACCTCGAGGCGCTCTTGTCGATCCAGCCCGAGGCGATCGCGTGCGACGCCCACCCGGGCTTCCGAACCAACGCGATCACCCGCGGGCACGCGCTGCCCGTGGTCAGGGTCCAGCATCACCACGCCCACATGGCCTCGTGCATGGCCGAGAATGGGCTCGACGGCCCGACCATCGGGGTCATCTTCGACGGCGGCGGCTACGGCCTCGACGGCACGATCTGGGGCGGCGAGTTCTTCGTCGGCGACTTCGCGGCGGTTCGCCGTGTGGCCAGCCTGCGGCCCTTCTATCTGCTCGGCGGGGACCGAGCCATCCGCGAGCCCCTGCGCGTGGCCATCGACATCCTGGTCCGGACCTACGGCGAAGACTTCGCCGAGCAGGTCGACGTGGCGTTCTTGCGCGAGCTCGACCCCGACGAGAAGCGCGTGTTCACGGCGATGGCGAAGTCGAAGCTGAACGCGTTCGAGACCTCGAGCATGGGCCGACTCTTCGACGCCGTCTCGGCGCTGCTCGGAGTGCGGCTGCGGACCGAGTACGAGGCCCAAGCTGCGATCGAGCTCGAGTCGCTGCTCGAGCGCGACCTGAGCGAGGCCGAGCCCTTCCCCTTCGAGATCGAGGAGCGCGAGACCAAGCTCGAGATCGACTATCGCCCGCTGATCCGGGCCATCGTCGACTCGCGCGAGCCGGTCGCGACCGCGAGCCGTCGCTTTCATTCGACCGTCGTGGCCATCGTCGCGGAGGTCTGCACGCGCTTGCGGGAGCGCCACGGGATCAACGACGTCGTGCTCAGCGGGGGTGTTTTTCTCAACGAATTTCTGCTGGTCAATTCGCTTCGCCAGCTTCGTCGCCGCGATTTTGTGGCTCACCACCACCGCCAGGTTCCGACCAACGACGGCGGAATCTCGCTCGGGCAGGTGATGGTCGCCAATCGCCAGCTCGCGCTCACGCCCTGAACCGAGACTCACCATGGCCGAATTCCAACAATCATCGACAATCATCGACGCCCCGGCCCGCGTGGCGCCCCGACCCCCTCACGAGCTCGTCGGTCGTCACGTCGCGCGTGGCGACGGCCGGAGGCTCTTCTTGCTCGAGAACCGAGTCGAGGCGGCGCGCGGAAACATCATCATGGTTCCGCCCTTTGGTCGGACCGTGCACGACCTCTTCTTGCTCGCCAACTTCCTGACCTTCAACGGCTTCAGCGTGTTTCGCTTCGACCCCGCGGACCACGACGGGCTGAGCGACGGCGTGATGGAGGACTTCACCCTGCCGGGCCTGGAGCGCGACACGTGGCTGGCCACCGAGGCGTTCCGACTCAGTCCGGGCGTGCCAACGCTGGCCCTGGGCATGAGCCTGTCGTTCCCGGTCGCGCTCAAGTTCGCGGGCGCGTGTCCGACCATCGCAGGCGTCATCTCGGTGGTTGGGGTCGTCGACACGGAAGACACGCTCGACAAGGCGGTCGGGGTCCACCCGCGCGAGTATCGAAAGACGCCGATCACCGCGCCGACCATCGTCGAGCCCTTTGGCTGCCGGATTCGCGCGCACAATTTCGTCACCGCCATGGACGAAGCTTGCTATTCGACCCGCGCCGACATCGAGCGCTACCTCGAGGCGCTGGTCAAGCCGCTCTACATGTTGGCCGCCGAAGAGGACGAATATGTCGACATCGACGTGGTCGAGCGCGTGTTTGGTGCGCACCACCACGGCGGGCAGCTCGAGCGGATCCCCGGCGTATCCCACGAGATCGGCCGAAGCGTCGGCGCGGCGAAGCTGGTCGCTGCGCGGGTCGTCGAGTTCGCGCTGCGCAGCGTCGGTGCATCCGGCATCCGCGAACCCACCCTGGTCGAAGCCATCGCGGAGTCGCAGCGCGAGACCGAGTACCTCAACACCTTCGAGTAGAAGACACGCTTCATGCCCACGTCCATCGAAATCTCGTCCGCGAATACGCGGCGAATCCTGCTTCCCAAGATCATCTGTGGCGAGGTTCGCCACGCCAAACCAGGCGACGAAGTCACGGTCCTGCGCTACGAGGACGACATCGTCGTCGAGATCCCGACTCTGACGGAGGCCGACGTCGAGGCGATCGTCGCCAATCGAACCTTGCTCGACGACATCCCGATCGGGGCCGTGACCGACTTCCTCGGCAACGCCGGTCGCAAAATGCTCGACGAGCGCGACCCGCTTCGCAACGAGGCGATCGCCCACGGCACGCTCGTGTCGGGCTTCACTCGGGAGATGTTCGAGTCCGACTACACGATCATGGGCACTTACCTGTCCAAGCGGCATCTCTTTTATGCCCTGTTGGATGGTGAGCTCGGCGATCACCACATCCTCGACGAATGGATCCGCAACCAGGTCGGCCGGATTCGCGCGTTCCCACGCGGCCGCGCCCTTCACATCATGGTCGGCAACGTGCCCTTGGCCAGCATGTTCAGCGCGATGCGCTCGATCCTGACCAAGAACCAGACCTTGATCAAGATTCCCTCGCGCGATCCGGTCACCAGCACCTACTTCGCGCTGCTCATGCTCGCCGCCAACAAGCCGAGCAATCCGCTCAGCCGGGCGATCTCCTGCTTCTATGCCGACAAGGACTCGCCCTGCCTCGACCACCTCAAGCGCAGCAGCGACGTGATCTGTGCCTGGGGCAAGGGCAGCGCGCTCGAGGAGATCAAGCGGACCATTCCGCACAGCATCCCTTACCTCGAGTTTGGGCCCAAGCGCAGCCTCTCGGTCTTGTTCAGCGCCGACGCCAACCTCCGGGCCGCGGCGATGAAGCTCGCCCATGACGTCTCGGTCTACGACCAGGAGGCGTGCTTCAGCCCGCAGCGGCTCTTCGTCATCGGCGAGGTCGAGCCCTTCTTGACCGAATTGCGCGGCTTCCTCGACGTCTTCGCGCGAGCGCTGCCCAAGGGCCGGACCAACATGGACGCGGAGTCCTATCTGCTGCGAACTCGCTCCGAGGCCCGCTATCGCGGCTGGGAGGTCCACGCGAGCGCCGAGTGGACCGTCATCGTCGCGGACCCGCACGACGTCGTCGATCACCCCTTGAGCCGCACGCTCTTCGTCCACCGAATCGACTCGCTCGACGAGATCGTCCCCTTCGTGGACGACGAGACCCAGACCATCACGGTCCAGCCCTATCGGCACGCCGAGAAGGTCGCGGACGTGCTCTGCCCGCATGGCGCCCAGCGAATCTGCGAGAGCGGAATGGTCGCCTCGCCGCGCGGGGGGTTCACCCACGACGGCATGTATCCGCTCCACTACTTCGTTCGCATCGCCCACCTCGACGAGTCGGTCAATTACGTGAACAACATCTGGGACAAGGCCTTCTTCACCCAATATTACCACAAGGTCTTTGGCTCGCCGGAGATCGCGGACTTCGGCCGATTGATGATGGACCAGCACGTCGACGACGAGGAGACCCTGCCATGACGAGCGAGGCCACCCCCAGCGCGATCGCCAAGCGCATCGGCGATCGAATCATGCATCTGCATCTGCACCCCGACGAGGTCTACGCCGACGCGGATCGCCATCGTGCCACCCGGGCCGAATTGATCGGTGACAGCTTCGCCTACCACTTCGCCCAGAACGAGGCCTATCGCCGCTTCGCGAGCGCTGCGGGGGTCGAGCCCGGGCCCGAGCTGCGCCTCGCCGACATTCCGCTCTTGCCGAGCGGGCTCTTCAAGCGCCCGGGCGTCGACCTGTGTTCGGTCCCCGCGAGCTCGATCATCAAGCGCTGCGAGAGCAGCGGGACCTCGGGCAGCTTGAGCGTGGTCCCGCGCGACGAGTCGACCCTGTCGAATTTCCTCGGCAGCATCTCGTCGATCTTCCCCTCGTTCTTGCGGATCGAGCGGACCGGCAACCAGCGCGGCTTCGTGCTCGGGCCGAGCGCGGAGGAGGCCGGCGACCTGTGGTTCTCCTACGTCATCTCGTGCGTCTCGCTGATGATGCAGACCGAGTTCCTCGAGCACCAGGGCCACATCGACATGGACCGTGCGGCCCAGCGGGTGCGGGCGGCGGTCGCCGAGGGCCAGAACGTGGTCATCATCGGCCCGCCCTTCTCGATCCTCGAGTTCTCGGAGCACGTCGCCGCCCAGGGCCAGTGGCCGAGCCTCTCGGCCAAGTCTTTCGTCGTCAGCGCCGGCGGCTGGAAGAGTCGGCAGCGCGAGTCGATCGACGACGTTCGCTATCGGGAGACCGTCGCGGCCCGGCTGGGCTTGGCTTCCGAAGCGAGCTTGCGCGACATCTACAACATGGTCGAGCTCAACACGGTGTTGCCCGAATGCGAGCTGCACCAAAAGCACGTCCCGCCCTGGGTCGACGTGATCATCCGCGACGCGGCGACGAACGAGCCTCTGCCGGTGGGCGAGACCGGGATCATCTCGTTCCTCGACGCGAGCTCGCTGAGCTACCCCGCGTTCATCCTGTCCGAGGACATCGGCCGGATCGCCGAGGATCAGTGTCCTTGCGGTCGACACGGCAAGACCCTGACCGTGCTGCGACGGATGAGCAACATCGAGTCGCGCGGCTGCGCGCTCAAGATGGCCAGCGGCGGGGTGAGCCGACACGCCGACAGCGGCCGCTTCTTCCAATCTTTCTATCGCAAGCCCGCGGGCAGCCCCCGCGGTGCGTGACCACGACTCGACGATACGACGAAAAGGAAACCTTGTGGCAAAAGTAGCAGTTCTCACCAACGACTTGCAGTACGACCTCGTGCTCAAGAACGACGAACGCAGCTCGGCGGTCAAAGCGGCGACGCCTCGCTTCTGCGCCTTCTTGCAGCGGATGCGCGACCTCGGGGTCCCGATCGTCCACCTCCAACTCATCAACCGCGTCGACGATCCCTCGGTCCAGCGCTACGGCGATCGCATCCCGGTCGTGAAGGGCACCGAGGGGGCCAAGATCATGACCGAGTTCCTCGCGCCCGATGACCTCGTGGTCGAGAAGAACAAGGACAGCGGCTTCTTCGAGACCGAGCTCGATCAGGTGCTCCGGTCGAAGGGCATCGAGACCGTGATCGTGACCGGCATGCAGACGCAGATCTGCGTGCAGACGACCGCCGCGGACGCGTTCTTTCGCGGCTACAAGGTCGTCGTCCCCGAGGACGCCGTAGTCTCGGCGCGCGAGGACGACAAGCGCCGGGCGCTCGAGTGGCTCGACAGCTACTTCGCCCAGATCACCACCTGCCAGGCCATCTGCGACTACCTGCAAACCCACGACGACTTCGAGCGCAAGTCGGTGAACGTGCTCTAGAGCCCGAACTCGCATGGATTGGACCCTTCTTCCCATCCGCGTGCGCTGTCCTCCTGGGGGCAGATGCCGACCCTCGAATTTCACGGTTACGACGCCTACGCGGCGCATGCTTCCTACCTGGAGATCGTCGAGGTCGTGCGGACTCTGGCCTATGCCGACGAGATCGTATTCGACCTCCCGCGAGAATCCGGCTCTCGGGTGCTCGACATCTCGGGCCGATCACGCCCCTTTGTCCGGGTCCACTCGCGCTCGCGCGAGCGCGCCGAAGAATTGGTCGAGCGAATCGCTCGATTCTGCGACGTCGAAGCCGCCAGCCTGACCCATTTCAAGCAAGAGACCGCCATGGATATGACGACACAGCCGCAGTTCCTGACCGAGACCGAGATTGTCCGCGGCATCGCGCCGATCCGGCAGTTTGGACTCGCCATCGTGCTTCACCAGGTGTTCTCGTCGCCGCTCGACGATCTGCTCGCGCAGGGCTCGACCCTGACCGCCGCGGAGGCAGCGAGCGCGAGCGCGCTCGTGCCCGAGCGTGTCGAGGCCATCCTGATCTTCCTCGCCAACGAGGGCTACATGCGACGCGAGGGGGCCTCGTTTCAGCCGAACGCCGAGTACCTGCGCGCGCGCAGGTGCAAGGGCTGGTACACGATGTTCGTCGGTGGCTACAGCCCGACGCTCTTGGGGCTCGAGCCTTGTCTGCGTGATCGGGACCTGGCTGCGCCTCGCGATCTCGGTCTGGTCGGAGAGGGGAGCTGTGCGATCAGCCGCCACGACGCGATCCCGCTCGCGCGGGCGCTGATGGCTCGCAGCGGGCGCTCGCATCGTCGGCTCCTCGATCTCGGCTGTGGCAACGCGGCGTTCCTGGCCGAGCTCTGCCTGGCGTTCCCGGACCTCCACGCGATCGGCATCGAGCCGAGCGAGGGCGGGGTCGCGGCGGCCGAGGCGTTGATCGCCGAGCAGGGCCTGCGCGAGCGGGTCGAGATCGTTCACAGCGGCGCGTTGGCGTACCTCGACGAGCTTCACAGGCAGCCGAGCTCGGCGCGACCCGATCTGACCATCTTGAGCTTCGTCCTGCACGAGGTGCTCGGACAAGACGGGCGCGAGGCGGTGGTTCGGCTGCTGCGGGAGCTCTCGAACGCCGGCCCCGAGCTGGACATCATCATCATCGAGGTCGACGACGCGAGCATGGATCCGCGCAGCATGAGTCAGCCGCTCGCGCGCAACTACTACAATCTCTACTATCTCTTGCACCAATTCACCCGCCAGAAATTGGTCGCGCCCTCGGTCTGGGAGGGGATCTTCGCGGACGCTGGCTTGGTCGTGGTCGCCCGCGATCACGCGCCCCCGGAGGTCGACTCGACCCAATTCGAGGTCGGGTACCTGCTTCGATGTGCCCCCGCGGGCCGGAGCGCGGAGCGATGAGCGTCATCTCGAGCGCCTCGGGGCTGAGCGCGCTGCAGCAGCGCCTGCGTTTTGCGGCGTCGAATTGTCCAAATCCGCTGGTCTTTGCCGAGAACGTGCCGCAGCTCGAGCGGCGCGACCACGCACCGATCGTCGATTGGGACGAGGTCGGGAAGTACGGCGATTCGGTCGGTCAGGCCGCGCTGCTCGGGGCGCTCGGCCAACGCGAGGGCAAGAAGTATGGCTGGCGACCCCCGCAGGATCGCATGATGCTCACCCATGGCGCCTCGGGTGGCCTGAGCCTGGTCTTGGGCTGGCTGCGGCGCCGGCACACCGCCTTCATCGGCCACGCGCCGATGCTGCGCTCGATCGCGGAGCTGGCCGAGGCGTGCGGCTACGCGATGGCGTTCGAGCCCGAGCTCGAGCGGCTCATCGAGCGCCTGAGCGCACGCGAGGTCGCGCCCAGCGTGGTCTATCTGTGCAGCCCGGCCAACCCGAGCGGCGTGACGATCAGCGCGGAGCAGTGGCGGACCCTGGCCGCGCTGGCGATGCGGGGCGGACACACGCTGCTGGTCGATCAGGTCTACGATGATTTTGTCTACGCGGGAGTCGCCGAGTCGATCACGGGCCAAGACTGCGACCCCGATCGTTTCTTTTGCTGCAATTCCTTCAGCAAGAACTTCGCGGCGCCGGGGCTGCGAATTGGCTGGATGATCGGGAGCAAGCCCGCCATTCAGGCGTTGACCGGCCTGTGGGAGCGACGTGGCATCTGCCTGGCGGGCCCCAGTCAGTCGCTCGCGCTCGCGCTGCTCGAAGGCGACAACCAGGGGCTCGTCGCCGACGCCGACGATCGCCGCCGGCAGGTCCGAGCCTGGCTCGCGGAGCGCTCGATCCCGCTCGCGCCCTGCGACGCCGGCTTGCAGACCCTCCTGCCGATCACGCGTGGCCGCGCCGAGTGGTTCGCCGACCACTTGCTGACCGAACACGCCCTGGTCGTGACGACCTCGTCGAACTACGCCGGCGTCGACCAGGAGTTCATTCGGCTGCCTTTTGGCTATTCGGAGCCGGTGACCACGCGCGCGCTGGAGATCCTCGCGCTCGAGCTGCGGCGATGCAACCTGGACGGGGCCTTCGGTCGCTGATTCGGCGACGGCCCGAGAATCACGAGAGAACGACCCATGACCCACCCCACTTCGAAGACGAGTCTACCCCCACAGTGGAACGACTGGACCTGGCAGATGCGCAATTGCATCAAGACCGTGGAGCAACTCGAGCAGGTCATCGAGGTGACCGACGCCGAGCGCGAGGCGATCGCTGCGTCCGAGTCCAAGTACCGCTGGCGAATCACGCCCTACTACGCGTCGCTGATGGATCCGAAGGATCCCCACTGCCCGATTCGTCGCCAGGCGGTCCCGTCCAACGCCGAGATGGAGCCCTTTCCGGACGCCGAGGTCGATCCGGTCGGCGACACCCACTTCCGCAAGACCAATCGGGTCATTCACAAATACCCCGACCGCGCGCTCTTCTTGGTGACGGCGACCTGTCCGGTCTATTGCCGGCACTGCACCCGCAAGTATCACACGACCGACGTCGGCGGGTCCTACTTCGAGCAGAGCGAGGCGGTCTCGTTCGACGACGACTTTCACTATATCGAGTCGCACCCGGAGATCCGCGACGTGATCTTGTCGGGGGGCGACCCGCTCTCGTACAACGACTCGCGGATCGAGTTCATCCTGCAGCGTCTGCGGCAGATTCCGCATGTCGAGATCGTTCGGGTCGGCAGCCGCTTCCCGGTGCTCATGCCGATGCGGATCACCGACCGGTTCTGCGACATGCTGGCCAAGTACCACCCTGTTTGGTTCCAGACCCACTTCAATCACCCACGGGAGATCACGCCCGAGGCCGCCCAGGCGTGCGCGCGGCTGCTCGCTCGCGGGATCCCGATCCAGAACCAGGCGGTCCTGCTCGCGGGCATCAACGACAATCTCGAGACCATGCGCGCGCTGATGCTCGGGCTGCAGAAGATTCGGGTTCGTCCCTACTATCTGCTGCATTGTGACAACGTCGCCGGGGTCTCGCATTTCATGACGACGATCGAGCGTGGCCGCGAGATCATGCGTGGGCTGCTCGGCCATTCGACGGGGTTCGCGTCGCCGAACTACATCCTGACCACGCGGCTGGGCAAGATTCCCTTGACCGAGGCCCACGTCGAGGCGCTCGGCGAAGGCTATCGGGTGACCAATTATCGGGGCGAGACGATGGTGATCAAGCATGTCTGAGAGGCTGGACGCATGAGCGGGGCAGGGCAGCGCGGGCCGGTCTCGGGCGATCGCTCGCCCAAGTACGCGGGCTTGCCCACGTTCATGCGATTGCCGCTCGCGGATCCTGCCGCGCCACCGGACGTCGTGATCCTCGGCGTGCCTTTCGACGGAGGCACCTCGGTGCGGCCTGGGAGTCGATTTGGCCCACGTGCGATCCGCGAGGCCTCGACCATGCTCCGGCCCTTCCACCCCGGATACGAGTTCTCGCCCTTCGATCGGCTCCGTGTCGCCGACGGTCAAGACGTCGCCGTCAACCCGCTGGACCTCGAGGCCTCGCTGCGGGCGACGCAGGACGCGGTCGCGGGCTGGCACGAGCGCGGCGCTCGGGTGCTGGCGCTCGGCGGCGACCACTTGGTGACGCTGCCGATCCTGCGCGGGATCCATGGCGACGCGCTCGCGCTGGTCCACATCGACGCCCACTCTGACACCGAGGACGAGTTCTTTGGCTCGCGCTACAATCACGGCACCGTCTTTCGGCGAGCGATCGAGGAGGGCCTCGTCGCGCCGGGGCTGGCCCAGCAAATTGGAATTCGCGGCCCGACCTACTCGGCCGACGAGTTGGACTTCGCGCGCGAGGCAGGCGTCGCCATCTACACCTGTGAGGCGGCCGAGGCGATCGGCGCCGACGCTCTGGCTGCGCGGATTCGCGGTCGAGTCGGCCGGCGGCCCGTCTATGTCTCGTTCGATATCGATGGCATCGATCCCGTGTTCGCGCCCGGCACGGGCACGCCCGAGATCGCGGGGCTCGACGTGAAATTTTGCCTGCGCCTGCTCCGAGGCTTGCAAGGCCTCGATGTCGTGGGCGCGGACGTGGTCGAGGTCAGCCCGCCCTACGACCTCGGCCAGCTGACCTCGACCTTGGCCGCGCATTTGGTGTTCGAGCTGCTCTGCCTGATGGCCGCTGACCAGCAGTCCTTGCGCGGGCCGAGCAGCGCCATCGGAGGGTAGGCCTGTTAGGATCGACGTCGGCTTCCCGCTTGCGCGCCCTGAACACTCACCGGAAGGGGACGGGTCCGGCGCTCGCAGGCGTCTCGTCGTCGCCGATGTTCGTGTTGCTGCCGTACCCGAGATAGGCCCCCTTGCCCCAACAGCGAAGCGTTCCGTCCTCGAGGAGCGCGCACGCGTGGTAGCGGCCAGCGACGAGGCTGACCGCGAGTCCGCCGAGGTCGAGGGGAGGGACCTCGGCGGGGGTCTGTTCATAGCCAATGAAGTCGGTGTTGCCGTAGCCGAGTTGGCCCGAGTCCGCCACTCCCCAGCACTTGATCGTCCCATTTTCGAGGCGCGCACAGGTGAACGCGTCGCCCACCGCGATCTCGACCACGCGACCGCCAACGTCCACCACGCCGAGCAGCGAGGGGTGCTCGTCGTCCCCGAGTCCCGTACCAACACTGTCGATCGCTTTGCCATACCCGAGCCAGGGTCCCGCCTCGCCCCAGCACGAAACCGTACCCTCTTCATGCAGTGCACAAATCTGGCGACCTTCGGTCACGACCTGAATCACCGGACCACCTGCGAGCTGAATGGGCGGGACCGACCCGGGAGTCTCATCGTCCCCAATGGACTCGTCGGATGCCAACCCCAACTTGCCGGCGCCGGAGTGACCCCAGCACTTCAGCGCGCCGTCGTCCAGGATCACGCAGGTGTTCCGGGCGGCGGCCATCGCCGAGACACGCCCTCCGACGTCGACAGCCGGCAAGTTCTTGGGTGTCTCGCCTCTCTCGTCGCCGAGGTTCTCCGTGGATCCGTAGCCGGTCGCGCCTTCGCTCCCTGACCCCCAGCATTTCATCGCTCCCTCGTCGAGCAGCGCACAAGCGTACGATTCCCCCACCGCGATTCGAGTCGGTCGTTCACCCCCGAAATCGATGGTTTGTCCGTCCAGCAGCGTCTCATCGTCGCCGATCCAGCTGGGCCATGGGAAGCCGAGCGCGCCGGTCGTGCCGCCGCCCCAAC
>JAMHUH010000619.1:0-2897 GCA_035904925.1 Nannocystaceae bacterium
GTGGCTGCGCATGCTCGGCCGCGACCTCGGCCGGCGGCGAGTCGCTGATCGGCGTTGCGATTCTGCTCGCGGTGGCGAGGGTCCGACGCCGTCGCCTCCCTCGCTTGGTCTGACGGGGTGCGTGGAAGGGCCCCGGGCCGAAAATGGCCAGCTAGCCGCAAATGGCCAGCCATTGAATGAAGAGCATCCCGTGGGGGAGTCGAACCCCCATCTGCTGATCGAGAATCAGAGATCCTACCCTTGGACGAACGGGACAGACGAGCCCGCGTAGCGGGCGAGGAGAAGCGGATACCCGAGGAGGGAGTCGATCCGACAGGACGACGAGCCCTCGGCGCATGCGAAGCAAGCGAAAGCCCGCGAAGCGGGCGAGTCGACGCGAAGCGGATACCCGAGGAGGGAGTCGAACCCTCTACTCTGGGACGAAGGCCCAGCATCCTGACCGATGGACCACTCGGGCATGCCCGAGCGAACACCATGCGAAAACATCGAGAAGGGCCCGGTGGGATTCGAACCCACGTCATCCCAATTAACAGTCGGGAGCTGGACCACTCAGCTACGGACCCGATGCATTCACTCGCATTCGCCCGAATTGAGCGCGCCGCCACGTTCTCGCGGGGCTTCGCTCGACTCGGTCGATTCGAGGACGTACAGGGGATTGAGCAGCCGGTCCATGACAAACACCAAACACCAACGCTCCCGATGTAGCGCGGGCAATGGAGGTCGTCAAGGGATTCGTGATAGCGTGGGCATGTGCGTTGGCTCGACCGACTGCTCGCGCGAACGCAGAGCCCCGACCTTCGAGCCATCGCGTCGCTCGATCGTGCGGGCGAAGTGGTCGAGATCGAAGGTCGGATCGAGGCGCTCGGGCTGCTCGAAGACCCGCTCAGCGGCACGCCGGCGGTGTTGATCCACTATCGAGCTCGAGTCCCGGGCGTCAGCCAGCGCTACTTCGGAGTGCCCGACGCCCGCGAGGTCGCCGAGGTCGTGCGCTCGGTCGAGTTCGTGCTGCGCGACGACTCGGGCGTGGCTCGGATCGTCGTCGAAGGCGAGGGGACTCGAGACCTGGTGGCGCTCCACCGCGAGCTGCACGAGCAGTTCGGCGTCGCGCTGCTGGCCGAGAGCGAGCTGCTCGAGCCGGGTGATCGGGTTCGGGTTCGCGGGCGCGTGCGCTCGCTCGGCGAGGCCGGCTCGCCGCATCGACGCGAGCCCGACGATGCGGTGGTGCTCGCGGATGGGTTCGAGCTGATCTGACTCGCGCTTGGGCCGAGCCCGCAGCCGCTGCGGCCCGATCTGCGGCATGGAGGGCTCCGACGCCGACCTCGCGGTGGGTCGAAAGTGGCCGAAAATCTGCGAATTTGTTCGAACCCGGGCACAGTGGAGCGGACCGCGGAACGCCTCGGCGTTGGCCGCCATCACGACTCCCGGGTCTCGCAATCATGCCTCGTCGCTCGCTCGCCCTCGCTGGGCTGCTGATCTTGCTGCCGCTGGACGCTCGCGCAGCGCCGCCGCAAGCCGACGTCATACCCTCGAGCTCGGGGTCGAGCTCGAGCCCGAGCAGGAGCGGGCCGAAGGGCGGCTGGCTGCGGCGCTGGGCGCCCGGCAACAACTACGTCGAGATCGGCGTGTTCGCGGGCTTGCTGCGCCTCTCCGATCATCACGAGCTCTTCCAGCCGCAGGGCGATCGTCCGGCGCAAGGCTGGCTGGCCCTGCGTCCGGTGGTGCCCGACTTCGGCGCGCGCGTCGGCTACTACCCGCTGCGCTTCGTCGGGCTCGAGGTCGAGGGGGCGCTGCTTCCGACTCGAACCCGCGACGCGGGCGGGGACGCGTTGATCTACGCCTTTCGTGGCCATGTGGTCGCGCAGCTCGGGCAGTGGGCGCTGACCCCTTTCGTGTTGGTCGGCGGCGGGCTGATCGGGGTTCGCTCGGCCAGCAGCGTGGTCGGCCGCGACGTCGATCCGGCCCTCGACTTCGGCGCGGGGCTCAAGCTCCACCTCGATCGCTGGGTCTTGCGCCTCGACGTCCGCGATCTGGTCAGCAATCGCCAAGGGGTCGACGCGACCTTTCAATCGCACAACCTCGAGGTCTTGCTCGGGGTCTCGGTCATGCTCGGGCGCAAGCAGCGATCGCCCGATCGCCCGATCGAGGCCGAGTCCGAGCCGCTGCCCGAGCTCCCGATCGGGCCCGACCTGATCGGTGACCGCGACGGCGATGGGTTCTACGACGACCGCGACGCCTGCATCGACGAGCCCGGCGTCGCGCCAGACGGTTGTCCGCCGGGCGACCGCGACCAAGACGGGATCCTCGACGACGACGATCAATGCGTCGACGAGCCCGAGACCCGCAACGGCTTCGAAGACGGCGACGGTTGCCCCGACGAGGTGCCCGCCGAGGTCGCCAAGTTCAACGGCAAGATCACCGGCATCACCTTCGAGACCGGCAAGGCGACGATCCAGCGCAGCTCGCTGCCGGTGCTCGACGAGGCCGTGCGGGTGCTGACCGAGCATCCGAGCGTGCGGATCGAGATCTCGGGCCACACCGACGACACCGGCACGCCCGAGCGCAACCTCGAGCTCTCGAAGCAGCGGGCCGAGTCGGTCGCCAGCTACCTCGAGGGCATGGGCGTCGCGGCCGAGCAGATGACGACGATCGGGCTCGGCCAGGACGTGCCGATCGACAGCAACGCGACCAAGGCCGGACGGGCCAACAACCTGTCGCAGTGGGGCACGCAACGCTGGGCCATTCACGCGAGTGCGCCCCGCTGGCGCTGGATCGTCGATCACTACTACAACGACAACGACAATGTGGGTGGCGCGGGCACCGGTCTGCGCACCGCGCTGATAACCTCGCCCGTGTCGCTGGCGAACCTCATCGTGCAGCCAGGAAGCATCGCGGCGGGC
>JAMHUH010000620.1:0-23119 GCA_035904925.1 Nannocystaceae bacterium
GCTCGATCCTGCGGCGAAGGCCGAGCGGCGCGCTGGGTTGGCGGCAGGTGTTCGCCCTGCTCGCGCCGCGCCTCTCGGCTCCCCTCGCCCGCCCGAGCGCCCGCACCGAGGCGCTCTCGCACTGAGTCCGCTCAGCTCGCGTTCGACCAATTCGGCCGTGGCCGACCCGTGCCCGCCGCGACGCGACCGAGCAGGCTGTGCGTCCCCTCGGGCGTCGAGAGCTCGACGATCCGGCGCACGACCAAAGGCAGCAGCTCGTCACTGATCTGCTCGATCACCTCGAGCGTCGGCACCACGCCCTTGGCCAGCGCGGCGACCCGAGCGTCGTGGAGGATCCCGCGGACCAGCGCATTGGTCCGTGCGTCCGACTCGGGTCGAGAATCCACGATCCGCAGCACGCCGAGCTCGGGCTCGACTTGCTCGACCTCGACATGCTCGAGCGAAGCGCCGCGATCGAGCTGCGGCAGCCCGCGCGCGTGGGTCGAGGGCGTGCCGACCCGATAGGCCGCCTCGGCCTGACCCTGCGCGTTGGTCTTGGCCACCCAGACCCCCGCGTCTCGCTTCTGCATCCGGGCCAGGTTCATCGACATGCAGCGATGCCGGAAGAAGCGGCGGGCTTCGGCCTCGTCGCGACAACGGACGAACATGAAGTCGAGCCCGCTGCGGGCGGCCTCCTGCGTCCAGCTGTGGCCTTGGCCGACCTTGCCCCACTCCATGTAGACGAACCACTCGACCTGGCCCGAGCGGCGGGCCTCGACCACGCCCATGTGAAAGTAGCGCGAGGTGTTGATCGCCCCCTGCTCGTTGATCGGGGCCAGATCGGCGACGCCGACCTCGGGCCCGAAGTCGCCCTGATCGACCGCGCAGCGGCCCGCATAGCGGAACTGGCAGGGCTGAAGACCAAAGGGAAGCTGCTTGCTGACCAACTTGACGACCATGATGTTTGCTCGAACTCGGGCCCGCGTGATTGCGAGGCCTCATCAGTCTGCACCCCACCACGCGGACGGTCAGCCACGCGGGGGTCACCCGTGGATCACCCGCCGGACCGCCGTCACCGTCCTGCCCAACCCCGCGGATGGGCTCTGCGAGGCCCTCCGCGAGGTCGGGCCCGCAGCATCGGTGACGCTTGGTTACGCCCGGTGACGGCGACTATGTTCCCGACGTGAGCGACGAACCCACGAGCGCGGTGAACGAGCCGAGCAAGCCTTGGATGTCCTGGACCTTGCTGGCCCTCAACATCGCGATCTGGCTGGCGATGGTGATCGTCGGCGTCGACCCGATGAACCCCGAGGCCGCGCAGCTGGTCGACTGGGGCGGCAACCTCGGGCTCATGACCATTCACGGGCAGTGGTGGCGGCTGCTCAGCGCGATGTTCCTGCACGCGGGGCTGATCCACCTCGCCTTCAACGGCTACTTCTTGTGGGTCGTCGGCCGGGTGACCGAGCAGGTGTTCGGCCCGCTCGCGTTCGCGTTGATCTACTTCGGCAGCGGCTTGATCGCGAGCACGGTCAGCTTGCTCTGGCAGCCCGACATCGTCAGCGTCGGGGCCTCGGGCGCGCTCTTCGGCCTCTTCGGCGGCTTCCTCGGGTTCACGCTGCGCCGCCGCGAGGTCCTGCCCAAGCCCTTCGTCAAGCAGGTCATGCGCAACGCGATCGGGCTGATCGGGATCAACCTGGTCATCGGCCTCGGCGTCGAGAACATCGACCTCGCCGCCCACCTCGGCGGACTCGCGGCGGGCCTCGGCATCGGCTGGCTGCTGGCCAAGCTGGCCGAGAAGCCCGCGCGCAGCCCCGCCGAGCGACAAGCCGTTCGCCACCGCGCGCTCGCCCTGACCACGCTCGTCACGCTCGCGCTGCTGAGCGCGATGCTGCTGGCCATCCCGCGCTGGGACGACGTCTTCGGCACGCTCGAGCGCTTCGACGAGATTCACACCAAGGCGGTCGACGCCTACCTCGAGGCCGAGGATCCGGTCGCGCGCGAGCGAGTGATCCGCGAGCAGGCGATCCCCGCGATGGTCGAGCTCGAGGGCCTGATCGAGCCGCTCGATCACGTGCCCGAGCGGCTGCAGCCGCGGATCGACGAGCTGCGCGAGTACACCCGAGCTCGCCACGCCGCATTCGAAGCCGAGCTGGCCGCGCTCGAGGGCGACCCCAGTAAATTCGGCGAGGCCGAGGCGCTCCACCGCGAGGCCCAGCGGCTCTTCGACTGAGGCGCTCAGAGCCGGTAGGGCTTGGGCGGGCGCCAGTCCTGCACGGTTGCGAAGAGCCCCTCGCAGCGACGCCGCCCGGCCTCCTCGCCGCCGAGGAAAGCATGCGCGCGGACCTGCTCGAGCACCTGGTCGAGCGTGCGTTGCTCGATCGAGGGCGCGCGAGTGTAGAGGTCGAGGCCCGGCGCGGTGCCGACGTTGGAGCGGGCGAAGTACGTGACCGCCCACTGCCCAGCCGGATCGATCAGCGGCACGCACCAGCGGCTGCGAATCAGCGCGAGCATGCCCGCGCCACGCCAGACGAACTCGCCCGGCCGCAGCTCTTCGTCGGTCCCGGCCAAGAGCTTGGCGCGCGAGCCGAGCAGCCCGATCTGGCGAAAGCGCAGCTGATCCGAGAAGCGTCGCGGGCCCTCGCCGGGCAGCAGCGCGTACTCGATCCGCGGATGGGTTCGCTCGCGCCAAAACCCGTAGTTGGTGGCCAGGATGTACCAAGCCCCCATGAAGCCGACCGTGTCGAAGTCGGGCGCGGGCTCGGGCAGATCGCTCGGGGCCATGCTGGTGCTCCTCGCGGTGGCTCAGGCGAGCGTGCGCTCGATCGCCGCGATCAGCTCGTCGGCCTCGGGCGCGAGCGTGGGCGCGAAGCGAGCGACGAGCTGACCCTCGGGACCGACCAGGAACTTGCCGAAGTTCCACTGGATCGGGCCGCTGGCCTCCGGCGCGCTGGCCTGGCTGGTCAGCCACGCATAAAGCGGGTGCGCCGTCGGGCCCTTGACGTCGAGCTTGGCGAACATCGGGAACGAGACGCCGTAGTGGGTCTCGCAGAAGGTCTTGATCTGGTCCTCGGTCCCGGGCTCCTGCGCGCCGAATTGATTGCAGGGGAAGCCCAGAACCACGAGCCCACGCTCGCGGTAGCGCTGCCAGAGGTTCTCGAGCCCCTCGTACTGCGGGGTCAGGCCGCACTGCGAGGCGACGTTGACGATCAAGCAGGTCTTGCCGGCGTAGTCGCCCAGCGACTTGGTCTCGCCCGTGATCGTGGGCTGGCTGAACTCGTGGAGGCTCATCGCGGCGAGCTTCGCACAAGGATGGTCGGACGGGGCTCGAGTCGCCCGAGCGCTCGCAGACGCGCCATGGAGCGGTTCCGCGAGGCCCGGGGCGACGATCCGCGTCGGGCGAGGCCGCGGGAGCTCGAGGTCGCCGCGCTCGAGCGCTCGGTTTTTTCAGCCCGCGTCGGCGCCCCGAGCTCTCGAGCGATCACACCGCGATCCAAACTGGGGCAGCGAGGATCCGATCGACGATTTGCGATGGAGCGCTCGACCTCGGCCCGGGCGCAGGTTCGCCGCGACCGCGCAATACGAGTGCGGCTCGAGCACGAATCGAATGAATGCAAGATTGAATTCTCGATCTCAATCGACCAATCATATACAGATTCGTGATAACGTGATTCACCGTGATTCGCATCGATGTCGAGCGCTCCCCCTTGCTGTTCGTCGAATTTCGCGGTGCGCTGACCAACGCCGATGCCGACGCCTACCTCGAGCTGATCGGGACGCGGATCTCGATGCGCGAGCGCTTCGGCCTGGTGTTGCACGCGGTCGACGTCCCGGTCCCCAACTTGGCGACGATCAAGCGCATCTCGGATTGGATGCGAACCCACAACGACGAAGTCATGCGTTGCCACGCCTGCCTCGCGCTCCAGCTCGAGTCTGCGGCCTTGCGAGGTGTGCTCAAGTTCTTCAACACCATCGTGGCGCCGGCCTGCCCCCAGGCGGTCTTCTCCGACGCGGTGGCGGCCGAGGCTTGGGTCAGGGCCCAGCTCGCGCGCGAGGGCCTGATGGTCCCGCCCGCGAGCCAGCGCCGTCCGGCGTCGGGCTGACTCAGCCCGGCTCGGCGACGCCGTGCAGGACGCCCTGCTCGCGCAGCATCGCGATAACCCGGTCGCGCTGAACCTCGAGCTCGCCGGTCCCGTCGGCGAGCAGCTCGGGGTCGTCGGGGATCTCGTAGGGCGCGCTGACCCCCGTGAAGTCGGCGAGTTGGCCCGCGCGCGCGCGCTTGTACATGCCCTTGGGGTCGCGCGCCTCACAGACCGCGAGCGGGGTGTCGACGAAGACCTCGAAGAACTCGCCCGGGCCAAAGCGGGCCCGAGTCGCGGCGCGATCCTTGGCGTAGGGGGCGATCACGGCCACGACCACGACCAAGCCCGCGTCGATCATCAAGCGACCGACCTCGGTGATCCGGCGGACGTTCTCTTCGCGGTCGGCCGGCGAGAAGCCGAGGTCGGCGTTGAGGCCCTCGCGGACGACGTCGCCGTCGAGTCGATAGCTGCGGACACCGAGCTCGAGCAAGCGGCGATCGACCGCGCGCGCGAGCGTGGTCTTGCCCGACGCGCTCAGGCCCGTGAACCAGACCAGCGCGCCCTTGTGCGGGTTGAGAGCCTCGCGCTCGGCTCGGCGGATCGGCGGGGACTCGGAAGCATCGCTGCTGACCATCGGCGCCCGAGTATAGCGTCAGCGATAGGGATCCCGGCGAACCTCGCCGAGCCCGCGCAAGAACCCGCCCAGCAACGCGAACGCACGCTCGAACTCGGCGGCGGTCTGCTCGAGCAAGTCGCTGGCCGTGTCGGCGTGCGGCCACAGGCTGCGCTCGCGCTCGCGCAGCAGCAGCTCGCGCAGCGACTCGTCCGGCAGCCCACACTCGCGCAGGCGGTCGGCGACGCCGGGCGGCAGCGCGTCGACGGCCGCCAACCAAGCGTCGAGCGACTCCTTGCCGCGCGCGCGCGGGACCTGGGCGCCGACGAAGACGATGTCGGCGATCAAGTTCTCGGCCGCCTCGGCGCGCAGCAACACGAGGTCGAAGTGATCGGCGACGCGGTCGAGCTCCTCGGCCGTCCGCAAGGTCAGCTCGATGAACTCGGCCGGGGCGATGTCGTGGAGCACGACCAAGGGATCTTCGCCTTGCTCGCCGGCCGAGGGCAGCGGCAGCGCGCAGGTTCGGCGGGCCCGACGATCGCGACGGCGCAGGCGAGCGCTGACCCGGCGACCGGTCACGTCCCAGGCGAAGTTGCCCAGCCCCGCCGCGACCAAGAGCGTGATCTCGACGATCATCGCTGACTCGACCCGCGGTAAGGATCGTCGGCGCCCGACTCCAAGACTCGGACGATCTGTTGCATGTGAATGATGACGCGGTCGAGATCGGTGCTGGTGTCGGCCAAGGTCGGCTCGGTGTCGGCTCGAAATTCCCAGCTCGCGCGGGCCCGCTCGCGCTCGAGCACCTCGGCGACGGTCCCGGGGCCGAGCGCGATCTCTTCGAGCTGCCGCATCGTCGCGGCGTCGAGTTGCTGGAACTCGGCCAGCCAATCCTCGAGCAGCCGAGTCGCGCGTTTGCGAGGTCGCTCGACGTTGACGAAGGCGGCCCCGATCCGGGCGCGAGCCCGAGCCCGGAGCCGGAGCAGGTCGAAGCGATCGATGAGTGGTTCGAGGGCCAAGAAGGTCTCGCGGGTCCGGGCGATGAAGGCCAGCGTGCGCCGGCTCGCCCCCTCGCGCTGGTCGGCGTCGGGCGGCGGCGGCAGGGCACGTGGACGCTCGGAGCGACGGTGCATGCCCAGCTTGCGGGCCTCGTAGCGGCGAAAAGTCAGGTCCCAGGCGAGGTTGATCGTGCCGGCGACGGCCGCGAACACGAGCATGAACAGGACGATGTACATCGGGCCCGGACCCGCATCATATCACCCGTGGCCCGCGAGGCCGCCAGAGCCCTGCTGCGAACGAAACTCGACAGGCCCGGATCGGCTCTGATGACCTGGATTCGAGCCGAGGCCCCGTGAACAATTCGCTTGTCATCGAGAATCTGTCGAAGACCTACACCAACGGCGTCCAAGCCCTGCGTCGGGTGTCGCTGACCATCCCGACCGGCATGTTCGGCCTGCTCGGGCCCAACGGCGCCGGCAAGTCCACGCTGATGCGGACGATCGCTACCTTGCAAGCCCCCGACTCGGGGTCGATCCAACTCGGCGGCATCGACGTTCTACGCGACAAGGACGCGGTCCGGCGAGTGCTCGGCTATCTCCCGCAGGACTTCGGCGTGTACCCGAACGTCGACGCCCTCACGATGCTCGATCACTTCGCCGCGCTCAAGGGCATCGCCAACGCCAAGCAGCGCAAGCAGAGCGTCGAGACGCTGCTGCAGCGGGTCAACCTCTGGGACACGCGCAAGACCAAGCTCGGCGGCTACTCGGGCGGCATGCGGCAGCGCTTCGGCATCGCGCAGGCGCTGCTCGGCAACCCACGCCTGATCATCGTCGACGAGCCGACCGCCGGCCTCGATCCCGAGGAGCGCAACCGCTTCCTCAACCTGCTGTCCGAGATCGGCGAGCACGTGGTCATCATCCTGTCGACCCACATCGTCGAAGACGTCGCCGACCTGTGCACCAACATGGCGATCATCGCCAAGGGCGAGGTCCTGCACCAGGGCCAGCCGCTCGCGGCGATCGAGCACGTGCGCGGCAAGACCTGGAAGAAGGTCATCGCGCGTGACGAGCTCGCGGCCCTCGAGCGCGAGCATCAGGTGATCTCGACCCGCCTCTTCGCTGGCCGCACGCAGGTCCACGTGCTCGCCGACGAGCGCCCCGACGAGAGCTTCGTGCCCGTCGAGCCCGGGCTCGAGGACGTCTATTTCACGACCCTCGCTCGCTCGCGCGGGGCGACGACGAGGGCAGCGTGAGTCGCTTCGGCCAATTCCTCGACGTGCTGCGCTTCGAGCTGGCGTTTCGCCGCCGGCACGCGCCGATGTGGATCTTCAGCGGCGTGTGCTTCCTCTTCGGGTTCTCGAGCATGGCGATCCGCGACGGCATGTCGCTCTTCGGCGGCGAGGGGGCCGTGGCGATCAACGCCCCCGCGGTGCTGATGACCATGATGCTCGTGTATTGCCTGCTGCTCGGCCTGGTGATCACGACCGCGTTCGTGGCCTCGGCGGTCAATCGCGATCACGAGTACGGCGTACAGGGGCTCTTCTTCGCCACGCCCCTCGCCAAGCTGCCCTACCTGCTCGGCCGCTTCTGCGGATCGATGCTCGCGGCGTGGTTCATGATCAGCGGTCTCGCGCTCGGGGCCCTGCTGGCGAGCGCGATGCCCTGGCACGACCCCGAGCGTGTGGTGTCGCTCAGCCTCGTGCCCTACTCGTACTCGCTCGTCGTGTTCATGTTCCCGAACCTGTTCTTGGTCGGAGCGATCTCGTTCTCGATCGCCACGCTGACGCGGCGGGCGATGTTCAGCTACGTCGCGCTACTCGGGCTGATCGTCATCTACATCGTCTCGGGCAACTACATCAGCGACCTCGACAACGACGTTTTCGCGGCCATCAGCGACCCCTTTGGAATCCGGACCTACGCGTTCGCGCGTCGCTATTGGACGCCGGCCGAGCTCAACACGATCGCAGCCCCCTACACGCCCGAGATCCTGATCAACCGGGCGCTCTGGACCTCGGTCGGGCTGGCCATCCTCGGGTTCACGCTGGCCCGCTATCGCATGGTCCTGCCGACTGGCGGCGGCAAGCCGGCCGAGCCCAGCGCGAGCCCGGCGCCCATGGCCAAGCCCGCGAGCCCGACTCCCGTCGTGCTGCGCCACGACCTGCGCGGGCAGCTGAGCGCGCTGCTCGTCCAGGCCCGAGTCGAGATCCGCACGCTCGTCCGCAGCGCCCCCTTCCTGGTCATCGTGCTCTTCGGCGTCGGCAACATGATCGGCGTCTCGTTCGGCAGCCTCGAGCGCGACGGCACGATCACGCTGCCGGTCACGCACCTGATGCTCAGCGTGATCCGCAACGGGATGTCGGCGTTCATGCTGATCGTGCTGGTGTTCTACGCGGGCGAGCTGATCCATCGCGAGCGCAAATACAAGCTCGACGAACTCTTCGACACCCTGCCGATCCCCAACTGGGTCCCGCTGCTGGCCAAGCTCGCCGCGATGCTGGCCGGGATGTGTGTCCTGCTCTTCGTCGCCGCGCTCACGACCATCACGTTTCAGCTCGGCAAGGGCTACACACACCTCGAGCTCGGCCTCTACCTGCGCGACCTCGTGCTCGTGCAGATTCAGGCCTGGGCGGTGCTGAGCGTGGCAGCCCTGGTCGCGCAGGTGCTGATCAACCAAAAGTTCCTCGGCTACGGGCTGATGGTGCTGGTCTTCGTGTCGCAGGCCGCGTTGCCGGCGCTCGGCTTCGAGCACAACCTCTATAACTTCGGCAGCTTTCCCCTGGTCATGTACTCCGACATGAACGGGTATGGCCACTTCGTCGCCGGCC
Organism: Nannocystaceae bacterium; assembly: GCA_035904925.1. Taxonomy (GTDB): domain Bacteria; phylum Myxococcota_A; class Polyangia; order Nannocystales; family Nannocystaceae; genus Plesiocystis. The sequence continues at coordinate 8,492 of JAMHUH010000620.1, forward strand.
AGGTCGCGTTCACGATCTACTGGGGCGCGGTCGCGGTGTTGTTGACGTTGATCGCCGAGCTGTTCTGGGTCCGGGGCACCGACAACTCGATGAAGTGGCGCGTTCGTACCGCCCGAGCTCGGCTGACGCGTGGCCGGGCAACGGCGATCGTCGCAACCACGCTGCTGTGGCTCGCGAGCGGCGGCTACATCTACTACAACACCAACATCCTCAATCGCTATGTGCCGAGCGACGAGCAAGAGGCGCTCATGGCCCGCTACGAGCGCGAGTACGAGCAATACGAGGGCCTCCCCCACCCGCGCATCACCGCGGTCGACGTCGCCGCCGACATCTTCCCCGACGAGCGCCGCGTCGAGCTCCGCGGCACGCTGCACTTGGTCAACCAAGGCAACGCGGCGATCGAAGAGCTGCACGTGATCAATTTCGACACCGACGTCGAAGTCGTCGCGCTCGACATCCCCGGGGCGACGCTCGAGCACTTCGACGAGGCGCTCGGTTACCGCATCTTCCGGCTGGCGACCGCCATGCCGCCGGGCGCGGAGTTCGACGTCACCTATCACTATCGCAAGCACCTGCGCGGGTTCGGCAATCAATCCAACGACACCGCGATCGTCGAGAACGGCACCTTCTTCAACAGCGGCTCGTTCATGCCGCACTTCGGCTACAGCGATCAGCTCGAGCTGTCCGATCCCAACGATCGCCGCAAGCACGACCTGCCCGATCGCCCGCGCATGGCCAAGATCGACGACCTCGCCGCCCGGCAGAACACCTACATCTCGTCGGACTCGGATTGGGTCGAATTTTCGGCCACGCTCTCGACCTCGGCCGATCAGATCGCGGTCGCGCCCGGCTATCTGACCCAAGAGTGGACCGAGGGCGATCGTCGGCATTTTCGCTACGAGATGGACGCCCCGATCCTGAATTTCTGGTCGATCCTCTCGGCCCGCTACGAGGTCCGGCGCGACCAGTGGCAGCCGCCGGGCGGCGGCCCGCCGGTGGCGATCGAGATCTTTCATCACCACGTCCACGACTACAACGTCGACTCGATGATCGACTCGATCAAGGCGTCGCTCGACTACTTCAGCGTCGAGTTCTCGCCCTACCAGCACCGCCAGATTCGGATCCTCGAATTCCCGCAGTACGCCGGCTACGCCCAGTCCTTCCCCAACACCATCCCCTACTCCGAGAGCATCGGGTTCATCGTCGACGCCAGCGCCGAGCAGGACGTCGACTTCGTGTTCTATGTGACCAGCCACGAGGTCGCGCATCAATGGTGGGCGCACCAAGTCATCGGCGCCAACGTCCAGGGCGCGACCTTGATGTCCGAGTCGCTGGCCCAGTACAGCGCGCTCATGGTGATGAAGCACCACCTCGGTGAACACTCGCTGCCGAAGTTCCTCGAGTACGAGATGAATGGCTACCTGTCGGCGCGCAGCAGCGAGGCCATCGAAGAGCTCCCGCTGCTGCTGGTCGAGAACCAGCCCTACATCCAGTACCAGAAGGCCAGCGTGGTGTTCTTCGCGCTGCAAGAGTACATCGGCGAGGCCGCGCTCAACCGCGCGTTGCGGGACTACATCGCGCAGGTCGGCTTCCAGCCCCCGCCCTACACGACCTCGCTCGAGCTCTACGAGCACCTTCGCCGCGCGACCCCAGCGAAGTACCAGTACCTGCTCGAGGACATGTTCGAGAAGATCACGCTCTACGACAACCGAGCGCTCTCGGCCAGCGTCCGCGAGCGCGATGACGGCAAGTTCGAGCTGACGCTCGAGCTGCAGGTCCGCAAGCTCTACGCCGACGGCAAGGGCGTGGAGAGCGAGGCCGAGGCGCTCGCGGACTGGATCGAAGTCGGCGCCTACGTCGAGCGCGATGACCCCGAGCACGAGGGCGAGACGCGTGAAGAACCGATCTACCTCGAGCTCCATCACTTCGATCGCAACGACGCCTCGGTGACGCTCGTGCTCGACGAGCGCCCGCTTCGCGCGGGCGTCGATCCTCGCAAGCTGCTGATCGACCGCTCGCCCCGCGACAACAGCTGCGACGTCGAAGACGCCGAGCCCTGAGCCAGAAGACTTCGCTCGACTACTCGGGTCGCTCGCGGACGACTCGGAGCAAGCTGCGGCCAGCGTCGAGCGCCGCGCGGGCTCGACCGGCGAGTCCGCGCGTGTAGATCACTCGCACGGCGCTCTCGACCAGATCGTAGCTGTGCTCGCGCACGGGGTGAAAGCTGACGCTCTGCCGCAGCGGGATCCGGTCGTCGACGATCGCCTTCTCGTAGCAGCAGGCGCGCAGGCCCTCGCGCCCATTGATCCGCCCGAAGCCCGAGATCCCGACCCCGCCGAAGGGCAGCGACTGCATCATGTAGGCCAGGCCGTAGTCGTTGATCACCGTCATGCCGGCGCGGATCTGTCGGGCCATCCGCTGACCGCGGGCGCGATCGCGGGTGAACACGCTCGAGCCGAGGCCGTAGGGACAGTCGTTGGCCAAGCGGATCGCGGCCGCCTCGTCGCGGACCCGGACGATGCACATGACCGGCCCGAAGATCTCTTCTTGGGTGATCCGCATCGAGTGGTCGACGTCGACGAGCAAGGTCGGCTCGAAGAACTGGCCGGCGTGATCGGGGTTGCGGCGACCGCCGACCAGCACCCGCGCGCCCTTGGCCCGCGCGTCGTCGACGAGGTCCTGGATGATCTCGAGCTGGCGCGGCATGGTCGTGGCCCCGCAGTCGACGATCGGTCCCGCGAGCGGCGGCCCCTGGCGCAGCGCGCCGACGCGTCGCTGCATCCGCGCGACGAAGGCGTCGTAGACCGAGTCGAACACGTAGATCCGCTCGGCGCCGACGCACATCTGCCCGCAGGCCGTGAACACGCCGAGCATCGCCGCGTCGCTGGCCTGATCGAGGTCGGCGTCGTCACAGACGATCAGCGGATCCTTGCCGCCGAGCTCGAGCACGACCGGCGTCAGGTTGTCGCTCGCGTTCGCCATGACCTTGCGGCCGTTGCCGGGCGAGCCGGTGAAGAAGACCTTGTCGACGCCGCTGCGGACCAGGTCGGCTCCGGTCTCGCCGTAGCCGGTCACGACCTGAACGAGGTCGGTCGAGAGCCCGTGCTTGCGCAGCACTCGATGGATGATCTCGAGGTACTCGGGCGCCGACCAAGAGGTCCACTCGCTGACCTTGACCACGACCGCGTTGCCGGCGAAGAGCGCCGGGATCAGCGGGCAGTAGATGTTGTGGAAGGGGAAATTCCAGGGCGCGATCACGGCCGCGACCCCGACCGGCACGTACTCGACCCGACCGCGCTTGTGCAGCAAGAAGCCCGGGCTGCGCCACTGCGGGGCCAGGTCGCGCTCGCCCTGGGCGATCGTGTAGCGGAGCTTCTCGCAGACCGGGAAGACCTCGCCCATCGCCGCGTCGACCAGGGTCTTGCCCGAGTCGCGGGCGGCCAAGCGACAGATGTCGGCCTGGTGATCGACGATCCATTGCAGCAGGTCGCGGAGCACCGCCCGCCGCTTGGCGAAGCTGGTCGCGGCCCAGCTCGGCTGCGCGGCCCGAGCTCGCGCGACGATGGCCTCGACCTGCGCGCGATCCATGATCGGCGCGGCGCCGAGCCGCTCACCGGTGGCGGGATCGGTGCACTCGATCGAGGGCGAAGCGGTGCGCGGGAGTCCTTCGGGCATGCCGGGACGCTAGCGAAGGGCACGGCTCGGCTGGAGTGGCCCAGGTCACTCGCCGAGGCCGTAGACCCGACGCGCGTTCCCAGCCAAGAAGAGCGCCTTGGTCTCGTCGTCGAGGCCCAGAGCGTCGAGCCCGGCGAGCGCCTTGAAGGGCATGATCATCGGGTAGTTGGTGCCGAAGAGCACCTTCGTCCGACCGCGCCCGCGCATGAACTCGACCAGCTGCGCAGGGTAGCGCTTGGCCGTGTACGCCGAGGTGTCGATGTACACGTTCGGGTGCTTGGTCGCGACCGCGACCGCTTCGTCGGTCCACGGGTAGCCGATGTGACCGCCGACGATCACCAGCTCGGGGAAGTCGATCGCTACCTGATCGAGGTAGATCGGGCGCCCGACCTCGGAGGGCATCAGCGGCCCGGCGTGGCCGATCTGCGTGCAAAAGGGCACGCCCAGCTCGCAGCAGGCGACATAGACTGGATAGTAGCGGCGGTCGGTCGGCGGAGCCTCCCACAGCCAAGGCAAGATTCGAATCGCCTTGAACCCGAGCTGCTCGACGCAGCGACGGGCCTCGCGGACGGCGACCATGCCCTTGCGAATGTCGACCGAGCCGACCCCGACCAAGCGATCGGGCGCCTGCGCGACGAAGCCCGCGACCTCGTCGTTCGAGATCAACGCGCCCTGCGGACCGACCCAGGCGCTGAGCAGGGTCTTGCTGATGCCGGCGTGATCCATGGCGCCGAGCGTGGCCGCCAAAGGCAGCTCGACGCTCGGCGCTTCGGCCCTCATCCAGCGCAGCAAGGGCTCGAACATCGGGTCCTGCATGTGGCGCAGGGTCGGGTGCTGAGCCCAAGCGTCGATGATCTGCATGACCAAGGGCCTACCCGCTGACGGTGACCTTGATCATCTTGACCGGCGTGCGCGGGCGGTCTTGGGCGCCAGTCGGCGTCGACTCGATCGCCTTGACCACGTCCATGCCGCTGGTGACCTTGCCGAACACCGGGTGCTTGGACGAGCCGGGGCTGAACCAGTCGAGGAAGGAGTTGTGCTTGGTGTTGACGAAGAACTGCGCGCCGCCGCTGTTGGGCTGGCCGGTGTTGGCCATCGAGAGCGTGCCGACCTCGTTGGACTGCTTGAACGAAGCCGGGTGCTCGTCTTGCACGCGGCCGAGCGGCGAGCCGCCGGTGCCACAGCGCGGGCTGGCCGGATCGCTGCTGTACTCGCAGCCGAACTGGATCATGAAGTCCTTGATCACGCGGTGGAAGTGGAGGCCGTCGTAGAAGCCCCGCTGCGCCAAGGCGATGAAGTTGTTGGCGGTGATCGGCATCTGGTCGCGGAAGATCTCTGCGGTGAAGGTGCCGAGGGAGGTCTCGAAGGTGGCGGTGGGGTTGGCCATGGGGGCCCTTGGTACCTGCCCGATTGGCGGTCTGCAAGGGGTCAGCAGGTGCCGCCGAAGTTGGCGTCGAGCCAGGCGGCGCGCTCGGTGATCCAGCTCTGCAGGTAGTCCAGCTCGTCTTGCCAGGTCTCGCCGACGTAGGCGTTCCAGGGCACGTACTGGCCGAGGATCGGCCAGCGATCGAAGTTGCGCGCTTGGGCTTGGTCGAGCTCCTCGGCCTTGGTCGCGATGAACTCCGCGATCGCAGCGTCGCTCAGCGGGCCCGCGCGCAGCAACTCCCAGCGGCAGCGCAGGGCGGCATCGAAGGCCGGATCCTCGCGCAGGCGTGCCCACCAAAACGGGACCTCGACCATGAACTGCGCGCCGCAGACTTGGTCGAAGTCGTATTGGTAGCCGCTGGTCGAGAAGGCCTCGCAGTAGTCGGCGTTGCCGTAGGACAGGTTGAAGTCCCACATCGGCCCGGCGACGAGCTTGCCGCCGAGGCTGTCGCGATCCTTGAAGAAGAACGAGCTCGAGCGGTAGCCGTCGACCGTGCGACCGAGCTCCTGCAAGATCATGAAGTCGATGAACGACTCGACGTCGACGTAGGCCGCATAGCCGATGAAGGGGTCGGCGAACTGCGGGCCGGCCAGGACGTCCTCGAACTCGGTGACGGCGGCCTGAATGTACTGGGCCTGCTCGGGCACGATCTTGCTGGCCTTGGGATAGTCGACCTGCAAGGTGACCTCGTCGGAGTAGGGCGAGACCCAAGTATGGCCGACCTCGCCAGTCAGCTTGTCGACCTTGACGATGTAGCCGCCGGTCAAGGCGTCGCCAGCCACGTCGATCGGATCGATGCCGCTGATCGCCACGCGATCGGGGCCCCGCTTGATCCGCTCCATCCACTCGTAGACGCCCCAGTACTCGCCGTTGAGCAGGACCTCGACATGGCGCGTGCGCGACGAATAGTGGCCCATCGCGCGGTGCACTTCGAAGGTCAGCGTGTTGCGGATCAAGGTCTTGTCGGGATAGGGCCCGTAGAGCACCCAGTCGCTCTCGGCCGGCATCCCGAGGATCGCGACGTCGAGGTCGTCGCCGAATTCGTCGCGGGTCTCGATGCCGAAGCTCTTCTTGGCGTACTGCTGCGAGGTCGAGCCGCGGACCTCGATCCCGATTGATCCGAGGTAGGTCGGCGCATCGGTCGAGCAGTTGAGCTGACCTTCGCCCTGGTCGATGACGATCAGCTCGGCGTCGATCTTGGGCTCGTCCGGGATCGCCTGGCCGAAGGTGTCGATCGCGAGGATCGGGAGGTTGGACTCGAAGCCGAGGCAGCCTTCACTGCTGGTCGTCTCGGACTCGCTCGCGCTCGAGTCCGTCGTGCTGGACTCCGACTCGGACTCGGAGCTGGACTCCGACTCGGAGCCGGAGCTGGAGCTGGACTCCGACTCGGAGCCGACCGAGGTCGACTCCGACTCGGACTCGCCTGGGCTGGAGGTGACCTCGCTCGATCCAGACTCGGCGACCTCGTCGGCGCTGCCGAGCCGATCGGCGCAGCCGCACGCGAGCGAGAGCGAGACGATCGTGGCGCGGCGCAGCATGGTGGGAGAGTGAGCTAGCCCGCGAGCTGTCGCGCGCGCTTTTGGGCCTGCACGACCGTGAGCGCGGCCATGTGGACGATGGCGTCGACGCTGCTGTCGCGCTCGAGCACCGAGATCGGCTTGTTCATGCCGAGCAGCACCGGCCCGACCGCAGGAACGTTGCCGAGCTCGCGCAGGAGCTTGTAGGCGACGTTGCCGGCCTCGAGGTTCGGGAAGATCAGCACGTTGGCGGCCCCCTTCAAGCGCGTGAAGGGGAAGGTCTGCTTTTGCAGCGCGTAGTCGACGGCGACGTTGGCTTGCATGTCGCCCTCGACCTCGAGATCGGGCCGCCGCTTGGCCAAGATCTCGACCGCGCGGGCGGCCATGTCGGCGGTCTTGCCTCGGGCCGAGCCGAAGTTCGAATAGCTGAGCATCGCGACCCGCGGGTTGGTCTCGAAGCTCTGCTTGGCTTCGTCGGCGACCATCTCCGCGATGTCGGCCAGCGACTCGGCGTCGCACTCGAGGTTCACGGTGGTGTCGGCGAAGAACAAGATGCCGTTGCGGTGGAGCATCAAGTACATGCCGGCGACCCGGCGGGCACCGGGCGCGAGGCCGATGATCTGTAGGGCCGGCCGGATGGTCTCGGGGTAGGAGTAGTTGATGCCGGAGACCAGCCCGTCGGCGTCGCCCGACTCGACCATCATCGCGCCGAAGTAGTTGGGCCGGCGCATCAGGCTCTCGGACAGGTGCTGGTCGACGCCCTTGCGCTTGCGTCGGTCGAGGAAGGCCGCGACGTAGCCCGCGAGGCGATCGTCGCTGCGCGGGTTGATCAGCGTGCAGTCGCCCTCGTCGAGGCCGATGTCGTGCTTGGCGATCGTCGCCCGGATCCGCTCCGGGTCGCCGAGCAAGATCGGGGTCGCGATCTGCTCGTCGACGAGGATCCGGCAGGCCTCGAGGATCCGCGGATCTTCGCCCTCGGTGAACACCAAGGTCTTGCGCTCGTGCTGGGCCATCCGCACGAAGCGACGCAGGATCGCCGTCGATCCGCCGAGCAGGGTTCGCATCCGCTGCCGGTAGTCGTTCTCGTTGAAGGGGATCTGCGCGACGCCGGTCTCGACCGCCGCGAGCGCGACCGCGGGCGCGACCCACTGCAGCACGCGCGGATCGAAGGGCTTGGGGATGATGTAGTTGGGCCCGAAGCTGTAGTCCTCACCGTAGGCGCGCGCGACCACCTCGGGCACGTCCTTGCGCGCGAGCTCGGCCAGCGCACGCGCGGCCGCGACCTTCATCGCCTCGTTGATCGTGGTCGCGCGGACGTCGAGCGCCCCGCGGAAGATGCCCGGGAAGCCGAGCACGTTGTTGACCTGGTTGTCGAAGTCGCTGCGCCCGGTCGCGACGATCGCGTCGGGTCGGGCCTTGCGGGCGACGTCGTAGGGGATCTCGGGCTCGGGGTTGGCCAGCGCGAAGATGATCGGCTTGGCGGCCATGGTCATGATCATCTCGGGCTTGAGCAGGCCGCCGACCGAGAGGCCCAAGAACATGTCGGCGCCCTCGAGCGCGTCGGTCAAGGTCCGCTTGTCGGTCTTGCGCACGAACTCGCGCTTGATCTCGTTGAGGTCGGTGCGCTCGTGGTGCACGACCCCGCGCGAGTCGACCAACAAGATGTTGGCCGGGTCGACGCCGAGCGACACGTAGAAGCGCGAGCAGGCGATCGCGGCGGCCCCGGCCCCGCTGACCACGACCTTGATGTCGGCCAGCTTGCGATCGGTCAGCTCGGCCGCGTTGAGCAGCGCGGCACCCGAGATGATCGCGGTCCCATGCTGGTCGTCGTGGAAGACCGGGATGTTCATGCGCTTCTTGAGCTGCTCCTCGATGTAGAAGCACTCGGGCGCCTTGATGTCCTCGAGGTTGATGCCGCCGAAGGTCGGCTCGAGCGCGGCGACACACTCGATGAACGCGTCGGCGCTGCTGACCTTGACCTCGATGTCGAACACGTCGATGTCGGCGAACTTCTTGAAGAGCACGCCCTTGCCCTCCATGACCGGCTTGGCCGCGAGCGGGCCGATGTCGCCGAGCCCGAGCACCGCGGTGCCGTCGGAGATGACCGCGACCAAATTGGCCTTGGCGGTATAGAGGTTGACCGTGCTCGGATCCCTGGCGATCTCCAAGCAGGGCTCGGCGACCCCGGGCGAGTACGCCAAGGCCAAGTCGCGCTGACTGGTCAGCGGCTTGGTCGGGACGACGGCAATCTTCCCGGGTCGACCACGGCGGTGATATTCGAGTGCATCCTCGCGGCGAATCTTGGCCATATTCGGCGCGGAGTCTAACCACGCGTCCGAGCGAGCGGCGAGTGACACGCTCGACACTCGACTGCTCGATGGCTGATAGCCATGCGAGCGTGCAGGACCTTACACGCGCAGGCGACTGCGCGCTCGCACCTGCGTGGGTTCGCAATTGCGTGCGTTGCCGCTCGCATGGTTCGCGTCGCGATCAGCTGACGGTGCGGTGGCGAATCTCGTTGAACCACTCCGGCCAGTCGGGCCGCGGAGCGAAGGCCAGCACGTGCTCGCCAGCGGGATCGAGCGCGACGTTCTCGGGGAAGGTTCGGGCGTGCTCGAACTGCGCGGCGTCGACCCACAACACCGTCACCGCGCGCGAGTCGACCGCCCACGAGCGCAGCGCCCAGCTCTGGCTGAAGTGGTCGCGCAGGCGCGACTCGGCGCTGACCAAGGCCGGGTGGAGGATCTTGGGCAGCGTGCCCGCGCGAACCAGCACGATCAGCTCGAGCGAGCGCGAGTTCATCTCGTCGAGCGCGCGCAGCAGCAGCGCCTCGTCGCGCGCGACCGCGGTCGCGTCACCGAGATCGTCGAGCATCACCTCGGCGTCGAGGCCGAGGCTGGCGAGCCCGGCCCGACAGCGATCCGAGACGCAGTAGCTGCGGACGATCGGCAGCCAGCGCGCCTCGTCGTCGCAGCGCAAGACCTCGGCCATCCGGTTGCCCAACGAGTAGTCGAGCTCGCGCAAGTCGAAGACCAGCGCGTCGGGGCTGAGCATGCGCAGCATCCCGTGCAGGGCGAGCACCATCGCGTCGGCGTCGGGGTTGCCGTAGGAGCCGGCTCGGTAGTGGCCGCGCACGTGCATGACCAGCACCCGCGGCGCCATGCCTTCTTCGCTGTACTCTTGCCAGTCGTCGTCGAACTCCTCGACCAAGGAGAACTCGATGCCGAGCTGCTGCTCGATCTGCACGGGGACCAGCTTCATGACCGAGACCTTCGGGCGCACGAACTCGCGTGTCGGCGCGACCAGAGCGTGCCGCGAACTCGCCGATCCGATCGGCTCGCGAGCAGTCCGATGACCCGAGCGATCATGCCGCAGCAACTCGAGTCCGCCAAGTAGGGCTGCTCGGGCGCGATCGCGTCGACCCGGTCGATCGCCGTGACGGTCCCTGCCCGGCTTTGCTAAGGTTCGCCATGGCCACGCCGAGCGAGAGCGCCTTCGACCTGGTAATCCGCGGGGGAACCGTCATCGACGGATCGGGACAGCGGCGCTTCGCGGCCGATGTCGGGATCCGCGGCGCAACGATCATCGCGGTCGAGCCCGGTCTACCGCCCGGACGCGAGGAGATCGACGCCACCGGCATGCTGGTCACGCCCGGCTTCGTCGACGTCCACACCCACTACGACGCCCAAGTCACCTGGGACCCGCAGGTCACCCCCTCGAGCGGTCACGGGGTCACGACCGTGGTCATGGGCAACTGTGGGGTTGGTTTCGCGCCTGCCCAGCCGAGCGAGCACAAGTGGCTGATCGGCTTGATGGAGGGCGTCGAGGACATCCCGGGCAGCGCGATGACCGAGGGGATGATCTGGGAGTGGGAGCAGTTCCCCGAGTACCTCGACGCGATCGCGCGCAAGCGCCGATCGGTCGACATTTGCGCTCAGGTCCCGCACGGCGCGCTGCGGGCCTACGTGATGGGTCGGCGCGGAGCCAAGCACGAGGCCGCGACCGACGAGGACCTCGCGGCGATGGCCAAGTTGGTCCGCGAGGGCGTCGAGGCGGGCGCGCTCGGCTTCTCGACTTCGCGCACGCCGATCCACAAGGGCATCGACGGCGAGTACGTGCCTGGGACCTTCGCCGACGCGCGCGAGCTGTGGGCGCTCGGTCGCGCCGTCGTCGAGGGCGGCGGGGTCATGTTCCAGATGACCGGCAACCATGTCGACATGGCTGACGAGTTCGACTGGATGCGGCGGATGGCCGGCGAGACCGGCGTGCGGATCAGCTTCAACTTGCTGCAGACCGATCAAAAGCCGGACCTGTGGAAGACCATGCTCGACAAGCTCGAGCAGGCCGAGCGCGAGGACCTGCCGATCTGGGCTCAGGTCGCGGGTCGACCCGCCGGCATCTTGATGACCTGGCAAGGCAGCGCGATCCCCTTCTTGCCCTACCCGAGCTACATGCCGCTCCACCACCTGCCCTTCGCCCAGCGGCTGGCGAAGCTGCAAGACCCGAGCTTGAAGGCCAAGCTCGTGCAAGAGAAGCCCTTCTCGATCGGCGCGTTCGAGGACTACATCATCTCGAGCTTCCACAAGATGTATCGGCTCGGGGACGCGCCCAACTACGAGCCCGAGCCCAGCGAGTCGGCGACCGCCCGAGCCACGCGCGAGGGCCAGAGCGCGCCCGGCATCGTCTGGGATTGGATGATGGAGAACGAGGGCCAGGGCATCGTCTACTTCCCGATCTTCGGCTACGCCGAGGGCAACATGGAGGCGCTCCGCCACCTGCTCGAGCACCCGCGCACCCGCCTGGGTCTCGGCGACGGCGGAGCCCACTGCGGGGCGATCTGCGACGCCAGCATCCAGACCTTCATGCTCACCCACTGGGCCCGCGATCGCACCCGCGGGGCCAAGCTCGGGCTCGAGCACGTCGTCCAGACCATCAGCCACGACACCGCGACCTTCTATGGCCTCGACGATCGCGGCCTGGTTCGCCCTGGCTACAAGGCCGACCTCAACGTGATCGACTTCGAGGGCCTGCATCTGCACGCGCCCCGGATCGTCCGCGACCTGCCGGCCGAGGGCCGCCGCTTCGTGCAGGACGCCGATGGCTACGTCGCGACGATCGTCAGCGGCAAGGTCACCCAGCGCGGCGGCAGCCCGACCGGCGAGCTGCCTGGCGAGCTGGTTCGTGGGCGCAAATCCGCGCCAGCGGCCTGAGCCGACCTGGTTTTCGGGCGGCGGCTGGGCAAAGCCTCGTATGCTCGGGGCATGCAACCTTGCCCCGGATGCCACCGCTACGTCCGCGAGAACGAGTCGCGTTGTCCCTTCTGCGCGACGGCGTTGAGCTCCGCACCCGCACCGAGTCCACGCGGCCTCGCGGCCATGGTCCTCGTCGTCGGCCTCGCGATCGCGGGCTGCACCGAGGGCGACTCCCAAGACGGCGACGGCGACGGCGAGACGGACACGGATACGAGCACGGACTCGACCGAGACGGACGGCACGACCATGACCTCCACCGGCGTGGACGAGACCACGTCCTCGACCACCGCCGACGACTCGAGCGCGTCGACCGAGACCTACGCGGGTCCCGATCCCGGCGACTGGACGGACACCACGGCCGCCGACACCACCTCCGACACCGGCGGCACCGATACCGGCACCGATACCGGCACCGATACGAGCACCGACACTGGCACCACCTGATCGCATGCCTTGGTCACCCGACGCTTGGCACGAAGCCTGGGAGTTCGCCTGCGCGGCCCATCGGGGCCAGACGCTGCCGGGCTCCGATCTCCCCTATGAAGGGCATGTCGCCGCAGTCGCGATGGAGGTCGCTCGCGCGATCGCCCTGCGAGCCGACACCGACGCGCCGGTCGAACGACCCGATCTCGCGATCGCCTGCGCCCTGCTCCACGACGTGGTCGAAGACACCGCGATCACGGCCGACACGATCGCCGAGCGCTTCGGCAGCGAGGTCGCGCGTGGGGTCGCGGCGCTGAGCAAGGATCCGAGCGTCGGCGACAAGCCAGCCCAGATGCTCGACAGCCTCACGCGCATCCGCGAGTGCCCGCCCGAGGTCTGGATGGTCAAGCTCGGCGACCGCATCCACAACCTCCGCGCGCCGCCGCACTACTGGACGCCCGCGAAGATCCTCGCCTACCGCGAGGAGGCCAAGCAGATCCACGCCGCGCTGGCCGACGCCTGCCCGGTGTTGGGTGCTCGCCTGCTCGAGCGCATCGCCGGCTACGCGACCTGATACCCTGACCCGGTGTCCGACGCGACCGAGCTACGCCGCGAGCTCTCGGGTCTCGACGCGAGCGCCGTGGTGATCGGGGCGATCATCGGCGTCGGCATCTTCTTCACGCCCAGCCGCGTCGCGCAGTTGGCCGGCAGCGCCGACCTCGCGATGTGGGCCTGGGTGATCGGCGGGCTGATCGCGATGCTCGGCGCCCTGACCTTCGCCGAGCTCGGCGCCCTGATCCCGCGCGCCGGCGGCCAGTACGACGTGCTCCGCGACGCCTACGGGCCCGCGACCGGGTTCGTCTACGTGGTCTGCAACGCGACCGCGATCCAAGCCGGAGCGATCGGCATCATCGCGCTGGTCTGCGTCGACAACCTCGCCGTGCTGATCCATGGCGCGCCGCTCGATCGCTGGCCGACGCTCGGCTGCGCGATCGGGCTGACCCTCGGCATCGCCCTGGCCAACGCCGCCGGCCTGCGTTGGGGCGCGCGGATCCAGAACATCACGGTGATCGCCAAGCTCGCGACCTTGCTGGCCGTCACCGCCGTCGCCCTGCTCGCCTCGACCCCGCCACCCGAGCCCGCGCCGAGCTCCCCGACCACGCTCTCGCCCCTGGCCGCGATCGCGGCCGCGCTCGTGCCCGTGCTCTTCTCCTTCGGCGGCTGGCAGCAGGTCCTGTGGATGGGCGGCGAGGTCCGCGAGCCCGAGCGCAACTTGCCGCGGGCGATCCTCGGCGGCGTCCTGGTCGTCGTGCTGGTCTACCTGGCCGCCAACTGGGCCTATCTCGATCTGCTCGGCCACGCCGGGGTCGCGGGCGCCAAGACCTTGGCCGCCGACGCGGTCGCCTCCGTCTACGCCGAGCCGGGCCGACGCGCGGTCGCCCTGGCCGTGGCCATCTCCGCGCTCGGGGTGCTCAACGCCCAGCTCCTGACCGGCCCACGCCTGCTCTTCGCCCTCGCTCGCGACAAGCGCTTCTTCCCGATCCTCGGCCGCGTCCACGCCACCCGCGGCACGCCGGTGCCTGCGATCGGCCTGCTGAGCGCCACCGCGGTCCTCTTGTTGCTCGCCGCGGGCGCCGACGGGATCGATCGTCTGCTGACTGGCGTGGTCCTGGTCGACGCGATCTTCTTCGCGCTGACCGGCATGGCCTCGCTCGTGCTGGTTCGCCGCTACCCCCACCGCGAGCGACCCGTGCGAATGCCGGGCTTCCCCTGGGTGCCCGCCGCCTTCGGGCTCGCCGAGCTCGGCGTGGTCGTCGGCGCTTGGTTGGATCCCGAGGTCCGCGGCGCGGCGTTCATCGGCATCGCGTGGATGAGCGCCGCGCTGGTGATCTACTTGGTTCGCTTTCGTCGCCCGCGAGGTTGAGCGTTCGGTTCGTCATTTCGTTCAATACGTCGCGTAGCCGCGTCGCAGCCGGCAGATCAGCTCCGTCGGTTCGCCTTGCCCAATCGCGCCGCCTCTGCGCTCAGGCGAGCGCCCAGCCGCGCGGCCGCGAAGTCCAAGAACGATCGCACTTTGGCCGAGATCACCCGCGACGCCGGGATCACCAACTGTACGGGGATCGCCCGCGGCGCGAATTCGTCGAGCACCAGCACCAAGGTACCGGCCGCGAGCGCGTCGACGATCATGTAAGAGAGCGCGATCGTGATCCCCTGACCGCGCTCGGCCGCGCGCAGGCCTACCCAGGCGTCGTTGACCTCGAGCCGGGGACTCAGCGCGAGTTCGTGGGTCTTGCCGCCCTCGCCGTAGCGCCACTTTCGACCCTGCATCAGGCCC
>JAMHUH010000621.1:0-1585 GCA_035904925.1 Nannocystaceae bacterium
TGCTGGACCCGCGGCGCGGCGCTGGGGTGCTTGCCGATGTCCTGGCGGATCATCCCGGGCACGCGCAGGTTGTGGATCGGCGCGCTCGGATCGCCGAACTTGGGCATGTCGAGCGTGCCGTAGATCAGCATCGCGCCGGTCAGTCCGCACAGGAGCAGGCCCGGGACATGGATGGGCGACTCTTTCTTGGCGAAGCGCCCGGTCAGGACCAGCGCGCCGAGCAGCAGGATCGTCGAGATGCCCGCGCCGACGGCCGCCTCGGTGAAGGCCACGTCGAGCGCGTGCATGTTGGTCCAGACCACGGCCATCAGCAGGCTGTAGATGCCGGACAAGATGGTCGCGGAGAAGAGGCTGCGGACCTGGATGACCGCGACCGCGGTCGCGGCGACCAAGATCAGCAAGAACACGTCGAGGGTCAGGATCTCGTCGAGCATGCTCAGCTCTCCTCGGCTTCGGGCTTGTCGTCGTCGATGTCGAACACCTTGCTCGGGCGGTCGGCGAGCGGGACGTGGACGTCACCCTCGACGACAATGTCACCGACGCGGCTGTCGCCGACGCGGCTGTCGCCGGCGTCGGCCAGGTCGTCGCCTTCGACATGGATCTTGGTGAAGCGATCGAGGCGCGCGGCCTTGGAGATCGCGTGGGTCGAGGTCGGCGAGGTCAGGAAGATCAGGGCGGTCAAGAGCAGCAGCTTGAGGACCAGGTCGATCGTGCCGACGGTCGCGAGCCAGTCATGGGCGTGCTCGGGCTCGTCGCCGCTCGGGATCAGGCCCTGGAGCGCGAACAGGCACAGGCCCAGGACGATCAGCGCTTGCGCGAAGGAGTCGGTCTTTCCGGCCGGATGGAGGCGCGAATAGAAGTCCGGCATCCGCAGCACGCCGAACGAGCCGGTCAGCGCGAACACCCAGCCGCCGACCAAGAAGAGCGAGCCGATGATCTGCAAGATGCCCATCAGCCCAGCCTCCGATACTGGATGTACTTGAGGATCGCGATCGTCGCGACGAAGTTGATGAGCGCGTAGACGATCGCGGTGTCGATGAAGAAGCCCGGGGTCCCGCGCTCGAGGTCGAGGAAGGCGATGCACGAGACCAGCAGCACCGCCTTGGTGCCGATCGCGTTGACGGCCAAGATCCGATCGAATTCGGTCGGGCCCTTGAGCGCGCGGATCAGCAGCATCGCGGTGCTGATCAACAAGACCACGCAGGTTGCGAAGATCATCGAGCTCGCGGCCGAGAGCCCGAGCAGCAGCGGGGGCATGGCGGCCGTCATCGTGGCGCCTCCCGGACCGGCTCGCCCTCGAGCTTCTTGCAGCGGGCCTCCATGTCGCCGGTGAGCAGGCCCTCCGCGAACTCGGGCGCCAAGCAGTGGACGAGCAGCTCGTCCTCACCGATCTCGACCGTGACCGTGCCCGGGGTCAGCGTGATCGAGTTGGCGTAGGTGACCAACCCGTAGGCGGTCCGCATCGAGTGCGGGACCCGGATGACCTTGGGCGCGACCTTCAGGGCGCCCGGACGCCAGACGATCTTGAGCACGTCGAGGTTGGACTTGACGATCTCCTTGAACAGATAGGGCAGGTAGACCAGCG
>JAMHUH010000622.1:0-13873 GCA_035904925.1 Nannocystaceae bacterium
CCGCTCGAGCGCGCTGGCCAGGCCATCGGGCGGGTTCATCTCGACGTCGAGTTGGATCGAGTGGCTGTCGTCCAGCACCCTGCCGTCGTACTGGACATGATCCCAGTAATACGCGCTCGATCCGACCACGGGCACCTCGGGCAGCGCCCCGGCGTCGCTCTGCGCGAGCAAGTCGGGCATTCGGCTCGGATCGTCGGCGGCGTCGACGAGTCGACCGCTGACCGCGACCGCGAGATCGACGACGTCCTGACGCGACTTGCAGCGCTTGGTGCCGCACTCGAGCACGGCCAGCATCGCGTGTTGATCGTCGGCCAGGACCACGACCCAGCCCGAACTGGCGTCGAGCGTGATCAGCGAGGCGGTGGTCAGCGAGCTCGACGCGACATCGGTCAGCTCGGCGGCCTCGCGCTTGGGTCGGTCGAAACGAGCGTTGAGCGCGGCACCGACCGGACCAACCCCAAACCCGCCGAGCACGGCGTCGCGCAGGACCGGCAAGCTCTCGCTCGGCGTCCGCCAGGCTCGCAAGCGCAGGCCCGTGCCGATCGAGCCAAAGCGACGCTCGATGAAGCGCTCGTCGCCGTGGGCCCGCGCGGGTTGGCTGCGGGGATTTCCGGTCTCGCGGACCAGCATCTCGCGGGCGTCGTAGTCCGGGTTGGCCTGCCAAGACTCGATCACGCGGACCAGCCGAGCGCCGAGGTCGGCCCAGCGAACGCAGCGGCTGCGGCCGCAATGGAGGCGAAAGACCAGCTGATCGTCGGGCGAATGAAAGATCAGCTCTCGAGCCACGGGGTCTTCGCCGCGATGGATCTCGCCGAGGCCACCGCCAATCTCGACCAGGCGCTCGCGCTCGCGCGGGCCGAGGCCGATCGCGTCGTCGAGCAAGCCGTCGAAGCCGACCCGCTCGGTCGCCCCGATCGCCAAGGCCAGGCTCTCCCCCACTGCCGTCGCGTCGAGTCCAGGCCCAGCGGCGCGCCAGACCTCGAGCTCGAGCTCGTGCGGCGGCGAGGTCCGCTCGGCGATGTAGCGAACGCGGTCGAGCCGAGCGTCGTCGTTGTCGGTCGTCTCGCCCAGGCCCTCGCGGATCTCGATCCGGCCCTCGACGCCCGTGATGTCGTGCAGATCGATCCGCGAGAGCAAGCCGGCGGCCGAGACGGCGTCCTCGTTGACCTGCCACGCGAGCGAGTCGTGCGAGGCGTTGCGGTTGTCGCCCATGACCAGCAGGTGCTCGGGCGGGACGACGAAGGTCCGCGTGCTCGGATCGGTGGTCCGCAGATCGTCGCGGTAGCGAACGATGTAGCTCTTGTCGCCGATGGTCTCGCGGTAGACCGTGCAGTTGTCGATCGGCTCCGAGGAATTCTCGGCCAGGCACTTCTCGTCGGCCAGACGCTCGCGCTCGATCGGCTCGAAGTGGTCCTCGCCGGCGCGCATCAGCTCCATCCGCCGGCGGTCGCCGTTGACCCGCAAGGTGTCGCCCGGGACCGCGATGACCCGCTTGATGAAGTCGTCGGACTCCTTGAGCGGGTAGCGGAACACGATGACCTCGCCGCGCTGGATCTCGCTGAACCAGTCCTTGCCGATCACCGTGGTCGTCAGCGGGATCTGGACGCCGTAGGCGAACTTGTTGACGAAGATGTGATCGCCCGCGCGCAGGGTCGGCATCATGCTGCCGCTGGGGATCTTGAAGGGCTCGTAGAGACACGAGCGGACCGCGAGCGCGACGGCGATCGCGATGCCGACGTTCTCGAGCGTCTCTCGCAGCGCGCTCTTGCGGGCGAACGAGGCGTGGACGTGGAGCAGGTCGTCGAGCGCCTCGGCCTCGCGCTCGAGCGCGACGACGTCCTCGCCGCCCAGCAGTCGATCGATCTCGGCGACCGAGTACTCGATCTGCTTGACGATCTTCTCGGGGATCCGATCGCGATGCCGCGCCTTGGTCAGGATCTTCTCGGCTTCGCGGCGCAGGCTCTTGGACGCGGAGCGGATGTAGTTGGCGGATCGAGTCGGTCGCTTGGGCTCGGGCTTGGGCCGCTTGAGGTTGACACGGGCGTTGCGGCCGCTCGCGGGCGCAGGCTCGGGGCTGGGCACGTCGTCGCGTGATGGTTCGTCGGGAGGCACTTCGCTACTGCTCCAGCTTCAGGATGGCATGGAAGGCGCCCTGCGGAATCTCGACGTTGCCCACCGCCTTGAGTCGCCGCTTGCCCTTCTTTTGTTTCTCGAGCAGCTTGCGTTTGCGGCTGACGTCGCCGCCGTAGCACTTGGCCAGCACGTTCTTGCGCAGGGCCTTGACGGTCGTCCGGGCGATGATCCGGGCCCCGATCGCCGCCTGGATGGCGACCTCGAACTGCTGGCGCGGAATCTCGTCCTTCATCTTGACGCACAGATCGTGGCCGCGCTGGAACGCGCTGTCACGGTGGGTGATCAGCGAGAGCGCGTCGACCTTCTCGCCGTTGACCATGAGGTCGAGCCGAACGAGGTCGGACTCGCGGTACTCGCCGGTCGTGTAGTCGAGGCTCGCGTAGCCACGCGAGATGCTCTTGAGCCGGTCGTAGAAGCCGAACACGACCTCGGCCAGCGGCAGCTCGTAGGTCAGCTGGACGCGGGTCTGGGTCATGAAGGTCAGGTCGCGCTGGATGCCGCGGCGATCCTGACAGAGCTTCATCAGCACGCCGACGTACTCCTCGGGCGACTGGATCCGAGCGATGATCATCGGCTCTTCGATGATTCGGATGTCGCCGGGCTCCGGGAAGCGAGCCGGATTGTCGATCACCGTCACGCTGCCGTCGTTGAGCGTGACTCGAAATTTCACGCTCGGCGCGGTCGTGATCAGGTCGAGGTCGTACTCTCGCTCGAGCCGCTCTTGGATGATCTCCATGTGCAGCAGGCCGAGGAAGCCGAGCCGGAACCCGAACCCGAGCGCGTCGGAGGTCTCGGGCTCCCAGGTCACGCTGGCGTCGTTGAGGGTCAGCTTGGCCAGCGCGTCGCGGAGATCGGCATACTTGGCGCTGTCGGTCGGGAAGACCCCGGCGAAGACCATCTGCTGGACCTCTTTGAAGCCCGGCAGCGGCTTGCTGGTCCGGTCGTCGAAGCCCAGCAGCGTGTCGCCGACCTTGGAGTCGGCGACCTCCTTGACGTTGGCGATGATGAAGCCGACCTCGCCGGCCTCGAGCTTGGGCAGCTTGGTCGCGTCGGGCGAGAACACCCCGACCTCGAGCACCTCGAACACCTTGTCGGTCGCCATGTAGCGGATCTGCTGCTTGGGCCGCAGGGTGCCGGACATGACCCGGACCAGCGAGATCACGCCGCGGTAGGTGTCCCACCACGAGTCGATCACCAGCGCCTTGAGCAGGCCCTCGGGGTTGGCCCGCGGCGGCGGGACGTAGGTGACGATGGCCTCGAGCAGATCGTCGATGCCGATGCCGGTCTTGGCGCTGACGCAGATCGCCTGGCTGGCGTCGAGCCCGACCATCTCTTCGATGTCGCGCTTGACCCTCTCGACGTCGGCGCTCGGCAGATCGATCTTGTTGATGACCGGGATGATCTCGAGCTCGGCGTCGAGCGCCAGGTAGACGTTGGCCAGCGTCTGCGCCTCGACGCCCTGGGTCGCGTCGACGACCAAGAGCGCGCCGTCGCAGGCGGCCAGCGAGCGCGAGACCTCGTAGTTGAAGTCGACGTGGCCGGGCGTGTCGATCAGATCGAGCTGATAGACCTGCCCGTCCATGCCCGTGTAGTGCATGCGGACGGCCTGGGCCTTGATCGTGATCCCGCGCTCGCGCTCGATGTCCATCCGATCGAGGTACTGCTCGGCCTTGTCGCGGGCGCCGAGGAGTCCGGTGTGTTCCATCAGTCGATCGGCGAGCGTGCTCTTGCCGTGATCGATGTGGGCGATGATGCAGAAGCTGCGGATGTGGTCGCGGACGGGCAGGCTCGAGCTGTCGACGCATTCGTCGAGCGAGTGGGGTCCGTGCGATGGGCCGTGGGTGTCGGCACGCTCTGATACGGGGCTCATGAAGGTGAACGAGCCGGCGGGCTCGGCGGGGCTACCTACCACATCGCCCGTGGGTCGCCGAAAGGTCGGGTCTCGGACCGCAGGCGGCGGCTCGTGGCCCCGAACTGGCGGCCATGAGTCGCTCGCAGCCGGTGGGGGGCGTAGTCAGCGCAAGCCGTGAGGGCCGACGGCGCAAGCCGTCGCGACGCCCTCTCGCGCGATCTCGAAGGGCTTCGATGCCGGCCGAACCTCATGGATGACGGCGCTCGAGGATCGCTTCACGCGACCTGCTCGAGCCCGGACTCGGCTTGCTCGCAGCAGAAACGCCGCCTACCCTGCTCGTCGGTGCACACGCGAATTCTCGGCATGTTGGTGATCGGCACGATGCTCGTCGCTGGCGGCTGCAAGAACAAGGGCAAGAAGGGCGAGAGCGACGCTCCCGACGAGAGCGCCGAGGCCAAGCTGGGCAAGACGACGACCAGCTCGTCGAGCGACCCCGACGACCCACGCGACCCGCCCGGCCGCAACCGCAACGCCAAGGATCTCGAGTACCTCACCGTCGACGGCGAACGCTGCAGTCGCACGGGCAAGCGCGAGCACCAGGTCGACGTGAACCAAGATGGCTACGCCGATCTCGTCACGCTCTACGTCAGCGACCCGGGCGGCGAGAAGCTGGCGTGCAAGCAGGCCGACCTCAACTTCGATGGTCGGCTCGACGCGTTCTTCTACTACGAGCCCTCGGGTGCGATCGCCCGCGAGCAATTCGATCAGGACTTCGACGGTCGGATCGACATGGGCCGCTACTACTCCGAGGGCAAGCTGACCCGTGACGAGATCGACCTCAACCAAGATGGCTTCGCCGACTCGTGGCGGATCTACGACGAGGGTCGGATGGTCCGGGTCGAGACCGACCGCGACGCCGACGGTCGGCCCGACATGTTCACCTACTACATGGGCAAGCAGATCGACCGGATCGGCTACGACGTCAACGGCGACGGCAAGGTCGACACCTGGGATCACGACGCGGCCCGTCGGGCCCGCTTGGCCCTGCAAAAGCGGCAGACCAACCCCGACGCTGGCAAGCCCGAGGAAGAGGTCTACGTCGACGAGGGCAAGCCCGAGGGCAAAGAGGGCGACGCCAAGTCCGAGCCCAAGACCAAGGCCCAGAAGCCCGGCGCTGCGAAGCCCGCAGCCGACAAGCCCGACAAGCCCGAGAAGGCCGAGAAGTCGGGGACGGACAAATCCGCGGGCGAGAAGCCCAAATCCAAGTAGTGGGCGCATCCGGACGCTGACGAGGGTCGGCCCGAGCGGTAGAGTGTCCCGGCATGCAGAACCCAGACGAGCCCGTCGCCCCCCCGGACGATGCCGAGGGTCGGGTGTCCACGCTCGACGACGAGGACGACGCCGACGAGGACGACGAGGACGACGAAGACGAGGCGGAAGCACGCGGAGCCGAGGGCGACGAGGGCGAAGCCGACACCCTCGACGAGGACAGCGACTTCGGACCCCCCTTCGAGTCGCGCTCGTTCGGCGGCGAGTTCGTGTGGGCCGACGCGGACGCCTACACCTGCAAGATCCTCAGGGTCCGCGCCGGCGAGAAGGTGTTGGTCTCCACGCGAGGCCGACGCGACATGGTCGTGATGTTGACCGGCGGCCGTGCGGTGCTCGAGGTGATCGAGGGCGAGGGCATCGATCGAGTCGAGATGCTCCCGGCGGCGCCGATCTTCGTTCACCCCGATCGCGAGCATCGACTCGTCGCGCTGACCGAGGTCGAGATGTTTACCGTGTATACGCGCCTCGACGGCGCGAGCTGAAGGACTCGACGGCGCGAGCTGAAGGACTCGACGGCGTTGCAGCTCGCAACGCTCGCGCCGTCGCGAATTACCCCGGTGACGCCTTGCTCGAGCGCCGGTGTTTGGCGGCCATGCTCGCTGCAATGCTCTGCGCCTCGCTGCTCGCCTCTCCCCTCGCCGCCGAACCCGAAGCCACGAAAGCCACGACCAAAGCGGCCGGGCCGACGCTGCCCGAGCTCGACGCGCGTCGCTTCGAGATTCACGTGCTGCCGCGGGTCGGGGCCCGCCTGCTCGATACTGCCGAGCTCGGCGGATCGGTCCAGCTCGGCGTCGGCATTCGGATGTGGAAGGGCCTCTACTTCGAGGCCGAGTTCGGCGAGGGCGTGTATGCGCCTCCCCTGCAGCTCAGCGGTCAGATCTTGGCCGGCTTGCGCTGGGAGCTGCGTCGCTCGCTCGTGGTCCGACCCAATTTTTTCGTCGGGATGACCCACCTGCATCAATCGCATGGCGACGAGTTCGTCCACGAGCCCGGGCACACGCTGCTCGGCACGGCCAAGACCATCCACCATCGCACGGGCGCCCAGCTCGGCTTCGGCTTGCGCTTCCCCTTCCCGGCCAAGTGGGGCAAGCAGGCGGCCCGCTTCTCGGGCCTGCTGCGGACCGACGTCGCCTACTACTTCGACGACGCGCCCGGCCGCCTTCAGATGGGGCTCGGCGGCGGCCTGAGCGTGGTGTTCTGAGGCTGGCTCAGCCGCAGGCGTCGGGCTTGTTGCCACTGACGTCGACGCTGCCACCGATCACCGAGAGCTGGTCGACGAGGTCCTGGGCGATGCAGGTGCCCAGATCGGTGTTGTTGGTGATCGCCACGTTGCCGTTGACCTGGGTCAGCGTCTGGAGGCCGGGGATCGCCTCGAGGTTGAAGTTGCTCTGGATCTGCAGGTCGCCGCCGATCTGACCGAGCAGGTTGAGCCCCGCGAGGTTGCTGAGCGCCTCGTTCTGGACCACCCGCAGATCGCCGGGCAGCTGCTGGAGGTTGGAGAGCCCGGCGATGTTGGTCAGCAAGAAGTTGCCGGTCAGGTTGACCTCGAACGCGAAGGTCAGCGCGCCGAGCCCATTGAGGTTGCCGAGCGCGTCGTTGTCGATGATCTGCACGCGACCAAACACGGTCGTCAGCGCGCCGAGCCCCTGGACGCTGGCCAGCGAGGGGTTCTCGCGCAGGTAGAGGCGGCCGCCGACGGTCTCGAGCTTGCTGAGCCCGTCGATCTCGACCAGGGCGTCGTTGTTCCACAGCAAGAGGTCGCCGACCACGGTCTGCAGCTGCGAAGGCCCGAGGCTGGTCAGGTTGTCGGTGAACCCGATCCGCATGAAGTCGCCGACGCCCTCGAGCGCGTTGAAGCCGACGATCTGCAGCTTGGGGTTGCCCCAGAGCGAGAGCCCGCGCGGGATGGTCTTGACCTGGCCGAGCCCGGCGGTGCTGACCAGCTGCGGGTTGAGGTCGATGCGGGCGAGCCCGTGCAGCTCGGTCAGGCCGATCAAGCCGTCGATCTGGACCAAGTTGGGGTTGTCTTGGACCCACAGATCGCCGCCCAGCCAGACCAGGCTCTTCAGGCCATCGAAGTGACTGACGCCGGTGTCGAGCACGTAGAGCGGCCCGTCGATCCCGTAGACCTGCCCGAGCGCGTCGAAGTTGGCCAAGCCCGGCATGTCGACCACGACCAGGTAGCCATCGATGGTCTCGGTGCTCCACAGGCCCAGATCACTGACCTGAGGATTGGCCTGGAAGAAGGCGTTGCCCGCGACCGCCTGGACGCCCGCGAGCCCGCTGGTGTCCACGAGCGAGGGGTTGTTGACGATCCGCAGACCACCGCCGATCCCGATCATGCCCGAGAGGCCGTCGAGGCTGGTCAGGCTGGCGTTGTCGCTGATGCCGACTTGATCGTAGGTGCCGGGCAAGCTGGCCAGCGCGTCGATGTTGGTCAGCTGCGGGTTGTTGGCGATGATCAGGAAGCCGTCGAGGATGACCAGCTGATCGAGGCCGTCGAGGCTGGTCAGCGACGGGTTCTCGAGCACGTGCAGGTAGCCGCCGACCTGGCGCAGCGACTCGAGCCCATGCAGGCTCTCGAGCGCGGGGCCCTGGCCGATGTAGAGGTAGCCACCGATCTTGTCGAGCCGCTCGACCCCGCCGAGATCGACCAGATCATGATCGTGCATGTAGACGAAGCCGGTCACTTCTTCGAGACACTCGAGCCCGGCGAGGGATCCGGGCGTGCCGGTGATCTCGACGTTGCCGTCGATCTTGGTCACGCCCGCGATCGCGCTCAGCTTGTCGGGCGAGTCGAGCGAGACGTTGCCAGTCGAGACCAGCTCCGGGCAGGTCTCACCGGTCTCGGTCGTGTCGCTCGTGGTGTCGGTCTCGCTGCCCGTGTCGGTCTCGCTCGCGGCTCCGACTTCGTCGCCGCTGAACCCCTCTTTGCCGTCGAAGCGCGCAGGCCCGCACCCCACGAGTCCGGGTCCGGCAGCGAGCAAGATCACGAGGCCGAACTCGATCTCGCCCTGGCCGGTCGGCCCCGACCGCCGCTCCTTCTTCCCTGCGCGGCGATTGAGGTATGGCATGCAGTCAGCTTGCCAGACGATCGGCGCGCTGGACAAATCGCGGACGAACTCCTAGCTTCCGCCGCGCCATGCAACGCACTTTTGCTGCCATCAAGCCTGACGCAGTTGCCGCCGGACATCAGGGCGCCATCATCTCGGCCATCCAGGAGTCCGGCCTGAAGGTCGTCGCGCTCAAGTCCCTGCGGCTCAGCGAGACCCAGGCCAAGGGCTTCTACCACGTCCACGCCGAGCGGCCCTTCTTCGGCGACCTGGTCCGCTTCATGACCGAAGGCCCGATCGTCGCGATGGTGCTCGAGGGTGACAACGCCATCCAGCGCTGGCGCGACCTGATGGGCCCGACCAACCCCGCGAACGCCCCCGACGCTGCCCTGCGCAAGCGCTTCGGGACCAACATCGAGCGCAACGCCACGCACGGCTCCGACGCCGAGGCGACCGCGGCGTTCGAGATGGGCTTCTTCTTCAGCGGGCTCGAGCTGGCCGGGCTCTGAGTCGAGTCGACGAAGCGCGAGCGGGCGGGCCTCGGGTCCGCCCGCTTCGTTTTGCCTGGCTCCCAGCGGATCAGGGGATCGCGATCGGAACCTCGGCCATGTCGTTGGTGGAGTCGCGCTCGATCAGCATCGGCAGCGCGTGGCCGGGGCGAGGCTGGTTGAGGGTGATCCGCAGCGTGTAGTCGCCGGGCGGCGTGTCGGTCACGTCGATCCACTGGCAAGGCAGGCCCGACTCGTAGAAGTCCGAGAACCCGCGGCTGATGCCTTGGTTGGCGCAGTCGAATTGCGGCAGCGCGAGCGGCCACGCCCAGCTGGTCGTGTCGAGCAAGCAAAACGCCTGCTTGTGACCGGTGGCGATCACGTCGGCGCCGTCGCGCAGCTCGTAGCGGGCGAACTCGTCGAAGTGATAGTGGTCGTGGCAGGCGCTGTAGTGAAAGAGCTCGGGTAGGTTGGCCGGGATCCCGAGCGCGAGGTCGTCGGAGCCGACGTTGGGCGTGGCGATGGTGAAGAGCATGACCTTTCGCCAGCCCACGCCACCGACGCAGCCCTCGAGCAATTCGCAGGTCGCGTCGCTGATGAAGATGTCGGCGAAGAGCGGCTCGAGCCAGTTCGTGTCGACGATCAGATCGGGCGCGTCGCAGCCGAGCGGGCCGTTGCCCGGGGCGTCGGGCGAGGCGGTCGGGTTGGTGAAGTCGAGCCCGGCGACGGCCGGCTCGCAGCGATGGACGCCGACCTCGACCACGCCTTGCGAGCAGCAGAGCAACGCGTCGGGGCAGGCCTCGGCGCCGAGGCTCGGATCGCAGATGCCCCCCTCCCCTGCCCCGCACACGCTGGCGTTGGCGTGGGCGTGGACCGAGACCGAGTCGATCGCGGCCTCGAGGATCCCCGCGCCCAGATCGCTGGCGCTGATTCGCAGACGTGAACCAGCGGCCATCGGCGCGCCGCAAGCTGCGTACTCGCGCGGCGTCCATAGGTTGGCGGGTGCGCTCGCGCTGGGCTGGTCGAGCGCCTCGAGTTCGAAGCTGTCCCAGCCCTCGGGCGCGTTGGGGTTGGGCACCAGCAGCTCGATCCGGAGCTCGGGCCCGGGTCCGGGATCGGACTTGAAGAAGAAGCGCTCGAGCCGAACCGTCGCCGTCGCGGCGCCCTCGAGATCGAAGGCCGGCGAGGTCAGCACCGTCGTGCCGCCCGCCACGTCTTGGTCGTCGGCGACGCCGGCGAAGTTCTGCCCGGTGAAGAAGCAGGCCGTCCCGCCGGCGCAGTTGCTCGGCTGCGAGCTCTCGCCGGCGAGCGAGGCTGGGCTCGGGTCGCCGCGCACCCACGCACCCGAGCTCGCGTCGCCGCCGACCTGCCAGCCGAGGTCCTCGCTGAAGTCGTCGACGAACACGGTCGAGGTCAGCCCGTCGTCGATCGTGGTGAAGCGCCAGGCCTCGCTGCGCGGCGAGGCCTGGCTCGGATCGTCGACTTCGAAGGCCGAGACCTGCCAGGCGTACTCGCGCTCGTAGGCGAAGAGCAGCGGGCCGACGCAGGGCCCGGCGTGGCCCATCGCCTCGCCCAGGATCCCTTGGGTCAGCTCGGTGTCGTCGATGAACACGCGATAACGGAGCGCGTCGCCCTCGGCGTCGACGACCGGGTTCCAGCACAGGCTGGTCGAGAGCGGAAGATCGATGGCGCCGTCGCTCGGGCTCGCCAGCGTGGGTGTCGGCGGCGGCGTGTCGAGGCCGGTGTCGGCGGTCTCGGTGTTCTCGGTGGTCTCGGAGCCCGACTCGGTGGTCTGCGAAGTGCCCGTGGACTCGGACGACTCGCCGCTCTCGTCGAGCGCGGGCGCTTGGGTGACGCACGCGCTCAGGCCGAGCGCGAGTCCGAGGTCGAGGCGCCGCACCGCCCGAGCGTAGCACCACGGGCTGCTCGCTTGGCGGCTCACGCTTTGACGCCGACGAGTCGAAACACGGGCCCGCCCGGCAGCTGCAGATAGGCGTGACCGCCGACCGCGTGATCGAGCTGGCGCAGGCCCATGTCGACCAGCTCGGCGGTCGTGGCCGCGGGGTCCTCGACCACGAACTCGAGCCAGACACCGTCGCGTTGGATCTCGGCGTCGCTGCGCAAGGGATGCTCGACGAATTCGAGCCCGACCGTGCTGCCGTCGGGGTCGAGCCGATAGACGTCGAAGGCGGGACCCGCGGGCTGATGCGCGCCGCCGAGGACCTCGCCGAACACGGCCCGCCACAGCGCGCGCCGACTCGCCGGACCGACGATCTTGATGTTGTTGCCGACTCGGGTCATGCGGCCATCTTGCCGCGTCCGCGGCTCCGCGTGTGAAGCTCTCTGCACGTCCGAGGCTCACCCCGAGCCGGTCGTGTCTGCGAGTGCGGCTCTGATAGATTTCCCGCCCGTGACCAGCCTGCTCGACCTCGATCCCGAGAGCTTCACCCAACGTCTGCGCGACCACGGCGGTCGAGCGTCCCTGACCTGGGACTTCGAGCGCGAGCGGCTGGTCGCCAGCCAGCCCTGGCTCGACGAGCTCGCGGCGGCGCTGATGGCCAACGATCGCGACTTCCACCGCCACGAGGGCGTGTTCTTGGCGACGGGGCCCGAGACCGGGGCGCTCTTCGGGGCCTTCGTCCACACGACGGTGCGAGGCCAAGGCGCCGGTGGTCTGCGCCAGTGGCCCTACGCCAACCTCGACACCTTCTTGCGCGACGGCCTGCGGCTCTCGCTCGGCATGGCCCGCAAGAACGCGCTGGCCGGCCTGTGGTGGGGCGGCGGCAAGGGCATCATCGCCCGCCAGCCGGGTGATCGCTTCAAGGACCCCGGGTATCGGCGCGTGCTCTACCGCGAGTACGGCAGCTTCACGACCTCGCTGCGCGGCCTCTACATCACCGCCGAGGACGTCGGCACCAGCCCGCCCGACGTCGCCGCGGTGTTCGAGACGACCCGCTTCGCGATCTCGATCCCGCCGGCGGTCGGCGGCAGCGGCAACCCCTCGCCCGCGACCGCCAAGGGTGTGGTCTGTGCGATGGAGGCCGCGCTCGATCATCGCGGCATGGGCACGATCGCGGGCAAGACGATCGCCATGCAGGGCGCTGGCAACGTGGCCGGCTTCATGATCGAAGAGCTGCTCGCGCGCGGGGTCGGCAAGATCATCGCGACCGACATCACCGAGGAGCGCTGCGCCGAGGTCCGGGCTCGCTTCGCTGGCCAACCACTCGAGGTCCGGTTGGCCGCGCCCGGCGACGACTCGATCCTCGCCGAGCCTTGCGACGTGCTGGCCCCTTGCGCGCTCGGGGCCGTGCTCAACCCGACCACGATCCCCGGCATCCGAGCACCGATCGTCTGCGGCGCGGCCAACAACCAGCTGCTCGACGATCGCCGGGACGACCACGCCCTGGCCGAGCGCGGGATCGTCTACGTGCCCGACTACGTGGCCAACCGCATGGGCATCGTCAATTGTGCCAACGAGCAATACGGCTCGCTGCCCCAAGATCCCGCGATCGAGCGCCACTTTGGCCGCGACTGGGACAACGCGGTCTACGTGATCACCCGGGCCGTGCTCGAGCTCGCCAGCCAAGAGGGCATCACGACCGCGAACGCGGCCAACCGGCTCGCGGATCGGGCCAGCGCCCTCCCCCATCCGATCTGGGGCCACCGCGGCAAGGCGATCCTCGCCGCGCTCGTTGCCGAGGGCTGGGGCCGCGCGTGAACCACCGCCCAAGGTTGGGCGGGCAAGGAGGGGTGCGAGTATTGGGAGCGGACACGCGCTACGCGTGCACGTGCTCGTGATGGACATCCGGAGCGTGGTCGTGGTCGTGCTCGACGTGCTCGTGGCGATGCGGGTGCGAGTGCTCGCCGAGGAACGGCGGGTCATGAGCGTGGTCGTGGTGCCCGTCGTCGTGACGGTGCGGGTGGTCGTGCTCGGCCTCGGGGTGAGCGTGGGCGTGTTGGTGACGCTCGGTCACGTGGAGGATCACGCCAGTGGCAAAAAGAGCGGCCGAAACGAGCGTCCACGCCCCCAGCGTCTTGTCGCCGAGGCACCAGGCCAGCGCTGCGCCGACGAACGGGGCCACGGCGAAGATCGATCCCGTCCGCGCGGCTCCGATGCGTCGCTGAGCGAGCAAGTAGAGCCGCAGGCTCAATCCGTAGCCGGTAGCGCCGCATGCGAGCAGCACCAGTGCAGCTCGTGCTGCGGGCAGAGGCTCGCCGAAGGCGAAGGCTGCGGTGCCGGTGAGGATCACGCCGAGCCCACCCTTGCTAGCAACGATGCTGACCGGATCTTGTTCGGCCAGGCCGCGCATCAGCGTGTTGTCGAGCGCCCATGCGGCCGTTGCACCGGCGATGGCCAAGGCGCCGAGAGCACTCCATCCTGCGCTCGACGCCGCATCGAGCGTGAGCGCGATCCCGCCGAGAGCCATCAGCCCGAGCGCGACCAGCACCCGCCGGCCGATGGGCTCGCGGTAAAGCGCCCACGCGAGCACGACGGTGAACACGGCCTCCAGGTTGAGCAGGAGCGAGCCCGTGGTCGCGCCCGCACGTTGGAGACCCCACGCGAGCAATGTGGGCGCGACTCCGGCACCGACGACCGCGATGGCAAGCAGGCGACCGACGTGCGCCCTTCGGAGCGGAGCGCCAGACGATGGCGACAGTCGGCCGAGGGCGAAGGCCGAGAGGCACGCACCCGCGTAGAGCAAGGCGGCGGTCGAGAACGCTCCCAACCCTCGACCCGCTCGCTCGACGATTGGCGTCGTCACCCCGAAGCTCAGGGCGGCCAGAATGGCGAGGCCAGCTCCCGCAGCGATGGGTGAACGAGGGGTCGACACCGGTCCACTGTACCGGAGACGTCTTCAGCCGATCTCGCCGGCGCCAAGCCGCCCGAGGCGGTGTCGCTCGGCGCTCGACATATGACCGGATATGCCTTCGGCCTCGCTCCTACCCTCGGACGGCCCCAGACGCACCTCAGCACGCGAATTCAAACCGGTCGGCGCTCTATCACCCGGGAAGCGCGC